>JBOIAB010000291.1:0-39779 GCA_050738635.1 Steroidobacteraceae bacterium
TGATGCTCATGGGGATCGTGCTCGTGCCGGTGGCGCTCTGGATGACGGATTTCTCGCAGCCGATCAACTATGGCTTCAATGGTCCCTACCTCGCCGCCGGCACCCAGATCCTCAACTCCGTGGGCGCGCTGACGCTGGTCTATGCTTTCCGCTACGGCAAGGCGATCGTCGTGTCGCCGCTCACCAACGCCTGCGCGCCGCTGATCACAGCGCTGCTCGCCCTGGCGCTCCTGGGCCTGGTCCCGCAATCACTCAAGATCGTCGGCATCGTGTTGGCCTTCGTCGCGGCGGCGCTGCTCGCCATCGAGCCGGAGGGGGCCACCACGTGAAGGCGCTTCTCGAGCTCGTGCGCCGCCATCGCGCCGGCGAGGCCGCCGGAATCTACTCCGTATGCTCGGCGCATCCGCTGGCGCTGCGTGCCGCGGTCGAGCATGCGCGCGCCCGGGACGGTTACGCGCTGATCGAGGCCACCTCCAACCAGGTCAACCAGGAGGGCGGCTACACCGGGCTGCGGCCGGCGCAGTTTCGCGATCTGGTGTTGGGTCTGGCGGATCGGAGCGGCCTGGCGCGCGAGCGTGTGCTGCTCGGCGGCGACCATCTCGGTCCCAACGCCTGGCAGTCCCTGCCGGCGAAGGAAGCGCTGGCGCGCGCGGCTGTCATGGTGAGCGAGTACGTGCGGGCCGGATACCGCAAGATCCATCTCGATTGCTCGATGTCCTGCGGCGGTGACCCCGGTGTGCTCACGGATGATATCGTGGCGGAACGCACAGCGGCGTTGTGCACCCACGCCGAGGAGGCCTGGCGCAGCTGCGGCGGCGAGCCGCCGGTCTACGTGGTCGGCACCGAGGTGCCGGTGCCCGGCGGCGCACAGGAAACCCTGAGCGAGCTCGCGGTCACCGAGCCGCGCGCGGCGCTCGCCACGGTCGCCGCGCATCGCTCGGCCTTTGCGAGCAGCGGCCTGCACAGTGCCTGGGACCGCGTCATCGGTCTCGTCGTGCAGCCCGGGGTGGAGTTCGATCACGACCGGGTCATCGACTACCGGCCGCAAAAGGCGCGACAACTCAGCAACTGCCTCGAGGATCTGCCCAACCTCGTGTTCGAGGCGCATTCCACCGACTACCAGACCGAAGGGGCTCTCGGCGCTCTGGTGCGCGATCACTTCGCGATCCTGAAGGTGGGGCCCGCCGTCACATTCGCGCTGCGCGAGGCAGTGTGGGCACTCGATCGCATCGACCGGGAGTGGCATGGCGAGTCGCACACCGCCAACGTACGCACGGTGCTCCTCGAGGCCATGCGCGCCGATCCACGGCATTGGCGCAAGTACTACCACGGTGCCGGGCACGCGCTCGATCTGCAGTTGGAGTACAGCCTGAGCGACCGCATCCGCTACTACTGGCCTGATCCCACGGTGGTCGCTGCGCTCGAGCGGCTGCGTGGAGCTTTCGAGGACGGCACGGCGCCGCTTGCGCTCCTTTCACAGTATCTCCCCGCGGGTCACGCCGCGGTGCGCGCCGAAAAAATTCCGGCGCGGATGACCGATCTCGTCATCCATCACGTCCGGCAGGTTCTCTCCCATTACTCGCGGGCCTGCGACCCGCGAACCACACAAGAAGGAAACGTACCATGAAGACGTCCCTCGCTCCTGCCGCCGCAATCGGCGCCTGCAGCTTCCTTCTCGCTCTGCAGCTCGCGGTGCCCGCGGCGGTGCACGCCGCTGATGCCACCCCGGCGGCGCAGAACGACCAGAACACCACCAGCGCCCAGAGCAGCACCGGCGCCTCGGACGGAACGTCCCAACAGCTCAGCGAGATCGTCGTGACCGGCATCTCGGCGGACCTGGAAAAAGCGCTCGACACCAAGGAGTTCGCGCCCGTGATGCTCGATTCGATCGACTCGACCGAGCTCGGGCGCTTCCCCGACGCCGACGTCGCGGACTCCCTCGAGCATCTGCCTGGCATCACGGTCTCGCGCACCACCGGCGGTGAGGGTCAGAAGATCACGGTGCAGGGCCTCAGCTCCGAATACAACATCGTCACCATGGACAACAGGATCCTCGCGAGTGACGACAGCGGCCGCGACATCGCCTTCGACGTGCTGCAGGCGGAGCTGATCACGGGCGCCGACGTCCTCAAGTCGCCTGAGGCTTCCGCGGTGGAGGGAAGCATCGGCGGCACGGTGAATCTGCACACGGCCAGTGCCTTCGATCATCCAGGCTTCCACGCGGATGCGCACGGCGAAGGCGACTGGAACGACATGTCGCATCTGACCAGCAAGAAGTTCTCCGCCTTCATCAGCGACACCAACGCCGACAAGACGCTCGGCTTCGTGCTGGGCGCCGTGGACACCGACCTCAAGTCGCGTACCGACTCGCTCAATGCCTACAATCAGAACATCTACGGGCCCATCAGCTATCCGTACCCCCCCGATGGGGTCACGCCGCCCCCCAATTCCACGCCGCTCATCGCCACGCCCTGCTGCATCACCTTCGGCTCGATCTTCGACGACAAGAAGCGTACCGGGGTGATCGGCAACATCGAATGGCGTCCCAACGACAGCTTCCGGCTGAAGGCCGATGGGCTGTGGACCCATTTGAACGACCCGCAGATCGGCTACAACGAGTCGTATTACTTCGCGGCCAATCCCGACGGCACGCCGTTCGAGAACAACCCGGGAATACAGAATGGCGTCATCACCTCGATGACGGTCGACAATTTCCAGCCGGAGATGGTCAACAACACCATCAATCGCAAGGTCGACACATTCCTCTACGGTCTCAACGCGCAGTGGAAGCCGACCGAGAGTCTCACCTTCGGCGCGGACCTCTACCGCTCCACCGCGAGCCGTCCGGAGGGCGGCCAGGACAGTTTCGTGACGGCCGGCCTGGTGAACGACCAGCCCACCGCCGAGGACATCCTCAACTTCGCCGACGTGCCCAACAGCCTGCCCGACATCAATGTGGTCATACCGCCGAGCCAGATCGGCCTGTCAGCATGCCCCGCGGGCACGGCCAGCACGACCAATGCCGGGTACTGCTCCTATACGGCGCTGATGAACTCCCGCTATCTCAACAACAACAAATACTGGTCGACGCATTATGTGGGACTCAACGGCTTCTCGGTGCACGACAAGATCACCGGACTGACGCTGAGCGGCGCCTGGCAGGCCGACATGGGCCCGTTCGAGCAGCTGCTATTCGGGGTGGGTGGCACCGACCGCGCCAAGGAGCAGGTCGACTCGGACAACGACTGGACCAACGGCTCGGGCGAATACGGCACGCTGTATCAGACGTACGGCTGCCCGGTGCAATGCAACCCCTATTCATTCGGCTCGCAGGGATACAACGTCGTCTCGCTGATCAGCCTGCCCAACTTCATGGAGGGGGCGGGCGGCTCGTATCCGGTGGTGCTGCCTGAGCTGAACGTCGGGCAGCTGCTCGGCTTCCTCAAGAGCCTCGACGGCAAGCCCAATCCCTTCTACTGCACCACTCAGCCGTGCACAGGACCCTACACTCCCTTCAGCTTCGCGCAGCTCCTGCCTCAGGTCAACGCCTCCAACTCCTACGCGGTGACGGAGAAGACCATCACCGGTTATCTGGAGGGTGACTTCGGCGGCTCGCGCTGGTCGGGCAACGTGGGCGTCCGTCTGGTGCACACCACGACGACTGCCAATACCGCGCCCGCCGTGCCGGTGTCACTGTGGACTCCATCGAATACGGCCAGCAGTACCCAGACCTGGAACGTCCAATACGGCAATTCGCAGGCGCTCGGCGGCAAAGGCAGCTACACGCTGGCGCTGCCCTCGCTGAACCTCGCTTACTGGGTGGTCCGCAATCGGCTGCAGGCCCGCCTGGCGGTGGCCCAGACGATGGCGCGACCAGACTTGAGCGAGTTGGCGCCTACGTCGACCAACAATGCCGAGAACGGCACCCCGGAGCTCGATTACAACGGCACGGCGGGACTGAAGCCGATCCGTGCAAACCAGGCGGACCTGTCACTGGAGTGGTACTATTCGCCGCATTCCGCGTTCACGGCCGACGTGTTCGCCAAAAGGGTCATGGACGACATCTACGATGCCGTCTCGACCAACGTCAACCTGGGGACGCAGGAGTACATCGGCGGACCCCCGGGTACCCCCGGCGTGACCGGCACACCCTTCCTGTGGACGGTCACAGCGCCGGCGAACGGTGCGGAGAGCACGTATTCGGGGGTGGAGCTCACCTGGCAGGAAATCCTGCTCGATGGCTTCGGCACCCGCATGCAGTTCACGGCCACGCGCACCCGCAGCTACGACCAGTATGGCAACTTCGTGGGCGCCATCAATGCCGCGCCGCCTACCACGTTCACGATCGGATTCTTTTACGACAAGGGACCGATCAGCGCCGATGTCAACTGGGATCACCAGTCGAGCTTCACCGCCGACTGCTCGGAGTGCACCGAGGTTCCCGGGTGGCCGGCGATCACCGAGAAGTTCGACTGGGTGACGGCGAGCCTGCACTACCGCCTCCCTTACGGCCTGGAGGTTTACTGGGAAGGCAAGAATCTCAGCAACTCGATCGCGCGCACTTATCTCAATGGCAATCCGCTGCTACCCTGGGCGCCCGGCCAGAACACCGGTGGCAGCGAGAGCGGCGTAGGCTATGGCTACAGCGCCTTCGGCCGCACCTATGTCGTGGGGCTTTCCTGGCGTTACTGACAACGGATTGCGAAGGGACGACACCGTGAACGAATCGACGGAAGCGCTGGGCCTGAGCGCGGCGCAGATCCGCGCCGCCGGCGCGCAGTGGACGGCGCGCGAGATCACCCAGCAGCCGCGGGTGTGGCCGCAGATTGCGCGTCAGGTTGGCGCGGACACCCGCCTGCAGGCTTTCCTGGCGCCACTCCTCGGCAATCCGCTGTTGCGGATCGTGTTGACCGGCGCCGGAACTTCGGCCTACATCGGCAAGTGTCTGGCGCCGGCGCTGGCGAAGGCCGGCCGGCAGGCCGAGGCGGTTCCGACGACGGACATCGTGGCCAGCCCGCACGGTACGCTGGCGCCGAAGACACCCACACTGATGGTCCATTTCGCGCGCTCGGGCAACAGCCCCGAGAGCGTGGCGGCGCTCGAGCTGGCGGAGCAGCGGATCGAGCAGTGTCATCATTTGATCGTGACCTGTAATGCGGAGGGCGAGCTCGGTCGCTGCGTCGGCGGCCTGCGGCACGCCTGTGTCGTCGTGCTGCCGGAAGCCTGCAACGACCAGGGCTTCGCCATGACCTCGAGTTTCACGGGGATGCTGCTGGCGGCGGCGCTGGCGCTCGGGGGCGCGCGGGCGGAGCAGGGGCGGATTGAAGCGATCGCCGCGCTGGGGACCGAAATCCTGACGACTCACGTGCCGCTTGCCGCCGGCCTGGTGCAAGCGCAGTTCGACCGGGTGGTTTACGTCGGCAGCAGCGAGCTGAAGGGGCTCGCGCTCGAGTCCGCTCTGAAGATGCTCGAGCTGACTGATGGGCGCGTAGTGAGCATCGGCGAGTCGCCGCTCGGCTTTCGGCACGGCCCCAAGACCATCGTCAACGGCAGTACCCTCGTGGTGGCGTTTCTGAGCAATGATGCCTACGCGCGGCACTACGATCGCGACCTGTTGCGCGAGTTGCGCGGCGATGCCGTGGCAGGGCGTGTGGTCGCGCTCAGCGCGCGAGCGGATGAGCGGGATGGTCAGGACACCCTGGCGCTGCAGGCGGGCGGGCGCGTCTCTGGCGCGCTGACCGATCTCGAGCTCTGCTTGCCCTATGTGGTATTCGCGCAGACACTCGCATTGCTGCGCTGCGTCTCGCTCGGGCTGTCGCCCGACGCTCCCAATGCAGCCGGGACGGTGAATCGAGTGGTCCAGGGTGTATCCATCCATCCCTTTCCGGGCTAGACGTGAAGACCTTCCTCGGCGTTGACGGCGGGGGTACCCAAACCCGTTTTGCATTGATCGATGAGGCGGGCAGAGTGCTGGCGTCGCATCTGGAAGGCCCGGCTTACTATCTGGAGATCGGTCTCGACGGGCTGCGCGGGATGCTGACCCGCGGCATAGGGCAGACGCTGCGCCAGGGCAATGTGCGCGAGGCGGACCTCGCGCACGCATTCCTCGGCCTGCCGGCCTACGGCGAAGACAGCAAACTGCTCCCCGAGCTGGACGCGGCCGCCGCGCAGGCTCTACCCCATGGGCGCTACGGCTGCGGCAATGACATGGTGTGCGGTTGGGCAGGCGCTCTTGCAGGCGCCGATGGCATCAACATCGTGTCGGGCACGGGCTCGATCGCCTACGGGGAATTTGCGGGCCGCCACGCCCGTGCCGGCGGCTGGGGAGAGCTGTTCAGCGACGAGGGATCCTCCTACTGGCTGGCGCGCGAAGGTCTACGGCTCTTCGCGCGCATGAGCGACGGCCGCTCGCCGCGCGGTGCCCTGTACGAGCAGGTGCGACGGCACTTCTCGCTGACGAGCGACCTCGACCTCTGTGCCGCGATCTACGGCCAGGCGATCGCGCAGCGCAGTCAGTTCGCCCAGCTTTCCCGGCTCGTCATCGCAGCGGCGGTGGCTGACGATCCGGCCGCGCTCGGCCTCCTGGAGAGCGCCGTGCGCGAGCTGGCCGACATCGTCGATGCGGTCCGTGCGCAGCTGCAAATTCCCGCGGATGCCCTCATTCCGGTGTCCGCCTCCGGAGGCATGTTCCAGCCGGGCAATGGTTTGCGCGAACGGCTCGAGTCCGAGCTGCAGCGGCGGTGTGTCCGCTATCGGTTCGTCGCCGCGTTGCTGCCGCCCGATGTGGGAGCGGCCATTCAGGCCGCGAGACTCAACGGCACGCCGCTCACCGCCGCGAGCCTGGAGGCGCTGGCGCGAGCGGGCGGGAGATAGGCGGGTGATCCGCAGGACTTTCCTCAAGACGCTGGTGGCCGGCGCGGGCGCCTCCGCGATCGATGCACGCGTGCTGTCGGCGGATGCCGCGGCCAAAAGGACGGGCGGCGCGCGGGCAAAACCCGGCAAGGTGGTGATCGGCGGCGCCGGGATCACCGGCCTGTGTTGCGGCTACGAGCTCATGAAAGCCGGTTTCGATGTCACCATTCTCGAAGCTTCGGCAAGGTATGGTGGCCACGTATTCACCGGCAGAGACGGCCTGGCGGACGGATTGTACGTCGACTTCGGCGCCGACCACATCACCAGGCCCGGTTATGAGCGGCTGCTGGAATATGCCGCGGAATTCAACATACCGGCCGTTCCCTATCCGAACGCCGAAGGCTCCTGGCTTCCGTATGACAACGACGGCTCGCGTCTGGTCGCCGGCAAGCTCTACACCAACAGGATGCTGGCCGACCCCGCGACGCTGACCCGGCTCGGCTTCAATGGCCGCGAAGTCAGGTTTCTGACGCACCATCCCTGGTACGAGCTCGAGAGTCTCTACCTGCGCCCGTACGTCGACCGGCTCGGGGACCCCCATCACCCCTTCGGCAAGGGGCTGGACGATCTCGACAAGATACCCATTGCCGCGCTCTACAAAAAGGCAGGCGCCTCACAGGCGGCGAGCGACTCGTTCGGCGCCGAGGAGAGTAGCGCGCTTTACCGCATATGGCGCCTGGCGGCGGAGAAATCCCGGCACATTCCTCCTTCCGAAGGTGAGATGTTTCGGCTGCAGGGCGGCAATGAGCAGCTCCCCATCGCTTTCGCCAGGCGACTGGGTCCGCGGCTGAAACTGGCCCATCCCATCACGGCGATCCGCCACAGCGACCGGGGCGTCACGGTGAGTTACCGCGAGTACGGCTACGGCGAGACCAGGACCGTGGATGCGGACTTCTTCGTCAACTGTATCAGCCTGACAGTCTTCAGCAGGATTCCCGTCACGCCCGCGCTCTCTCCCGCAAAGCAGTATGTGGTGGATAACCTGACATATACCTCGCACCCGTTCTATGTGTTCGAAGCCAGCTCCAGGTTCTGGCTCGCCGATGGCCTCAAGAGCATCAACATGGAGTTCGACCACCCCGAGATCTCATCCATCTGGGAGATGCCGAGCGAAGTGCGCACGACGCGGGTGATTCTCAAGGCCTATGGTCCGGGCGGGCTCGCGCCGCAGCGCGTGTTGGCCGCCTTTCGCCAGCTGTATCCGGGAAAACGCGACACGATCGTGCAGGCGCTGACCAAGGATTGGACCCAGGACACGTTGGCCCCCAGCTGTGAGATGGTGCCGTTTCCGCTGGGAGAAATGCACAGCTTCTGGCCGGAAATCCTGCGGCCGGAGGGCAGGATTTATTTTGCCGGTACGTACGCGGACCTGCTCAGTCGCGGCATGGAATCGTGTATCCGCTCGGCGCAGCGCGTGGCGCGGGAGATCGGCGCGGCCTGACACCGCTCCCCTGTTGTAATATAATTTTATTTCCTGAAAGTGACCGCGGGATCTGCATGCGCTGCACGCCGACGACCGCGGAGCCCGCTGTGCGAGCGGCCAACGGCCAGACTTCCTTGTTCGCTCGGGTCGATATAACAAATTGATTATAATCAATATTATTTGACCGATGAGGCATGCGAGCCGCGGCCGGTGGGGACCGACGGAGCGCGCCGGCGGGTCCCGGCACCGGTTTGCCGATAGCCTGCTGCCGCTTGACGCGCGCTACCATTCCGTGAAGAATGATTCAGTCGATGGAAGAAAACTACATTTCTAAACGATCACGATAGCAACGCGGGGACTTGCCGCGATAGCGCAGCCTGATCAGTCCGCTTCCCCCACGAGAACAAGCATGTCCTTACAGAAGCCGTTCCTGTCCGTCCTGCCCGAGTCCGCCGCTACCTGTGCTCCCGCGATGCGCTGGGTCATGGCGCTGCTTGCAGCAGTCGTGCTCCCTTGCCTGGCCGCGTGGCCGGGATCGGACGCCCGCGCGGCCACCGCGGTCCGGCTGGCCGCTACGCCTCCCATGGGCTGGAACGACTGGGCTCACTATCAATGCGATTACACGGCGGCGGACATCGTCGCGAACGCGCGTGCGCTGGTCAGAACGGGGCTTGCGGCGCGCGGCTACGACACGGTCACGATCGATGACTGTTGGATGCTGCAGACGCGCGACAGTCAGGGCAATCTGCAGCCCGATCCGGGCCGCTTCCCGCAGGGAATGAAACCGGTGGCCGCCGCCGTCCATGCCCTCGGGCTCAAGTTCGGCATCTACGAGGACGCCGGCTCCGAAACCTGCGGCCGCTTTGCCGGCAGCGGCGAACCGCAGGGTGGTGGCGCGGACCACTTCCTGACGGATGCCAGGCTGTTCGTCTCCTGGGGCGTCGACTACCTCAAGCTCGATGGCTGCAACGTCTATATACCCAAGGGCCAGTCGGCGAATGACGCCTATCGCGCGGCCTATCAGGCCGAGAGCACCGCGCTCGCGCAGGTGGGCCGGCCCATCGTGTTCTCGGAGTCCGCCCCCGCATATTTCCAGGGCCAGCCAGGGTGGTATGAGGTTCTCAGCTGGGTCCGCGGCTACGGCCAGCTGTGGCGCGAAGGCACGGACATGGCGAATTACCATCTCCATGCGAACAAGCCGCTGCGCCCGCGCTTCGCCAGCCTTCTGTGGAACTATTCATACAACCTGCCGCTCGGCCGCTTTCAGACTCCCGGCAACTGGAACGACCCTGACTTCATCATCGGCGGCGATGCCGGCCTGACGCTGGCGGAAAGCCGCAGCCAGCTGGCGCTCTGGGCCATGATGTCGGCGCCGCTGATTCTCAGCTCCGATGTCGCTCGGCTGACGCCCGCCGCGGTCCGTATCCTGGGCAACCGCGCGGTGTTGGCGGTCGATCAGGATCCGCTCGGCCGCATGGCGAACCTGCTGCGGCGCGACGGCTCGAGGGATGTGCTGTTCAAGCCGCTGCAGGATGGAGGCTATGCAGTCGCGGTGCTCAATCGCAGCGCCACGGTGCTGCCGGTGCGGCTGAGCGCCACTGACCTCGGATTCGGCGGCGGCAGCTGCCGCTTCGATGCGCGCGACCTCTGGAGCGGCGAGCACCAGCCCGCCGCCACCACGTTGCGCGCCGATATCGCATCGCACGATACCGCCATGTGGACGATTCGACCGAGTGCCGCCTGCGGTATGCCGGCTCGGATCGGCGCTATTACCCGCGTTCTGCCGAGTGCAAGCGATGACGAGAATCATCCCAATGCGAGCCACTACACACGTTGTCTGGCTGCCCCCGGCGCGGTGCAGCAATGCTCCGGCAGCGGCGCGCAGAGTTGGCAGGTGATGCCCAATGGTGCGCTGCGCACCGGCGGCAAGTGCCTGGCGCAGAACGGTGCTCGAGCCGTCGTCGCTGCCTGCAACTCGGCGACGGAGCAGGCGTGGCGCTACGATGTGCTCGGCAGACTCATCAACTCCGCAAGCGGCCAGTGCCTGACCGGAGCGAACGACGGCGCGCTCTCGGTCGCGGCCTGCGGTAACAATCCGCCATCACAGATCTGGGCCTTGCCCAACGACGTCAGCGGGCACGACTGACCCCCATGGCTGCCGCGGCGGGGCAATCGGACAGGCGGGCGCTGGCGCTGATGGCCGGCCTGTTCGCGCTCTTCGGCTGCGTGACCTGGCTCAATGGCGTTCTCATCCCCTTCCTCAAGGTCGTCTGCCAACTGGACACCTTCGAGGCGCTGCTGGTCACCTTCGCGTTCTATATCGCCTATTTCGTGATGGCGCTGCCGTCCGCGCGCGTGCTCAACGCGACCGGCTACAGGCGTGGCATGGCGCTCGGCTTGGCGGTCATGGCCGCGGGGACCCTGGTATTCCTGCCGGCGGCGCTGCTGCGCTCCTATGGCCTGTTCCTCGCCGGCCTCTTTACGCAGGGCACCGGCCTTTGCCTGTTACAGACGGCGGCCAATCCCTACGTCATCATCCTCGGTCCGCCGGAGAGCGCGGCGCGCCGCATCTCGATCATGGGCGTGTGTAACAAGCTCGCGGGCGCCCTCAGTCCGATGGCGCTCGGGGCGCTCGTGTTCGCGGATTTCGACCGCATCGCCTCGGCCGGCCACGGACCCCCGGGCGCCGCTGCGCTCGCCAACCTGGCCGACCGGCTGATCGCGCCCTACCTCGCAATGGCGGTCGTGCTGGTGGTGCTGGCCATCGGCATCGAGCGGTCCGGATTGCCGGAGCCGCAGGAGCCCCCGGTCGAGCCGGGCACCGGCAGCGGCGCGAAATTCCGTTGGCTGCAGCATCCGCTGCTGCTCTTCGGCTTCTGGGCTTTGTTCTTCGAGATGGCGGTAGAGGTGATTGCCGGCGACACCATCGTGCTCTATGGCCAGGCGCTGCACATATCCATCCAGACCGCCCGCTTCTTCGCCAGCCTCACCCTGGGGGCCATGGTCGTGGGCTACGTCTGCGGCATCATCCTGATCCCCAAGCGCCTGACCCAGCAGCGCGCGCTGGCGCTGTCGGCGGCAACGGGTATGGTCCTGACTGTCGCCATCACCGTCACGCACGGCATGGCGAGCGTATTCTTCGTCGCCTCACTGGGCTTCGCCAACGCGGTCCTCTGGCCGGCGATCTTCCCCATCGCGCTCACCGGCCTCGGTGAGCACACCAAGACCGGCGCGGCCATCATGATCATGGCCATCATAGGCGGCGCCGTCGTGCCGCCCTGTTATGGTCTGTTGGCGCGCGTAATCGGCAATCAGATGGCGTATCTTGCCCTGGTGCCGATGTACGCCTGCATGATGATCTATGCGCTGTATGCGCAGCGTCGCCTGCACAGCGCGCACGTAGCGGTGGGAGCCAGCTGATGAGTCGCAACTCACGACGAGACGAACCAGGCGCGCCGGCGCGCAATGACGAGGTCCACGCCGCACCTCTCTCGGGGGATCTGCTCGAACGCATCCGCGCCGATCTCGGCCACCTCTCGAAAGCCTTCGGGCGGATTGCCAACTATCTCGTTGCCGATCCGGACTCGTTCATGCACGCGCCCCTGCGGGCCATCTCCGCCGGCGCCGGGGTCAGCGAGCCGAGCATCGTGCGCTACTGCAAGCGCTACGGCTGCAAGGGCGTGCCCGAGTTCCGCATCGAGCTGGCGAAGTCGCTGGCGCGGGAATTACCGGAATTCCGCCTGAACCTGATCGCTCCCAACATCTCGGATCGTGAGCAGGTCAACGTCGACAAGAAGCGGGCCATCGCCCGCTATGCGGCCAGCCTCGTCAATCGCGAGCGCTCGATCATCATCGATTCCGGCTCGACGCTGCGCATGTTCGCGACCCAGCTGGGCGATACCCGCGGGCTGTCGATCCTCACCGCCGACCTGGAAATCGTCAATCTGCTGAAGCGCTACAAGCACCACGAGGTGATCGTGCCGGCGGGAACCGTTCGTTACGACACCATGTCGATCGGTGGCCGGTTCATCGAGCGATTCCTGGCGGAAATGCATTTTGACACCTTCTTCCTCGGCGCCGACGCCATCGACCTGCGCCTCGGTCTCAGCACTTTCAACGAGGAGGAAGCGCAGAAGAACGCCGCCATGATCCGCGCCAGCGATCGCGTGGTGGTGCTGGCAGACTCGTCGAAGTTCGGCACGCCGAGCCTGCATCGCATCTGCGACATCCGCAAGGCGCATGTCATCGTGACGGATACCGAGGTCGATCCGGTGCTGGTGCAGCAACTGGAGGGGCTCGGGGTGGCCGTGCATTGCGTCGACGCACGCACCGGCAAGCGGGCCGCCAACCGGCGGCAGGAGCGGCGGTGACCCTGGAGGGAAACGCCAGGCTGCTCGAGTCACAGACATATCGGGAGGTAATGCACCAGCCGGATGTCTGGCTCACCGCCGCGCGCGAGCTGCCCGCCGTGGTCGCCGAGGTGCGGCAGTGGATAAAGGCGCGCGGCCACGACGAAGTCTGGTTCTGTGGCGCGGGCACCTCTGCTTTCATCGGCGAGTCGCTGAGCGCCTATCTCAACGAGCTGCGGCTGCCGATGCGCTTCCGGGCCGTGCCGACGACCGAATTGGTGGCGCATCCGCGGGGATTGCTGCGTCCCGGAACACGGCGCCTGCTGGTGTCTTTCGGTCGCAGCGGCGAGAGCCCGGAGACGCTGGCGACCTTGGCGCTGCTCGAGCGCGCTGACGCCGATGCGCTGCATATCACCTGCAATGCGGACGGGGCGCTGGCACGGTCCGCGGGACCGCGGCAACGAGCGCTGGTTCTGCCCCCGGAAACGCACGATGCCGGCTTTGCCATGACGTCGAGCTACAGCACCATGCTGCTGTACGCGCTGGCGTGTTTCGACGAGCTAGCGATCGGCGACATCGCGCCGCGGCTGCGGGAGATCGCCACCGCCGGGCGCAGTGTGCTGGCTGCGGCGGGCCGGATCGCGGCGCAGCTGCCGCCACCGCAGCGGGTGGCGTTTCTCGGCGGCGGCGAGCTGGGTGGAGCTGCGCGTGAGAGCGCGCTCAAGGTGTTGGAGCTGACCGCCGGGCGGGTGGCGGCATTCTGGGACTCGCCGCTCGGATTTCGGCATGGCCCGAAATCCCTGGTGAACGAGCAGACTCAAATCGTGGTGCTTCTCTCGCCCGATCCCGATGCTCGCCGCTATGACGACGATGTCGTGGTCGAGCTGCGCAGTCAGTATGGCCAGAGCCGGGTGATTACCGTCGGCACCGCGGACGGCGGTGCTGATATCGCATTCGCCGGTATCCCGGCGGGCTGGAATGTGCCGCTCTACGTCCTGCCGGCGCAAGTCGTCGCAGTGACCTGGTCGGCTCGCATGGGGCTCAACGTCGACGATCCGTTTCCGGACGGGCAACTGTCGCGCGTCGTGCACGGTGTGCGCATTTACCCCCCGTCGACGCGCCGCGCGAGCCTCTATGGCGGCATGGATGTCGGCGGCAGCAAGATCGAGACTTGCCTCTTCGATGAGCGTTTTCGACCGCTCGAGCGTCGGCGAGTGGACACCGCCTGCGCCACTTACGAGCAGCTCCTCGACTGTATCGTGGGCGAGGCGCGCTGGCTCGATGCCTGCGCGGGCCGCCCGGTCGAGCTCGGTATCGGCCTCCCGGGCCTCGTCGATCATGCGAGCGGCCGTTCCCTGACATCCAACCTCCCGGCGACCGGGCGACCCCTGCGTGAGGATCTCACGGCACGGCTCGGACGCACGGTTGCCATGGGCAATGACACCAAGTGCTTTGCGCTTTCGGAGGCCAACGGCGGTGCCGGTGAGGATGCCGAGACGATGCTCGGGTTGATCCTGGGCACTGGAGTGGGCGCCGGGGTGACCCATCGTGGGCGGCTGGTCCAGGGATACAACGACCTGCCGGGAGAGGTTGGCCACCTGGGGATACCGGGACGGTTCGTCGCGCAATGGAATCTGCCGATTCTCCTCTGTGGATGCGGTCGCCGCGGGTGTTACGAGACGCTGCTGGCCGGTCCGGGCCTGACACGTCTGGCGGCACTGCACGATCCTGCGGTCCGCTCGCCCGCTGACATCGTAAGGCTCGCCCAGACGGGCGATCCCGCCATGGCTGCGGCGCTGCGTGAATGGCTGACGCTGCTCGCCGAGCTCATCAACACCGCGCAGTGCACGATAGACATGGACTGCGTGGTGCTGGGCGGCGGGCTGTCCAGGATTCCCGACGTGGCGCAAATGCTGGCGCAGACTTACCGCGCACACCAGTTCGCCGGTCGGGAGCCGCGCTTCGCCATCGCGCGCTTTGGAGACGCCAGCGGCACCCGCGGCGCGGCATTGCTCCCGTCCCGTTCGTGATATCGGACAAAGCGGCATGAATCCGCCCGCAGCCGTGCCCACGTCTTTCCACCCGCCCGCGACCGGATCCTGGTGGCTGCGGCCGGCGCAGCTCTTCGATGGCACGCGACTGCATAGTGATGTTGCGTTGCGGATCGACTCGGGCCGGATTGCGGAGCTCGCGGCGGCATTCGAGCCGCGCGCCGGCGGTGCTCCCGTTTGGCAGACCGAATGTGTCGCCTGCCCGACCTTCGTCGATCTGCAGGTGAACGGCGGCGGTGGGGTGCTGTTCAACAACGAGCCCACTGCGGAGGCTCTGGCTGCGATCGCTGCCGCGCATCGTAAGGGTGGGACGGGCGCCTGGCTGCCTACGCTCGTTACGACTACGCCGGAGATCATGACGAGTGCCGTCGACGCGGTGCTCGCGGTGTATGGGCAGCACGGTGTTGCCGGAATGCACATCGAAGGTCCACACATATCGCCCGACTTCCGCGGCGCCCACGCGCTCGAGTACATCCGTCCCCTGGATCAGCACACATGGACGCTGTTGCGCCGCTTGCGTGCCCGGGACATTCCCGTGGTGCTGACTCTGGCGCCGGAACGGCTGCCGCCGGGTGCGCTGGCGGAGCTGGTCGCCACCGGAGTCAAAGTGTCGATCGGCCATAGCGGCGCGAGCGAACAGCAGGCGAGAGACGCGCTCGCCGCCGGTGCCAGTCTCTTCACCCACCTGTTCAACGGCATGCCGCCCCTGCGCACCAAACAAGTAGGCCTGCCGGGCATTGCCCTCGACAGTGCGGCGTGGTGCGGGATCATCGCGGACGGTCACCACGTCGCGGACACGATGTTGCGCCTGGCCGTGCGCGCCAAGCGAGGACCCGGGACACTCTTCGCTGTCACGGACGCCATGCCGACCGTGCATGGACCGCCCGAATTCAAGCTCTACGGCAACACTCTGCGCCTGCACGAGGGTCGTCTGATCGACGCGCGCAACTCTTTGGCCGGGGTGCACATCGACATGATCGGCACGCTCCGCCGGCTCGTACGGGATGTAGAGCTGTCGCTCGAAGCGGCGCTCGCCATGGTGACCTCCGCGCCGGCGCGCGCAGTGGGTCTGCAGGACCAGTACGGCCTTCTGGCAGCGGGCACGCCCGCGAACATCCTGCTGCTCGATCGCGGGCGGCTGGATATCCGCCACATGCTGCTGTGCGGCGTGTCGCAGGTCGTCTGAAGGTAAATTACAGATTTCCATTTGCTGGGGCGTGGCGCCGCGGTCAGGTCCCCTGAGACCCGACCGGAGCCGCCTTCGGCTTGCCCGGCCGATTCTGTCTGCCGATCAATAATATCCACGTAATCAGTGGCTTAAGTCGCTACCGACAGCCGCGCTCAGCCTGCTGATCGGCCTCGGGTAGGCGTGGTTCGCTCGTTCTCATGCCCCCCCGTTGCGGCGATACTACACACGGCGGATATTGCAAATTTTCATTAAATATAGTTCTATTACATTAACCGAGATTTTATTACATCCAATCTCGGCAGCAGCCTGCGCCAAGCCATCGTGTCTTGAGAGTGTTGGGGGATAACGTGAAATCTAACGAGTCGAGCTTCATGAGACCTATTCGCGGCGGCCGTCGCCACAGTCCGCGTGCGCGGACGAGTCTGATTCATATCGCGGTCAGGGGCGCTCTGCTCGCCGCCGCAGCGCTGCCGTTCGCCGCGGCGCAGGCGGCGGCGCCGACCCCGGCGCAACCGCAGCCGCTTCTGGCAGCAAGCGGCGCCGATCAACAGCAGCTCAGCACCGGCGCCAGCGACAACGCCAGCGGCACTACCTCCAACAGCAATCAAGAGGCGCAGCTGCAGGCGGTCGTGGTCAAGGGAATACGCGAGAGCCTCGCGCAATCGGAGGCCATCAAGCAGCTGTCCGACCAGGAGCTCGACGCGATCACCGCGCAGGATCTCGGGCAATTCCCGGATTCCGATGTCGCCGAGTCGCTCTCCCATATCCCGGGCGTGGCGATCGATCGCGACGAGACCGGCTCCGGCAGCGAGGTGACGATTCGCGGCTTCGGGCCGCAATTCAACACCGTGCTGATCAACGGCCAGCAGCTGCCGACCCAGACCGGCGGGCGCGAGTTCAACTTCGACGTGCTGCCGACCGATCAGATCACCAAGTCCCTGGTCTACAAGACGGCGGAGGCGTGGCAGCCGGACGGGGCCATCGGCGGTCTGGTCGAGCTTGAAACCGCACATCCCTTGGATTTCGCCGGTCCCAGGGCCACCGCCAAGGTGCAGGCCAGTGAAACTTCTCTGGATACCAAGGTGACGCCAAACGCCTTCGTGCTCCTCAGCGATACCTTCGACGAAGACAGGCTGGGCGCGCTGGTTTCGTTCGCGTCTACGGATGAAGACACGAGGACACGCACTTTGAGCGTCTCGGGATGGGCCTTGCCGGGAGTCTCAGGGACCGCCCTCCCGCCGCCGCTTACTGCCAACACGCTCATGCCGGTGTCGAACGACTACGCGATCAACACCTATGAAGTCAAGCGTCAGGATGTCAACGCCTCATTGCAATGGAAGCCGAACGATAATCTCAAAGTCACCCTGGACGGCATGTATAACAGGTACGAGGAGTTCGCGAGCGCGCAGCAGTTGGGGCTTTATTTCGACGGCAACCCCATTCTCGCGAATCCGGCTCCGACAGTATTCCCGGACGGCGTTGTGCAAAGTTTCACCGGCGACTCGCATGAAGATGCCATTGAAGGGGAGCAGGGCGGTCAGGTCAGCCCGCAGTATCTGCGCTCCCTCAACCTGAAGATCGAGGGGCAATCCTTCGATCACCGCCTCTCGTGGGCAGTCGATGGCTCCGACTCGCGCAACGTCGCCGATAACTATACGAACCCGGGAATATTCTCGGTCCTCGGTTTTCCGCTGCAGGCCACCTTCACGAACACCGACGGTGTGGGTATTCCCAGTGCGACCACCTCGCCTGCGAATCTCATTGATCCCGGCGCGGTGGCGGCGCATTACACCGAAGTTTTTGCGTCCTATTCGCAGAACGATATCCGGCAGCTGACGCTGGATGGAACCTGGCACGGCTCGGACTCATGGGGTCCCCTGACGGATCTGCGGTTCGGCGCTTACGGCCAGAAGAATTCCTACGACACGTTCAACACCTACAACGCCGATTCCATATGCGCGTATTGCGGCTACGGAGTATCGGTTCCCGGATCGCTCGTCAGCAGCTTCACGATGCCGAATATGGGGGGGCCTTACAGCGGAACCTACCCGTCGGCGTTCCTGGTTTATAACCCCAAGGCCTATATCGCTTACCTCGACAGCCCCGCGGCGTTTGCGGCGCGGGACGCGCTCGATGGCCTTGCGCCCGGCACGAGTGCCGCCCTGATCGGGGAGGACAACTTCGAACCGCTGAATCCACAGACCAACAAGCAGGCGATTGCCCAGGTTGCGGAGAAAACCTACGCTCTGTATCTGCAGGCGGACTTCGATGGAACCCTGGGAGAGCATTCCTGGGGCGGGAATGTCGGCGTGCGCTGGGTGCACACCGAGGACAGTGCGGTCGGCTACAGTCAGATCCTCAGCGACATCACGCCCATTCCGAACGACCCGACGGGGTTGAACGCCATCTATGCGGACAACAATGCGACTCTGGAAGTGGCGGGAAGTCACAGCGACAACCATCTGCTGCCGAGCGCGAATTTCCGCTTCAATCTGACCCACGAGCTGTTGTTGCGCGCGGCTGTTTCGGAGAGCCTGGCGCGCCCCGAGCCCTCGCTCCTATCGCCGGTTCTCAACTACGGCGGCTCGATATTGGCGCCGGACAACCTGGTGGCATCGGGCGGTAACCCGAACCTCAAGCCGTATACCGCGAGGAATTACGATCTGAGCCTGGAGTGGTACTACTCGCGCGACGGTTACCTGGCCGCCTCGGCGTTCCGCAAGGATCTGCGGAATTTCATCGAAACGGTGACCGCCAGCACGCTGTCGGTGCCGATCGCCAACTCGCAGCATCTGACGCAGTTCCCGAACAATGTGGCCACCTTCCAGTTCAACGGTCCGACCAACATCGGGCAGGCGGATGTCCAGGGCCTGGAATTGAGTGCGCAGCACATGTTCAGTTACCTGCCGGCGCCGTTTGACGGCTTCGGGCTCAATGCCAATGCCACCATCATGTCGACCAGTGCGGGACTGAATTCCGCAGGGGCGACCTCGGCGACCCAGGAGACCTTTGGCCTCACGGGACTCGGTGACTATCAGAACGTGTCCCTGATTTATCAGAAGTACGGGATCGGAGCCCGGATCACCTACGACCACCGGAATAATTACATCGTCGGCATAGGCACGGGTGGGATACCGCTCGACAGGGTGTTCGTCAAGGGGTACGGCACCCTGGACGCGCAGCTCAATTACGATGTGACGAAGAATGTCACGGTGTCATTCTCGGCGACCAACCTGACCGATGCCGTCATACAAGAGTACGTCGATCGAACGGACGAGTTCGAGAGTCTCTTGAACTACGGCCGGCGCTACACCCTCAGTGCGAGAGTGACTCTCTGAGCAGATCCTCGATGCCGGCAGCCTGCGCCTCGCGGCGCAGGTGCCGGTGGAGCGGCTCCAATCCATCCTGGAAGTGGCGCCACTGACCGATGCCGTGGTCGTTGACCGGCCGGCGCACCTGCTCGGAGCTTGCCGTGTGTGCCCGGTGAGCGGAGTCGTAGAACGCCAGACAGCGCTCATCGAACGGCAGCTCAAGGTAATGCAGCAGCCGGCGGACCTCACCTTCGAAGTTCCGCACCAGCTGCTCGTAGTGCAGTCGGTAAACGCCGCCCGGCAGGACCGAATCCCAATGCTGGCTCATGGAGATGTAGCGCGTATAGAAATGCGCGAGTGATTGCAAGTCATAGGAGAAGTTGCCGGCGGCAAACAGTTGCTTGTAATTGCTGAAGCAGCAGGCCATGGGATCGCGGCGCACGTCGATGATCTGCGCCTGCGGCAGGATCAGCCTGATGAATCCCAGGTGCAGGAAGTTCTCACCCATCTTGTCGGTGAAGTGCGGCCGGCCGGTGCGAAACAGCCGCGTTTTTTCGACGTAGAGCCTGCCGAGCGTGGCGAGCGCGTTGCAATCGAGTGCGCTCAGCGCGGAGGGGTAAGGCCGTAGTCCCTGCCCGGGCCCGGCGGCGCTGCAAACCGCCTGGATCAGGTGATTGATCTGCGGCAGCTCCATGGTGCCGTCGATCGCCGGGTGCGACGCGAGCACCTGCTCGACGAGCGTCGAGCCGGATCTCGGCAGGCCGACGATGAAGATGGGGGCAGCGTCCGGGTGCCCCCAGCCCGACCGCTTCGCGAAGAACTCCGCCGTGAACAGCTGCTTGCTCTCGGCGACGATACGGTCGATGACCTCCGGCAGATACGGGGCGAGCCGGGCCTTGAGGGCATTACCCTGGGTGTAATGCTCCAGGGACTCGGCGAAGCGCCCCTCATCCTCGAGGCACTTGGCGTAGGCGAAGTGAAGCCCGATGCGGTCCTGCTCCTCGAGCTGCGGCGCAGCGAGCGCCTGCCGCAGGGAGCGCTGCTGCTCGGGTGTAAACCGATGGACCTTGAGGTTGGCCAGGCTCCACCACGCCTCCCCGTAAGCAGGCCGGGCGGCAATCGCCTGGGCGTAGTCGCCTGCCGCCTGATCGACGCGGCCGAGGCCCCTGCGCGCATGACCCATGGCGAGGTAGTGGGGAGCGGGGTGCGAAGCGCCCGGCAGCAGCGACTGGTGAACGTCGATGACTTCCTGGTAGCGGTTCAAACCGGCCAGCGTTGCGGCGTAAAACAGCCGGTAGTCGCGCCAATCCGGACGGGCGCGCAGCAGCTGCTGCGCATGCGGCAAGGCGTCGGCAAACCTCTGCAGCCGATTGAGCACCGCCACATACTCGCCGCGCGCAGCGACATGCTCCGGGGCGCGCCGGAGCACTTGCGCCAACAGCTCCTCGGCCACCTCGAGGACCTCGCGCTTGGCTGCGACGAGGGCCATCACCCGCATGCCCTCGACATGAATGCCGTGTTGCTGCAGGAAGGCGCGGATGGTGCTCTCGGCGCGATCGATGTTGCCCTCGGCGAGGTCGTCATGGGCGCTGAGAACCGGCGCGGGCAACGCCTCCATCTGCTGCGCCTGCCGGCGGGCGTCGGCCGCCAGATCGAGGCGGCCCGTTCTCGACAGGCAGTCGACGTACTTGTGCCAGCAGTCGATCAGCGAGACGTTCAGGGCCAGCGCCGCACGATACGCCTCCAGCGCATTCGGATAATCTCCCGCCGCATACAGCGCATCACCACGGGCCTGGAATGCACGCGAATCGGTCAGGTCGTCCGGGAATTTCTCTGCGGCCGTGGGAGTGCTCCTCAAATCGGCAGTTTGAACGTTCGGCCGCAAACATCGTAGCTCGGCGGGTGCTTGGTCGGCCACTTCGGCGCGATCATTCCGCCGGACCAGCGGCTGAGCTGCGCCGCGAGGCGCCGCACTTGCTGCGGATAGCTGCCTGCCAGGTCATGCATCTCGTTCAAATCGGTTCCGACATTGAAGAGGAGCTGATACCTACCATAGGCGTCGTCCTCACCGCCCGATGACTCCCAGAGCTTCCAGTCGTCTTCGCGTATGGCTTCAAGAGGCAGCGCGCGCCATGCCAGCATCTCGTGCGGGTCGCCCGCCTTCCGTCTCGTGAGATAAGGAATCAGTGGTCGGCACCACGTCCAGCAGGGAGACCATCCGCCGATAGACCTGGCCCGACGGAACGTGGCCCGGCCAGCTCATCACGAAAGGCACGCGAATGCCGCCTTCATAATAGGAAAGCTTGCCGCCGCGCAGCGGCCAGCAGCCGCACAGGCCGGGAAAGTAGGCGGCGCAGCCGTTGTCCGAGGCGAATACGATCAGCGTGCGGTCCGGCTGGCCCGAGGCCGCAACCGCATCCAGCACCTTGCCGATGTTGTCACCGTGTGCGGCGCGTGGGGCGCGTTGAATGCCAGATAGAGGAAGTACGGCTGATCAGCCTGGGAGTGATCGCGGATGAATCTCGCCGCGCGGTCGCCGAAGTAATCGGTCAGGTATTGGCGCTCGTTGTGCACGACGCTCCGCCGCGGGTGAAGATCCTGAATCACGTCGTCCCCCAACGGGCCATAGGACATGTGCACGCCGGGCAGACGAGGATCGATGTAGCTGCTCTGGCCCGGCAGGAAGCCCACGAACTCGTCGAACCCGCGGCGCAGGGGGTAGAACTGCGGTGCGCTTCCCAAGTGCCATTTGCCGATCATGCCCGTGTGGTAGCCCGCCCGCTGCAGCAGCTGGGCCAGGGTGAGCTCACCTGTCGCCAGCCCGAGTCCTCTGCGGACGTCACGCTTCGCCGGTCCGTCGTTGTACTCGAAGCCGAAGCGCTGTTGGTATCTTCCCGTCAGCAGCCCGGCTCGTGAGGGCCCGCATACCGGAGCGGTGGCGTAGCCGTCCGCGAACAGCACGCCGTCGCGAGCGATCCGCTCGATGTTTGGGGTGGGAAAGCGCCCGCCCGGGTACACGGATATGTCCGCATAGCCGAGATCATCGGCGAGAATCAGGATGATGTTCGGCCGCGCTGCTGCGCCGCGCCGGGAATCGGGCGTCCCAGGCAACACCGCGCCCGCGGAAGCACTCGGCACATATGTGGCGAAGCCGAGTGCCATGCTCGCGCATACGAGCACGAGAGTCGTTCTCTTCATTGAGTCCACCGTGCACTCTCACTGACGATTGGAGCCGCACGAGGATACGCGCGCCGGACATCATTCCCCCCGCGAGGGGGTCGAAGCTAGCGCCGGGACATCCTAACGGGTGTCGGCAATCAGCTCGTTCCGCCAGTTCACTTCCCAGGTCTTGCCGCCATCGGTCGAGTATGCCTGCGACCAGGTGGCAACGATCTTCGAGCCCTGCGGATTCACCTTCCAGATGAAGCGCGCCAGGACCGGGATGCCGTTGTACGTGTCTTTGCCGTAGAAGAGGCCGACATTGCCTTTGAAGCGGCCGACGACCGGCGGTTGTATCTCGCCGTTCGACGATCGATTGTCGACCCAGTAGATCCGCCACAGGTCTGTCTTCGGGTCGTAGGTTCGCATCGTCACGCCGATGAAGTTCGGCCAGTGATCCGTGCGCATGATGTCCGTGGCTCCGATGCAGCCCGGCAGCGGCGCTCCGACATCGTACGTGTAGAAGTGCTCCCACTGGTGCGAGCCGGCCAACCGCTTGACCAGCCGCTCGTTGGGCATCTTCCACTTGCCGTACTCGAAGTCGAACGCGTGGCAGCCCGTGGAGTCCGTTGCGGCGGCGCAGATGCTCGTCGCACCTGCCATGACGATCGCCAGTAAAGTCGCCGGCACTCGATAGCGCATGTCGTACAGCTCCGGTTTGCGTGTCGGATCGCAGTGTATGCGTACGGCCGTGCGACGGATAACGATAAAAATTGACTTTCATTTGAAGATCAGCTTCAAATCGAATATGAGCAAGCGACTGCCGCCGCTCGACTCCCTGCGCGTGCTGGCCGCGTGTGTCCGACACGGCAATTTCTCGCGCGCGGCCGCCGAGCTCGGCATCACCGCCACGGCCGTGAGCCAACGCATGCGGACGCTCGAGGCGCAGATGGGAGTAGAGCTTTTCAGGCGCCGGGGGCCGCGATTGACGACCACCGCTCGCGCCAGGGCGCTCGGACAAAGGGTCGAGCATGCGCTGTCACTGGTGCGCGCGGCGGTGGATGATTGCCGCCGAAGCAAATCGCCTCTGCGGGTGACTTGCGCGCCCACCTTCGCCGCCCGTTGGCTGTTGCCGCGCATGGCGGCGTATCACGCGCTCGCCGGCGCCGACACCATCGCCCTGGATGCCGAGCAGGCCACCCTGCCTGCGGGATCCTTCGATGTCGCGATCCGCAACGGCACCGGGCCCTGGGCGCAGTGCGAAGGCGTGAAGCTGCTCACCGAGTCCCTGACGCCGCTGCTCAGCCCGAAACTGATTCCTCGAGGCGGACGGCTGACGGTGAGAAAACTACTGAGGGTGCCACTGCTGCCGGCTCCGCAGTGGCCGGAGTGGTTCAGGATTGCCGGCGTTCAGAGCGCGCATCCGCGGTACTTTGCAACCCGATTTCCGAATTACGAGCTCGAGTCGCAGGCGGCCGTGAGCGGCGTCGGCGCCGCGTTGCTGTCACCCGTTCTCTATGCCGAGCTGATCGCTCAAGGAGCTCTACTGGCGCCCTTTCCCTGGGCGGTCGAGTGCTCCAGCAGCTACTGGCTGCTCT
This sequence comes from Steroidobacteraceae bacterium, assembly GCA_050738635.1. GTDB lineage: Bacteria > Pseudomonadota > Gammaproteobacteria > Steroidobacterales > Steroidobacteraceae > 13-2-20CM-66-19. Next base: position 23,993 of record JBOIAB010000291.1, read on the forward strand.
GGACCCGGGAATCGGCCGGGTCTCACTTCGTCAACTGGCTGCGAGCACAGTTCGGCCTCGCGGTGCCGTAAAGCCGGATCTCTCAGGGGGGACTCCGGGGCGCGCGCGTATCAGGCCTCATGGTCCACCGACATGCGATCCTCCTCGTCATCCTCGCCGGTCTCGCTCCGACTCTCGCCTGGGCGCAACAATCTCTCGAAGGCCAGGCCCTCGAGCAGCAGGGCCTGCCCCGGCCTCAGGCGGGCTGGTCCGGCACGCTGGGGGCAGGGCTTGCGCTGGCTCCCAAATACCCCGGCGCGAGCTCGGAGCGAGTGCGCCTGGCGCCCCTCATCTCCATCGACTACGACGATCGGGTCTCCGTCGGACCACTCGGCATCGCAGTCGCCGCGGTGCGCTGGCGCGGGCTGCGCGCAGGTCCCGTGCTGGCTGGCCGTCAACAGTCGGAGGTCGGCATATGATGACCCTCGAACGATTCCGTACGCTGGCTGAGAGCTATGGCGCCGACTTGCAGCGCTGGCCGGAGCAGTTGCGGTCCCAGGCGGGGCAACTGCTCGACTCCTCGGCCGAGGCCCGGGAGATCATTGCGACGGCGAGAGAGCTCGATGAGGCCATCGGCGCGGCGGGAGCCGCGCGCAGCGACAGCATCTGGTCCGGTGATCGCCCCGAAGCGGCCCTCGCGCGTCTGCGCAATGGCGTGGCGGCGCGAATCCGCCCGGCCGCGGCTGCGGTGAGCGCGGCCTCCAGCCGCAACGTCCCACGACGCGTGGGGTGGATTGGTCTGGCCACTGCTGCAAGTGTAGCGATCGTGGCCGGCCTGGCGCTGGGGATCCGTTACTCGCCCACGACTCAACAACAGGATCTCTTGGCCCTGCTGCAGCCGGCGCCCGTTCAACTGCTGAATGACTGAGATGCAAAACCTCACCGATACCCGCGCGCGACCCACGTGGTCCTGGGTCGCACTGTCGCTGTCGACCATCCTGAATCTCTTTCTCCTCGGTGTGATCGCCGGGCACTTCCTGGGTGGCGGCCAACGCGAGGTTTCCCTCACGCCCATGGCGCGCGCCGTCGAGCGTGCGCAGGCCGTCCTCGGCCCCAAGGATGCGGCAGCCTTCCGTGCCGCGCTCGAGCGCGACAAGCCGCGGTACGCACAGTCGGCCGATCAGGTCGCCGCCGCGCGGCGTGCGCTCGCCCGGCAGATCGCCCGCAGCCCATTCGATCCGGCCGCCGCGAATCAGGCGCTCGCCGCGTGGCGCACGAGTTGGGATCGCTTCGTCGGCGATTTCAGCGGCCCGCTGATCGATGCCCTGGCAGCGATCTCGCCTGAGGGACGCCGCCGGTTGATCGATGCCCGGCGGGCGCGGCTCGAGCGCGGGCGGGACGGCTCGGGCCCGATTTCGCCCTGAGTCGCGGTGGCGGCCGGCCAGCCCTTGCACGCCCGCGTCATATGGCGCAGAATTTGCGCCAGTTGGCTGGAAGTGACATGAGCGAGAGATCAAACAGCGACGGGCCCCGGCGGACGCCAAGCGTGCGGGAATCGGCGTCCGTGCCGTATACGGCGGCTTTGAGCCGGGAGAGCGTTCGCAGAGGGTTGCCTGTCAGGGCTCTGGATCATCTCGCGCAGCTGCTGCAGGTGGAGCGAGCGGAGCTGGCCGAGGTACTGGGTGTCTCGTTGCGGACCTTGCAGCGCAAGGATGGTGAGAAGCAACGCCTGGGTGCAGCGGCCTCGGACCGGCTGGCACGTGTGCGGCGCATTCTGGATTTGGCTACCGACGCTCTGGGTGCGCAGCCCAAGGGCGCCCTCTGGCTGACCTCGAAGAGCCGGGCGCTCGGGGGGGAGGTGCCGCTGCACATGCTCGACACGGACATCGGCACCCAACTGGTACAACAGGAGCTCCATCAGATCGAATTCGGATTCCCCTTCTGATGGATCTCTGGCGACTGTATCGGGCTGCCCACGGCCCGGGACTGGATGGCGCGGGCGGCCTTTATGCCGCCGGACGCTGGCATCGCCTCGGCCGTCGGGTCGTTTACTTTGGTGCCAGCCCTGCGATTGTCGTGCTGGAGAAGCTTGCCCATGTCAATCCGGCCGCCCTCCCGGACGATCTCCTGTTGGGTCATTTTGATGGTGAGCCTGGTGTCGAGTCGGTGACGGACCCGCTGGACGTCAGCGATACTGTCGCATGTCGCACACGCGGCGAGCGTTTCCTCGAGGCCGCCCGCGCATGTGCGCTGCGAGTACCCTCGGTAGTCCTGCCCGAGGAGGCAAACTATCTGGTGAACGCCCTGCACCCTGAGGCCGTCGGAATCCGCTTGGTCTCGGAACGCTCATTCTTTTTCGATGAGCGGCTCGTAGCCTGACTTGACTCGCGCGATATTGCGTCGGATCGAGCGGCAGCTCGGCCGTGGTCACGTAGCCAGTGGCCCGCACGATTCGACCCCATGAGAAACGTCCGTGCCTGGACGAATACCATCCCATCCAAGGTTGCGGCCTTAGCGCCGAGAGGCCGAGCAGGAGGCTCGCTTCGGGCCATGGACGGTCATCGAGTTGCCGTCGGTCGTGCCGGTCAGCGTGATCGATCTGTCATTCCCTCCGATCTGCAGCGACACCTGACCGCCCGGCATGCCGAGGACGCCGCTCAGCACCAGGGCGGTAACCAAATGTTTAGGCAGAGCCATCGAAGCCTCCTCGCTGTTGCGTGAGATCCGAGATACGCGCGGGCGCGCGAATACCCCCGGCGCGGGGGCGGTGGGTTACCTCGCCGTATCACCGACAAGCCCGGCAGCCGGCGGGGGCGCCGGTGCGAAGGAGACTCAGCGATCATGTACCACCTGCGCCACCATCTCTTCCTGCGATCACTGCCGCTCATCCTGGGCGCGATCGCGCTCGAGGTCGGGTGGTATCTGCTCGTCCGCCGCCGCTCCTATCCCTGGCGCGAAGTGCTCGCGAGCGTTGGCGTCTATCTGCTGCGCCTGCCGGAGCGTCTGCTGCGTCCCCTGTTGGTGCTACCGCTGGCGCTTCTCGCCTGGTCACACCGCATCATCACGATTCCACTCGACACCGTCTGGGGCTGGGCGCTGCTCTTCTTCGGTGTCGAGCTCGCCTACTACTGGATGCACCGTTGCTCGCACGAGATTCGCTGGCTCTGGGCCTCGCACCTGGTGCACCACACTCCGGAGCAGATCCACCTTGCGAGCGCTTTTCGTCTCGGTGCGGCCGAGCTTCTCTCCGGCAACTGGCTGTTCTATTTTCCGTTGTACGTGCTCGGCTTCAATCCGCTCGCCGTTGGCGCGATGCTCGGCGTGAATCTCTTCTACCAGTTCTGGCTGCACACCGACATCGTCGGCAGGCTCGGCCCGCTCGAATGGATCTGCAACACCCCGGCGCACCATCGCGTGCATCACGCCGCCAACGGCGAGTACCTCGACCGCAACTACGGTGGCATCCTCATCATCTGGGATCGTCTCTTCGGCACGTTCGCCGTGGAACGCCCTGAGGCTCCGCTCGTCTACGGCCTCGTGCATCCCCTCGGCAGCCTCAACCCGCTGACGATCGCATTCCGGGAATGGCGGCGAATCGCGGCCGATTTTCGCCGCGCGCGCTCGTGGCGCGAGCGCCGCCGTCAGCTCTTCGGCAGGCCGGGTGACAGCGGCGTCGGGTCGGCGGCCGGCCATGCCGGCACGCCACTGCCGATCGGAGCGGATTGAGCGCTGCGCAGCGCTACTCGACTACGGTGCCCACCACCGCCGAGCGCGCGCTCTCCACGCCCTGACTGTTGATCGAGGTCAGCGCGAAGTACCAGGTTCCCGCCGACAGGGTGGCGAGCACGTAGCTGGCGAGCCCGGGGTTGGTGATGTCCACCACTTTGGTGAGGTCCGACTGACTCGTCCCGTAATAGATGTGGTAGCCCGCCAGGTTGGTGAGAGTACTGCCGTTGGTATTCTCGGTCGGCGGCGTCCAGGCGATCGTCACCGCGGCGGGCGGGAGTGCAGCCCCTCCGGACGGGACCGTAATGGAGAAGGCGGGCAGTTGCGCAGCGTGGTAGCCGTCGGAGACGGTGATACCGATACTTCCGTATTTGCGGACGTCAGCCGCGGTCGGTGTACCGGACAGCTTGCCGGTAGCGGCGCTGAAACTGAGCCAGGAGGGCTTGTCCCAGATTCCGAAGTGAAGCGGCAAGCCATTGGGGTCGTGGCCCGTGGGCTGGAACGAATACGTGACGCCGACCTTCGCCGTAGCTGCAGGCGAGCCGGTGATGGTCGGCGGCGCGGTGGGCGGCACGACCTTCAAGGCGAATGCCGGCAGGCACGTGCGGTGCGTTCCGTCGCTCACGCAAATGTCGACGCCGCTGAAGGTAGCGCCGTGTTGCGGCGTGCCGTACAGCTTGCCGGTGGTGGGGCTGAAGCTCGCCCACCAGGGTTTGTTGCTGATCGAGAACGTCAGCTTGTTGTGATCGGCATCGCTCGCCGTCGGCTGGAACGCGTAGGCATGCATCACCATGATGCTGGTGGGCGGCTTGCCACTGATCTTCGGCGGCGTGTTGGCGCTCGCCTGCGGTGAGGAAAGCAGTGAAACCGAAGCCAGCGCGCAGAGCGCGGCATGCTGCAGGAACACCGCAGCCTTCTTTGTCTGAAACATAGACCACCCCGTGCAGTTGGCGACAGTAAACGCCGCCGCGAGCGCGAGCGCAATGTCTCACGCGGCAGACATGTCGCCGTCAGGCTGCAGTCGGGGGTCTGCGCTCTAGCCGATCAGGCGCTGATAGATCTCGACATAGCGCGCTCCCTGCCGCTCCCAGGAGAAGTCCTGCGCCATTCCGTTGCGCACCATGCGCTGCCACTCCTGCGGCTGTGCGTACAGATCGAGCGCAATGTTGAGTGCCCACTCGAGCCCTTCGGAGTTGAAATCGTTGAACACGACGCCGGTGCCTTCGCCCGTCTCCGGATCGAAGTCGGCCACCGAGTCGGCGAGTCCTCCCGTGCGGCGCACGATCGGCACCGTGCCGTAGCGCAGGCTGTACATCTGATTGAGTCCGCAGGGCTCGTAGAGCGAAGGCATGAGGAACATATCGCAGGCCGCCTCGATCCAGTGCGACAGCTCGTCGTCGTAACCCTGTTTGAATACGAACCGCCCCGGGAAGCGCTGCTCGAGCTCGGCGAGAAAGCGCTCGTACTGCGGTTCGCCGCTGCCCAGCGCGACGAAGGCGAGCTCCCGCCATTCCAACACCTGCGGCAGCGACTCGAACATCAGCTCGATGCCCTTCTGCGCGGCGAGCCTGCTCACGATCCCCGCGAGTGGCGTCGTCACCGGCACCGTGAGATCCAGCCGCTCGAGGAAGGCCCTCTTCAGGGCCGCCTTGATCGAGAGAGTCTCTTGGTCGTAATGCGCCGGCAGGTAGTGGTCATTGCGCGGATCCCAAACCTGATAGTCGACCCCATTCAGGATGCCCGTCAGCGCGTTCGCTCGCATACGCAACGAGTCCTGCAGCCCCATGCCGTACTGGTCCGTGCAGATCTCGCGGGCGTGCGTCGGGCTAACGGTTGTGATCGCGTCCGCGTACAGGATGCCGTGCCGCAGTGGATTGATCTTCCCCGCGTGCAAGTCGTCCTGATGCAGCAGGTAGCTCTTGGGGCCCAGATCCAGGTCCGCGATGGCCGCCGCGCTGAATACCCCCTGGTATCCGATGTTGTGGATCGTCAGCAGCGAGCGCGTGCGCGCGAAGAGCGCCTCGCCATCGAGGAGCGCCTTGAGAAAAAGCGGTCCGAAGGCCGTGTGCCAGTCGTTGCAATGCAGGATCTGCGGCGACCAATGCAGGCGCTGACACGCGGCCAGCACCGCGCGGGTGAACGCGAGAAATCGCAGGTGCTCGTCCGGGTCGGTCGTGTAGATCGCGGGGCGCCCATACAGGACTGGGCAGTCGACCAGGTACGCCAGAGCGTCGGACCCCGGAAGCCGGGTGGTGGCAACCGAATAGACATAATGGTGTGCGCCGATCTGTAGCGTCACCTGCTGCAGGCCGTCGACCGGCTGCATCGGGAACTTCGCGCGGTCTATGGAGGCATAAAGGGGGGTGAAGAGTCGGACGTCGTGGCCGGCCGCAGTCAGGTATTTCGCGAGGGCGCCGGCGACATCGGCGAGCCCACCCGTCTTGGACAGTGGCGCGACCTCGGCGGCGAGCAGGCACACGCTCAAAGTCATGCTGCTCTCCAGGACGCTATCATGCTGCCTGCACCCGCAGGCCGGACGCTTCCAGCGATGCAACGGTTTCTCATAGGACTCACGCTCGCTCTGCTGCTGATCATCTCGATCGGTATCGGTATCGCCGTGGCCCGATGGCCGGAGTGGCACCACTTCGCGTTCTAGTCGAAGCGCTGGATCGGGCCATCCTGCCCGCCCAGCGCGCCTGTGCCTGAATCTTATTCAGTTTCCCGTGACCCCCCGCGCCGAGTGTCAATCGGCTTAGCCGTATACTAAGTAATTGATTGTAAAGAGATTTTGTCTCATTGAGCCCGGTTCCGGCGCCGCTCGCTGGTAGACTATGCCCATTCTCCAGCTTCCGGCCACCCCCATCCGGGCGTCGATGCGCTACTTCCGGGGCACCTTCAGGGCCGCTTTTGGCCTGGCACCGAGCTGGACCAGAAGAGATCATGTCAGCCTCGCCATACAAACAGCTAGAGCAGGAGTTCAAGCGACTCCATGCCTTCCGCGGTGCCTTGTCACTCCTTCGTTGGGACGCCGCCGTGATGATGCCCCGCGGCAGCGCGGACGTTCGCGGTGAGCAACTTGCCGCCCTCGAGACCGAGCACCACGCGCTGCTCACGGCGCCGCGCATCACCCGCCTGCTCGACCGTGCGCAGGCCAATACCCAGGGTCTGCTGGACTGGCAGGTAGCGAACCTGCGCGAGATGCGCCGCCAGCGCGATCACGCGATCGCGACGCCGGTATCACTGATTTCCCGCCTGGCGCGGGCCACTTCGCGCGCCGAAGTCCGCTGGCTCGAGGCTCGCCAGCAGGGCAAGTTCGAGCTCTTCGCGCCGCACCTGGAGGAGGTCCTGCATCTCGTTCGCGACAAGGCGGCGCTTCTCGGGCAGGCTCTGAACCTCGCGCCCTACGATGCGCTGGTCGATGAGTTCAGTCCCGGCTTCACGACCGCCGATATCGATGCCATGTTCAAGGGCCTGTCACGGCGGCTGCCATCTCTCATCCGCGAGGCGATCGTTGTGCAGGAGAGCCGGCCGCCGGCGCCGCTCAGCGGCAAATTCCCGGCGGGCAAGCAGCGCGCGCTCATCGTCGAGGTGATGAAACAGGTCGGCTTCTCCTTCGACCGCGGTCGTCTCGACGAGAGCGAGCACCCGTTTACCGAAGGAGTTCCGGGTGACATCCGCGTCACCACCCGGCTTGATCCCAATGACCTTTTCTCCGGGCTGCTCGGCGCGCTGCACGAGACCGGCCACGCGATGTATGACCTCGGCCTGCCGCAGGACTGGCGCGACCAGCCCGTCGGCCGCGATCGCGGCATGGCGCTCGAGGAGAGCCAGTCTCTGCTGATGGAGATGATCGTCTGCCGCAGCCGGCCGTTCGTCCGTTACGTACAGCCGCTCATCGTGAAGCATTTCGGCGTCGGCGGGCCGGAATGGGACGTCGAGAACGTCTATGCTCATCTGACGCGCGTGCGGCGCGGACTGATTCGCGTAGATGCCGACGAGCTCACCTATCCGCTGCACATCATGTTGCGTTACGAGATCGAAAAGCAGTTGCTGAGCGGCACGCTTGCGGTACGAGACCTGCCCGACGCCTGGAATACTGGGATGGAGGAGCGCCTGGGCATCCGCCCGGCGAACGACACCGAGGGTTGCCTGCAGGACGTGCACTGGGCCGTCGGCTCCTTTGGCTATTTCCCTTCATATGCTTTGGGCGCGGTCATCGCGGGCCAGCTCTACGAGACCCTGCGCAACGACGTGCCCGCGCTCGACGAGCAGCTTGCGCGCGGGGAGTTCTCTGGCCTGCTCGGCTGGCTGCGCACGCACGTGCACGGGCTCGGCGCCAAGGTGCCGGTACAGGACCTCCTGCGCAGCGCCACCGGCAAGCCTCTTTCCGCCGCCACCTTCGTGCGCTGCATCGAGGCGAAATACCTGGAAGCGACGCCGAGCGAGGCCGCCGCCTAGATGCCGGCTAGCCCTGCGAGAGCCGCACCGGCGACGACCCAGTTGTCACCCTCAGGCGGAAGGCCGTCGCGCACGCTCACGCGACTGCAGGCGCGCCTGCGCGGCTCGGTCGGCAAGGCGATCGAGGACTTTCGGATGATCGCCCCCGGCGATCGGGTGATGGTGTGTCTCTCGGGGGGCAAGGACTCCTACACGCTGCTCGATATCCTGCTGTCACTGCAGCGCAGCGCCCCCATCGACTTCGAGCTCCTCGCCGTCAATCTCGATCAGAAGCAGCCCGGGTTTCCCGCGCACGTCCTGCCGGAGTACCTGACCTCACTCGGCGTCCCATTCCACATCATCGAGCAGGACACCTATAGCGTGGTCAAGCGCGTCATCCCCGAGGGTCGTACCCTCTGCGGGCTGTGCTCGCGCCTGCGCCGCGGCGCGCTCTACCGGTTTGCCGCCGAGAACGGCATCAGCAAGATCGCCCTCGGACACCACCGCGACGACATCGTCGAAACGCTTTTCCTGAATCTCTTCTTCGGCGGTCGTCTCAAGGCCATGGCGCCGAAGCTTCTTTCCGAGGACGGCCGTCACATCGTCATCCGGCCGCTCGCCTATGTCGCGGAGCGTGACATCGCGCGCTACGCCCGCGGCCGCCATTTTCCCATCATTCCCTGTAAGCTCTGCGGCTCACAAGACAACATGCAGCGCGTGGCCATCAAGAACATGCTCGCCGCCTGGGAGCGCGCCCATCCGGGCCGTACCGAAAGCATTTTCTCCGCCCTGCGCCATGTCGAGCTCGAACATCTGGCGGACCCGCGTCACTTCGACTTCGCCTCCCTGGACGAGAAGCGTGTGCCGTCGCCTTGCGCCGGGCCGATCGAGCCGATGTCCATGGCCGACGAGGACAGTTTGCTCGAGCGGGCGTGAGCGCCGATGGACACCGCGCTCGCTGCTTCGCCGCTCCCCAATACCTACTGGGTTCTCCCGGGGTTGCTGCTGGCCGGGGAGCACCCCTCCGGCCTCGCACTCGAGGCGACGCGGCAACGCCTGGGCGTTCTCCTCGCCTGCGGTATCGAGTGCTTTGTCGACCTCACGCATCCCACCGAGATCGAGCCCTACGATCAGGCGCTGCCCTTCAACGTCGAGTACCTCCGCAAGCCCATTCGCGATCACGGCCTGCCCGAGGAGCCGCAGCACATGATGGAGATCCTCGACTGCCTGCACGATGCGCTGCGCGCCGGCCGGCCCGCCTATCTGCATTGCCGGGCCGGCATCGGTCGCACGGGCACGGTGGTCGGCTGCCTGCTGGTCGAGCGGGGTCTGAGCGGCGAGCAGGCGCTCGATGAGCTCGCGCGGCTCTGGCAGCAGAGCGAGCGCTCGAAGTTCTGGCCCAGCGTTCCGGAGACCGAGGCCCAGACCGACTACATCCGCCGCTGGACGCCGCGCGAGCTGGATTTCGCGCTCGACCCGCCGGCAGCCGCGCCGCGCGCAGCGCCAGCGACCAGGCCGGAGCCGTCGCCGCCCGCGGTGGACCCGCTGTTGGATCCCGCTACTCTGGCGGCGGCACGGAGCCTGCGCCAGCGGTTCCTCGGCGCCATGCTGGGCCTCGCCGCCGGTGATGCCGTTGCCGCCCCGACCCAGTATCGCCGGCCCGGTACATTCACTCCGGTCGGCGATCTCACCGGCGGTGGCCCATTCGCGCTGCCTCGCGGCGGCTGGAGTGACGACACCGCGATGGCGCTCTGCCTGGCGGACAGCCTGCTCGCGTCCAACGGCTTCGATGCCCGCGACCAGGTGGAGCGCTACAAGCGCTGGCAGCGTGAAGGCTATCTCTCCGCAACCGGTCAATGCCTCGGCATCACGGCGAGTACCGCCCGCGCCCTGGCCGTGGCGGAGTGGCGGCGCCAGCTGTTCTCCGGCTCGCATGCTCCCGATCAGCTCGATCCGGAGCCGCTATCGCGAGTCGCGCCGGTGGTGATGTTCTTCTTCGCCGTGGAAGAGGAGGCCGTGCAGCTCGCGAGCGATGCGGCCCGGACGACCTGCCAGGCGCCCGCCGTCCTCGGCGCCTGCCGCGAGCTTGCGCACGCGCTCTACCTGGCGCTGTCCGGCCAGCCCAAGCCGCGCATCCTGGCCGCGTTCCATGCCGCAGGCGAGCCCGTCGCGGCCGGGAGCAGCGCCGAGACGCGCGAGCGGGAGAGAGCACGCGGCAATCTCACCGTGATCGATGCGCTCGCGGTGGCGATCGAGGCTTTCGCCGCGACCGGTAATTTCCGCGACGCCGTGCTCCACGCTGCCAATCACGGGGGCAATTCGGACGTCGCCAGTGCCGCTTGCGGTCAACTCGCCGGAGCCTACTACGGGGCCGCCGCTATCCCTGCTTCGTGGCGCGACTGTCTCCTGCAGCGCCCCCTGATCGAAGCGTACGCCGACCGGCTTCTGCAGCACGTTCTGCTCAAGATGGGGTAGGCTTGCGGGCGCGTGAGCCCGCCGCCAAACAAGCAGAAAAAACTGCCGTGGACTCGTCTCTCCGACGAGAGCCTGCTGGCGCTGCGGTTTTGCGATCTCGGGCTGGAATTGCAGGGCTCGCGGCTCGAGCGGCGCGTGCGCCGCCTCTACTCGGAGCTCGCGGGCCACGGCATTCGCTTCCAGCCGCACGTATGGCTGTCGGAGGAATGGTTTTCCCCCGACGGAGTTCCCGGTCTCGCCATTCCGTTCTATCTCGCGCACCCACGCCTGGAGCGCCTCGAGCGGCGCATCATGCGCGAGGCGGAAGGCGGCAATACGCCCTGGTTCATGCGCATCCTGCGCCATGAGGCGGGACACGCACTCGACAATGCCTATAGGCTCCGCCGTCGCAAGCGCTGGCGTGAAGTCTTCGGACCCGCCTCGCTGCAGTATCCAGCGCGCTACAAGGCTCGTCCCGGAAGCCGTCGCTACGTGCACCACCTGGGCGAGTGGTATGCGCAGTCACACCCGACGGAAGATTTCGCGGAGACGTTCGCCGTCTGGCTGACACCCCGATCCAGTTGGCGCAAGAGCTACGCCGATTGGCCTGCATTCCAAAAGCTGAGCGCCGTCGATGAGCTGATGGCGGAAGTGCGGGGACGTCGCGTGCCCGTGCGCAATCGAATCCGCATCGAGCCTCTCGAGACGAATACCCGCACGTTGGCGCAGCACTACCGCCGCAAGCTCGCGCGCCAGCGCTACTACCGCCGCGGACTGGCCGACGAGTACCTGCACCGGCTGTTTGCGCCGCCGCCGGCGCGGCGCGGCACGCTGCGCGCGGCAACCCTCCTGCGCGCCAACCGCAAATCACTCATTGCGTCGGTGTCGCGCGAGCTGGGGCTTGAGCGTTATAGTGTGCAGCAGATCGTCCGCATGCTCATCGAGCGCACTGAGACCTTGAAGCTTTACGTCCGCGGCAACCGCCGTGATGCCATCCGCAGCGCCAGATGGCTGCTCGAGCGGCTCGCGAGCCTCTACGCGCAAGGCGAGACTCCCCACCTCCTATTATGAGAAAACTGCGCACGCTCGTCGTCGTGCACGCGAGCCTGGTGCCGCCGGAGTCTCTCGAAGGCCATAGCGACAAAGAGATCGAGGAGTGGCGTACCGAATACGACGTCACCAGCACGCTGCGCGCAAGCGGCCACGACGTTCGCTGCCTGGGCGTACTCGACAGTCTCACCGAGATGCGCAGCAGCGTCGCCGATTGGAAGCCCGACATCGTCTTCAACCTGCTCGAGGAATTCAACGGCATCGTCACGTACGACCAGCACGTCGTCGCGTTCCTCGAGCTGCTGCGCCAGCCATACACGGGCTGCAATCCACGGGGTCTGCTGCTCTCACGTGACAAGCCTCTGTGCAAGCAGCTTCTCGCCTTCCATCGCATTCCGACGCCGCAGTTCGCCGTCTTTCAGCGAGGCCTCCGCGTCCGCGTTCCGCGCAAGCTCCGCTTTCCGCTGTTCGTCAAATCCACCGTCGAAGACGCCTCATTGGGCATTGCGCAGGCTTCCGTCGTGGAGGATGCGGCGCGGCTCAAGGAGCGGATCGAGTTCGTCCATGAGCAGCTCAGCACCGATGCCCTGGTCGAGGAATTCATCGAGGGTCGCGAGCTGTACGTCGGCGTGATGGGCAACGACCGGCTGACGCGGCTGCCGGTGTGGGAGATGGTGTTCGGCTCGATGCCCGACTCCCTGGCCGCCATCGCCACCCGCAAGGTGAAATGGGACAAGCGATATCAGACGAAATACGGCATCACCACCCGCGCCGCCGAGGATCTGGCGCCGGCGATGGTGGCGCGCCTCGACAGGCTCTCGCGGCGGATTTATCGGACGCTGGGTCTCTCGGGCTGCGCGCGGATGGACTTCCGGGTAACCGCCGGTGGCGAGGTGTATGCGCTCGAAGCCAACGCCAATCCCAACCTGGAGGCGTCCGAGGATTTCGCCGAGTCCGCCCGCGCGGCCGGGATCGCCTATCCGGAGCTGCTCGAGCGCTTGATGTCGTTGGGGATGTCTTACCGGGCGGAGTGGCGGGCCACCTACGGCTAGCCCACCTCACTCGCTGCAATCGTCCACGGCTCCGCCTTGGCGGCCGCGAGCCACGATTGCAGGATCGCATCCTCGAGCGCCGCGGCCATGTACCAGCGCGCCGTCTCCGAGATCCGTGCGCTGTAGGTGTTGAACCGCAGCACCACCGGCGCATACATCGCATCAGCGATGCAGTACTCGCCGAAGAGCCAGGGGCCCGCGGCTCCGAAACGCCGCCGGCAATCGTTCCAGATCTCATCGACCCGATCGATGTCCGCTTCCAGTCCGGGAGTCGTGATCGTGCGGCGGTTGCGCGCGCGCGCGTTCATCGGCCATTCCATCCGCAGGTTGCCGAAGCCCGAATGCATCTCCGCGCAGACGGCGCGTGCCACTGCGCGAGCGGCGGGATCATGCGGCCAGCCCCGCCCGGAGAGCTCCGCCACGTATTCGCAAATTGCAAGGGAGTCCCAGATGCCGAGGTCGCCGTCGAGCAGCACGGGTACCCGCCCGCTCGGGCTGTATTTCTCGATCTCATCCTTCGACGTCGGTGTGTCGAGGCGGATCACGATCTCGCGGAATTTGAGGCCGAGCCGCTGCAGCAGCAGCCAGGGCCGCAGCGACCACGAAGAATAGTTCTTGTTGCAGATCACCAGAGTCAGATCCGACATGGAATGGTAACCTTCATAGCATGACTACGGGAATCTTGAGCCTGGGCCGTACGGCGCCCCGGTCGGCTACACTCGGCGAGCTGCGCGCAGTCGCCTTCGATCTCGATAATACACTGTGGGATGTTGGTCCGGTGATCGTTCGCGCGGAGCAGTGCCTGCACGCCTGGCTGCGCGAGCACTGCCCGCGGATCACCGAGCGCATCTCGGTCGAGGACATGCGCACCGCTCGCGAGCAGCTCGCCCGCAGCGAGCCTCATAACGCCCACGACTTCACCTATCTGCGCATCACCTCGCTGGCCGCGCACGCGCGTGAGTGCGGCTACGAGGACGAGGTGGCGGAGCGCGCCTTCCAGGTATTTTTCGCCGCACGCAATGAGCTGCGTCCCTACGCCGATGTTCAGCCAGCGCTCGAGCGCCTAGGCAAGCGCTACAAACTGGCGTCCCTCAGCAACGGCAATGCCGATCTCGGGCTGATCGGCCTGGCGTCCCTCTTCAGCATCTCGCTCAATGCGCGTCAGATCGGCGTCGCGAAACCTCATCCGCGCTGCTTCGAGCACCTTGCGCGTGATCTGCGTGTCGAGGCACGGAACATCCTATACGTCGGTGACGACCCACTCCTCGACGTCGAGGCCGCACGCGCTGCTGGCCTCCGCACTGCCTGGATGAACCGCAGTCACGCGCCCTGGCCGCCGAACCTCGAGCGCGCCGATGTCGACGTCGCTGACTGCACGCAGCTGGCACGACTGTTAGCAGTCGACCCCGTCAGCTGCCAAACCTGAACGGTTGCTGTATACGGCCCCGTCCCTGCTCCGTGCGCCGTATCGGAGCAGTGGGTCACGGTATTCGGTCATTATGTGAGGTGAACTTTAGGCCGGCGGTGCCGTTGTATTAGGTGAGAGACGGTGCTCAGGAGGTCTGTTACAGCCATGTCTGACACACACTCATCCTGCCGGGTGCAGCCGGTCGTCAATCTGAAGGAATACTTCAGGGACGCCCTGCACGGCGCTCTGCAGAGCCAGCAGCTCTCGGTCGAAGACCAGACCGAGCATTACGTGGTCAACCTGCTGACGCTGTTCGCCCGCTCCGAGGCGCTGTTCGACCTGACTCCGGAGGGTCCGCGTCTGAAGCCGCTGGTCGTCATGTTGTCCGAGGCGCTCGAGGCGCGCTCGGCCGGCGACCGCAACCGCAACCTGCAGCGCCTGGGCGACGTGTCGCTGTTCGTCGCCGGCTTCTTCGCGCAGAGCTTCGCGCGCAAACTGATCGACATCGACTATCACATCGCCATGGGAGGGCGGGCGTACGGCGTCCTCGCCGAAGCGCTGTGCCGCGGCAAGGGCAGGGTGCTCGGCAACGTGTTCGCGGAGCTGTCGGAGAAATTCCAACCGATGGTCGATGCGCTCAACGAGCTCGCCGAAACCGCTTACACACATTCGGACAAGGACATTCTGCGCCTCTACGAGATATGGCTGAAGACCCGCAGCCGCCGCTGCTATGCGCTCCTCAAGCGGCTCGGCGTCGATCCGACCGCGGCCGGCGGAGCGCAGCTGGCGCACTGATCCCGTGATCCTGACGCAGCTGCAGCAGCTGATTGGCGGGATCTACGACGTGAGCGTCGCTCACGATGTATACGACTTCCTGGTCACCGATCGTACGCATCTGCCGGCGTCGGTCCGCGGGCGTGCCGCGGAAGAGGACCTCATCGTCGCCCAGCCCGCGGATAGCGGCGGTGAGGCGGGAGTCTCCCTATATCTGGATCCCGCTCTGTTGGAAAGGCTGCGGCGGCAGGATCCCATGGTCCGCCTGCACGACGGCAACGTCGCGGACTATTGCACGGCGCTCGAAGGCGTCAGTCACTTCCTGTACCTCGCCTGGAATGCCGGCCACGACCGCCCGGTCTCGATCCTGGAGCTGGAGATGCAGGCGGAGGTCGACAAGTACGTCGCGAGCTACTGGCTGTTGCGCCGCCAACTGCCGGAGCGGTTTCCCGCGGAGCTGCGTCGCATTCTGTTCGAGCGCGCACGCATCGATCCGCGGCTCGCCGCCGGGCGGGAGGACCTCTACCGCGAGGCCAGCCGTTACGCCGAGAAGTTCTGCCGCCGGCTGGAGCAATCGCTGCGTCGCCGCGGCGCAGGCACTGAGGGCGAGGTGCTGAGCGAGCTGCGGCGCTTCTACCGGCTGAGCAATGCGCGCAAGCTGGCGCATATCGACAGGGCTATTTAAATTGGCGTGAATCGCCGGCTGTTCGCCTATTGGCGTGAATCGTCTAGACGATTCACGCGAGACCCTACACGTTTCGCCGCGGCCCAGGGAGCGGCCCTGGGCCGCTGTTCTGTAGGTGACGGGCGGGCTATTCTTCGGGATCTTCCGCGCCACCGTCGCGCTTGCGCTCTTCGAGCTCGCGCATCATCTTGATCCACTCGGAGAGCTTGCGCAGGTCGGTGC
>JBOIAB010000292.1:0-3772 GCA_050738635.1 Steroidobacteraceae bacterium
CGCCATCAATCACGTGCTCGACCGGCGCTACGACGAGCAGATGATGCGTACCCAATCGCGCCCGTTGCCGACGCGTCAGCTCACGGAGCGCCGCGCACTGATCTTCGCTGCGGTTCTGGGCATCATCGCGATGACGATTCTCGCCTTCATCGTCAATCTGCTGACGGCGGCGCTGACTTTCGTCTCGCTGATCGGTTATGCGGTGATCTACACCGTATGGCTGAAGCACGCCACGTCACAGAACATCGTGATCGGCGGTGCGGCGGGTGCGGCACCGCCGGTTCTCGGCTGGGTCGCGGTCACCAACCACGTCGATCCCAACGCGCTGCTCCTCTTTCTCATCATTTTCGTGTGGACGCCGCCGCATTTCTGGGCGCTGGCGATCGCGCGCAAGGACGAATACGCCCGCGCCGGAATCCCGATGCTGCCGGTCACTCACGGCGTCGAGCACACGCAGCTGCAGGTCCTGCTGTACACGGTGCTGCTCACCGTCATAACCCTGATGCCGTTTCTCACGCGGATGAGCGGCCTCATCTATCTGGCCAGCGCGCTGGGGCTCAACGCGCGCTTCCTCTACTTCGCGCTGGCATTGAAGCTCACCAAGCGCCAGGAGATGCCGATGCGTGTATTCCGGTACTCCGTGAAATACCTGATGTGGCTCTTCGCCGCGCTACTGATAGACCATTACCTGCCGACCACCCAACTGCTACGTTTGGGCTGAGCGCCTGAGAAGGACCTGCCAGGAAGAGAGGCGCCGGTCGTCGAGCAGCAGCATCCCCGTCGATTCATAACTGTCATCGTCGAGGCGGCGCAGATGGTCCGCGCCGTGATAGCCGGCCGACTCCGAGCGATAGACCGACAGGATCGAGCTGCCGATGACCGAGAACGTGCCCTGGAGCTTGCCGAGGGTTGCGTTCTCGGAGCTCCACTTGATCGCCGCGCCTTCCCGGCCCGGGAGCTGGATCCAGTAGGCGTTCACGAACTCCACCGGCGGCGAGCCCAGCACCTTCAGGCTACCGGAGAGCAGCCAGCATTCGGCGCGGTGCGCGACTTCGGTGCGGCATTCCGCAGGCAGTGGCTGGCCATCCGCGCACCAGAACGTCCCGCTGCCCGTCCAGAGAGCCGGCTGGAAAAGATAGGTGTGGGACATCGATAGACTTCCCGCGCCGTGGAGCGTGACCGCGTCATTATCTCTCGCCCGGAGCCGGATAGCATGTTGCGCCACAGCAACGCTGAAGGCTCAGGGGTCAGGACCCAAGACTCAGTCTATTGGCAGGTATTCCTGGTCCGGCCGTCGGGTGGTCTCGGCTGGGTGTACGCCGCTGGAGCCCCGGGTGACCAGGCGCGGCGGCAGGGTCACACATTCCACCGCTTGACCGTCGATCAGATGAATCAGGGTCTGAACGAGCAGAGCGCCGGCTCGTTTGGTGTCCTGCGCCACCGTGGTGAGCGCGGGCCGGGTGAAGGCACCCATCGGAATGCCGTCGAAACCCACTATCGCGACGTCGTCCGGTACGCGGCGGCCGGCTGCAGCCAGCGCGGTCATGGCACCGATAGCGATGAGATCACTGGCCCCGAACACCGCGTCGAACGAAACCCTGCGCTCGAGCAGCGCCTGCATGGCCTCGTACCCGGAAGCCTCGGTCGAGATAGCCCCGACCTGCAGCCGCGGATCGGCCGCCACACCCGCCGCGGCCAATGCCGCCCGATATCCACGATATCGCGCCATCATCTCCGGCGAAGAGGGAGCGATCTCGCCGAGAAATACGATCCGTCGCCGTCCCAGGGCCAGCAGATGCTCTGCGGCAACGCGGCCGCCATATACATTGTCGCAGCCGATGGAAACGCCCGGCTGCTCCGTCAGCACCGGACCCCAGCGAACCAGATGCGCGCCGCGCTCGAGCAGTGGCCGCAATCGATCGCGGTGCACCACATAGTCGCCATAGCCGAGCAGGATGATGCCATCCGCCTTGTGAGTGTCCTCGTAATCGGCATGCCAGTCGCGTAGCAGGTCCTGGAATGAGACCAGAAGGTCATAGCCGTGCTTCGAGCAGGCGCGGATGATCGACCCCAGCATCGAGTGAAAGAAAGGATTGATCGCCGAGTCATCGGCGGTCGGGTCCTCGAAGAAAAGCAGTGCCAGCGTGCCGGAGTGGCGGCGGCGAAGGTTGGAAGCATTCTTGTCGACGTGATAGTTGAGCTGGCGCGCCACCTCGAGCACGCGCTCGCGCGTACAGGCGCTGACCATCGGGTCGGCGCGCAAGGCGCGCGACACGGTCGACTGCGAGACACCGGCAAGGTGCGCGATGTCCAATGAATTGGGCCTGCGTCGCTGGTCACGCATGACCGGAGCCACCCCCTCGATCTGTGTACTCGTGCGGCTTCTCTAGTCTAAAGCATCGGTCCCGGCTTACCCAAGTCTCTTCCGTTGCTCCTGTGCAACGCGAGCGAAAAAGACGCCGTGCGCCGGCAGCTGCAGCTCGCTGCCGGCCGCCCCGCCAGCGCTCAAGCCGTGGTCATCTAGGGGGGTGATGGGCCCGAGCACCGGCAGGGCAACCACCTGCGGACGGTCCGAAAGATTGAAGACCGCCAGAATGGATTGAGAATCGAGCGTGCGCGTGAACGCCAGCAGCGGCTCCGGCAGCTCGATGAAGGCGATGTCGCCCCGGCGGAGGGCGGGCTGACGGCCGCGCCAGCGCAGAAACCGGCGGAACACATTGAGCGGCGAGCCCGGCTCGGGTTCCTGGCGCAAGACCGCCAGCGGCAAATGCTCCGGCGGCACAGGCAGCCACGGAGTGCCGGTGGTGAAGCCTCCAGCCGCAGTGTCGTCCCACGGCATTGGAGTGCGACAGCCGTCGCGGCCCTTGAAGTTGGGCCAGAAGGCGATGCCGTAGGGATCGCGCAGCGCCTCGAATGGCAGGCCGGCCTCAGGCAGACCGAGCTCCTCCCCCTGGTAGATGCAGACCGAGCCTCGCAGGGAGCAAACCATCGCACTCAACATGCTCGACATCCTCGGCGAGGCAGCGGCCCCGCCCCAGCGCGTCATCACTCGGGCCACGTCGTGATTGGAAATCGTCCAGCATGGCCAGCCGTGGGGCATCTGGCGCTCCAGGCTCTCGACGGTGTCGCGTATGTGGGCGGCGCGGTATTCCTCGGTAAGCAGCTCGAAGCTGTAGGCCATGTGCAGGCGCTTCTCGCCGATGTATTCCGCCATGGTCGCCAGCGAGTCTTCGGCGGCAATCTCGCCCATGCCCACAGCGCCCGGGTAGCGATCGAGGAGCTGGCGCAGCTCCGTCAGGAAGCCGAGATTCTCCGGTTGGGTGTTGTTGTACCAGTGGTATTGATAGGCGTACGGATTGTCCGCGCTGAAGCCGCGGCCGTTGCGCTCCGCCGCCGGCTTCGGCGGGTTGCTGCGCAGCAGCCGGTCGTGATAACAGAAGTTGATGGCATCGAGCCGCAGGCCGTCGACGCCACGCTGCAACCAGAACTCGAGATTCTCCAGCATCGCGGCCGGTACCTGCGGGTTGTGGAAATTGAGGTCCGGCTGTGCGTCGAGGAAGTTGTGCAGGTAGTACTGGCAGCGGCGTGGCTCCCAGCGCCAGGCCGGGCCGCCGAAGATCGACTGCCAGTTGTTGGGCGGACTGCCGTCGCTCGCCGGGTCCGCCCAGACGTACCAGTCCGCCTTGGGATTGTCGTGGCTCGAGCGGCTCTCGATGAACCACGGGTGTTGCGCGGAGGTATGGCTCAGCACCTGGTCGATCATGACTTTGAG
>JBOIAB010000293.1:0-17332 GCA_050738635.1 Steroidobacteraceae bacterium
TGCGGATGCGGCGCAGGGCGAAAGCGCCCATGCCATGGACCGGGGAGTTGCGCACTTCGAACAACGGCCGCTGCGCCATGTCAGACCGCCACCGGGGCGGCAATGGGAGGATGATGCTGGTAGCCCACGAACTCGAAATCCTCGAAGTTGTAGTCGAACAGGGTAGCCGGCCGCCGGCGGATGCCGAGCCGCGGCGGCGGGAAGGGAGCGCGCGAGAGCTGCAGCTTCGCCTGCTCGAGATGATTGAGGTACAGGTGGCAATCGCCGCCAGTCCAGATGAACTCGCCCGGCTCGAGGTCGCACTGCTGCGCGAACATGTGGGTGAGCAGCGCGTAGCTCGCGATGTTGAACGGAACGCCGAGGAAGACGTCCGCGCTGCGCTGGTAGAGCTGACAGGACAGGCGGCCGTTGGCGACGTAGAACTGGAACAATGCATGGCAGGGCATGAGGCGCATGTGCTCGAGCTCTCCCACGTTCCATGCACTCACCAGGATGCGGCGCGATTCCGGGTTGCCGCGCAGCTGCTCGAGCGCCACGCGGATCTGATCGATGCTGCGTCCGTCGGGTGCCAGCCAGGAACGCCATTGCTTGCCGTACACCGGTCCCAGCTCGCCGCGCTCATCCGCCCACTCGTCCCAGATGGTGACGCCCTGCTCGTGCAGCCAGGCGACATTGGTGTCGCCGCGCAGGAACCAGAGCAGCTCGCAGATCAGTGAGCGCAGGTGGACCCGCTTGGTCGTCACCAGCGGGAAGCCGCGCGCCAGATCGAAGCGCAGCTGCTCGCCGAAGAGCGACAGGGTTCCGGTGCCGGTGCGGTCGCCTTTGCGGGCGCCGCTGTCGAGGATGCGGCGCACCATGTCGAGGTAGGTTTTCATCGCGCGCGGCTCACTGCGCGGTGGCGAAGTTACCCGAGCGCGCGCGGGCGCTGTAGGCGTAAGTCAGGAAGGCGCCACCGATGAGGATCATCGGCAGCGACAGGACCTGGCCCATCGTGAGCCACCCCCAGGCGAGATACCCGATCTGTGAATCTGGCATGCGCACGAACTCGACGAGGAAGCGAAAAGTGCCATAGAGCAACAGGAAGAGGCCGGAAGGCGCCAGCCGCGGGCGCGATTTCGCGGTGAACCACCACATCACGATGAAGAGCACGATGCCCTCGAGACAGCCCTCATAGAGCTGCGAGGGCTGCAGCTCCTTGCCCTGATAGAGGAAGCCCCAGGGAAGCGTGGTCGGCTTGCCCCACAGCTCTCCGTTGATGAAATTGCCCATGCGGCCGAAGAAAAGGCCGGGCGGCGCCAAGGGAGCCGCGAAGTCCCAGACATCCGCGACGCTGCGGCCGCGGCGCCAGGCGAAGAGCGCGAGGGCGAGGATCCCGCCGATGAAGCCGCCGTGGATGGACATGCCTCCATCCCAGATCTCGATCGGATACCAGGGGTTTTGCGCCGTCCAGAAGCTGAGGCCGTAGACGAGCACGTAACCCAGGCGGCCGCCGAGAATGCCGCCCACCATGGCGAAGAAGGCCAGATCGTCGACATCCACGGCCTTCCAGGTCGAGCCCGGCCGACTGGCACGCCGACGCCCGAGCAGCCAGCCGGCAGCGAACCCGAACAGGTACATGATGCCGTACCAGTGGACCTTGAGCGGACCCAGCCGAAAGGCGATCGGGTTGATGTCCGGATAGCGGATCATGGCGGCGAAGTTTAGCTGACCTCGCGTGTCACGCGGCAGAAGAAAGCCTTCAGATAGCGTGTTTCCGGGATGGCCGGATGCACCGGGTGGTCGGGCGACTGGCCGCCGGACTCCAGGATCTGCACGAAGCGGCCCGTGTGACGGGCAGCCGTCTGGATGGCCGTCACCAGCTGCTCGGGCCCGAGGTGATACGAGCAGGAGCAGGAGACCAGCAGCCCCTCATCCTCGATGAGGGCGAGCGCGAGCTGGTTGAGCTTGCGGTACGCGGCCTGACCCTGCGGGATGTCTTTCTTGCGCTTGATGAAGGCCGGCGGATCGAGCACGACGACATCGAAGCGCTCACCCCGATCGTGAAGCGCCTTCATCGCCTCGAACGCGTCGGCACGAATCGTTTCCAGCGCGACGCCGTTCGCCTGCGCATTGCGGCGGGCGAACTCGAGCGCGGTCTCGGAGGAGTCGATGCAGCTTGCTGTGGCGGCACCCGCCTTCAGCGCAGTGATGCCCCATGCGCCCACATAGCTGCACACATCCAGAACCCGCGCCCGAGGCCAGAGGTAGCGCACGAGGCGCGCGCGGTTGTGAGTCTGATCGTAGAACCAGCCCGTCTTCTGTCCGTGCGTCAGCGGCGTCGTGAACCGAAGGTCGGATTCGACCGCCATGATCTCCTCCGGGACTTCACCGAAGGCTGCCGCGGCGACTTGCGGCAGCTGCTCGAGCTGCCGCGCGGCGGAGTCGTTCTTCCAGTAGAGCCCTGTCGGCGAAAATGACTCGCGCACCGCTTCGGTCACCGTCGCCTGCAACGCCTCCATGCCGGCGGTGGCGATCTGTCCCACCAGCACATCGCCATAACGGTCGAGAACCAGTCCCGGCAAACCGTCGGATTCGCCGAACACGAGTCGATAGTAGGGCTCGCGGTAGAGTCGCTCCCGTAGCGTGAGCGCCGCCCGCAGGCGAGCATCGATGAGCTCGCGATCGATTGGCTGGGCCGGGTTCCTGCTCACGATGCGCGCGCAGATGAGCGCATGTGGGTTGACGTAGGCATGCCCGAGGAACTGCCCGCGCTGCGACATGACCTGCGCGAGATCACCCGGGGCGAACGCCGCAAGCGGTGTGGCGTCGGAATCGATTTCGTTGCTGAAGACCCACAAATGCCCGGCGGCGAGGCGCCGCTCTTCGCCGCGCTTCAGGCGCAGCTCACGGGCGCTGCCGCTATCGGCGCGGAGAACGGGTGAGGGAGAGGGCAAAGGCAGGCTCGACGGGTGCTTCGACGGAGGCGGCAGTATACAGAATCGACGGTGCGGCATTCTTTGGGGGTATTCTTCGTGGCTGCATGGATACCCGACACCTGAACCCGGACGGCAGCCCGAGATTCACCAACCGGCTGAGCGCCGAGACCAGCCCGTACCTGCGCCAGCATGCGCACAATCCGGTCGACTGGTATCCATGGGGCGAGGAGGCCTTCGCCCGGGCGGAGACCGAGGGCAAGCCCATCCATCTCAGCGTCGGTTATGCCGCCTGCCACTGGTGCCACGTGCTCGCCGCCGAGAGCTTTGAGGACGAAGCGACGGCGCAAGTACTCAACGAGCAATATGTCAACATCAAGGTTGACCGGGAGGAGCGGCCGGACGTCGACCGCATTTACCAGATCGCGCAGCAAATGCTGACGCAGCGCTCCGGCGGCTGGCCGCTCACCATGTTTCTGACTCCCGATGACCGGCGGCCGTTCTTCGGTGGAACTTATTTTCCCAAGGAGGCGCGCTTCGGTCTGCCCGCGTTCAAGGACCTGCTGCTGCGGGTATCCCGCTACTACCGCGAGCACGAGGCGGAGCTGCGCCAGCAGAACGAGGCGCTGCTGTCTGCTTTTGCGCAGCTCGACCCACCGCCTCCCGAAGCGACAGTGGAGGTGAGCGATGCGCCGCTGCGCCTGTGCCGCCAGACGCTCGAGCGGACCTTCGACCCTCGCTTCGGCGGCTTCGGCGGCGCGCCCAAGTTTCCGCACCCGAAGTCCCTCGAGCTGCTGCTGCGCGAGTGGCGCGCCGGCGCCGAGAGCGATACCCCGGACCTGCATGCGCTTTACATGTCGGGCCTGACACTGCGGCGCATGGGCGACGGCGGCATCAGCGACCAGCTGGCGGGCGGCTTCTGCCGCTACTCGGTCGATGACTACTGGATGATCCCGCATTTCGAGAAGATGCTGTACGACAACGGCAGCCTCCTCGGAGTGTACGCGGACGCGTACGTAGCGACCGGCGATGCCTTCTATGGCCGGGTGGCCGCGGAGACTGCCGACTGGGTGCGCCGTGAGATGCAGTCGCCGGAGGGTGGTTATTACTCGAGCCTGGATGCGGACTCCGAAGGACACGAGGGCAAGTTCTACGTCTGGAATCGGGACGAGGTCCTCTCGGCCCTGACGGCGGCGGAGTACGCAGCCTTCGCTCCACGGTACGGCCTCGATCGCGAGCCCAACTTCGAGGGGCGTTGGCATCTGCACGTCTGCCGCTCCGTCGAGGACATCGCCGCCACGCTCGCGCAGCCGCCGCAGACAGTCGAGGCGATGCTGAGCACCGCACGCGAGAAATTGCTGCGGCTACGGGAAGGCAGAGTCCGTCCCGGCCGCGACGACAAGATCCTCGCCTCCTGGAACGGCCTCATGATCCGCGGCATGGCCGTTGCGGCGCGCGCGCTCGGCCGTGGCGACCTGGAGGATTCCGCCGGCCGGGCACTCGAGTTCGTGCGGCACACCCTGTGGCGCGACGGGCGGCTGCTTGCCACCTACAACGATGGGCGCGCGCATCTGAACGCCTATCTCGACGATTACGCCTTCCTCGCCGATGCCGTCATGGAGTTGCAGCAGATCCGCTTCCGCGCCGATGAGCTGCGCTTCGCCCAGGAACTGCTGGACGTGATCCTGCGCCACTACACCGATGAGCGCGCGGGTGGTTTCTTCTTCACTTCGGATGATCACGAGCAATTGATGCACCGGCCGAAGTTCTTCGGCGACGATGCCACTCCCGCCGGCAACGGTGTCGCCGCCTTCGCGCTGCAGCGCATGGGATACATTCTGGGCGAGCCGCGCTACCTGGAAGCCGCGGAGCGGACGGTTCGCGCCGGATGGGCGGTCATGGAACGGTATCCGCAGGGCCATACGAGCCTGCTCATGGCCCTCGAGGAGCTGTTGCATCCGCCCGAGATCGTCGTGCTGCGCGGCGACCGCGCAACGATCGAGAGCTGGCAGCGCGAGCTCGCCAGGTTGTATTCCCCGCGGCGGATGGTGCTCGCCGTACCGGCAGACGCCGCGGACCTGCCAGCGGCAATCGCGGAGAAGGTGCCCAGAGGTGCCGCCGTCGCCTATGTCTGCCGCGGCAACGTGTGCGGCGAGCCCATCAGCTCCTTCCCGGATCTGATCGAGGCTCTTCGGGCCTAGGACAGCAGCTCGACTGCGCCGCCGATCGCCGCGGTGTTGATGGTCAGGGTGCGCTCGGTGGCGAAGCGCTGCAGGTAGTTCGGGCCGCCCGCCTTGGGTCCCGTGCCCGAGAGGCCCTGGCCGCCGAACGGCTGCACCCCGACGACCGCGCCGATCATGTTGCGGTTGACGTACGTGTTGCCGACCGGAAGCGCCCGGAAGGCGTGTTCCGCCATGCTCTCCAGCCGACTGTGCACGCCCAGCGTCAGGCCGAATCCCGTGGAGCGGACCGCTTCCAACACCCGGCCGAGCTCCTCGGCACGGTAGCGGAACACGTGCAGGATCGGGCCGAACTCCTCGGTCTTCTGCTGGTCGGGCGAGTCGAGCTCGAACAGCCGCGGGCCGAAGAAGTGGCCGCTCTGTTCGCAGTGCGCCACCGTACAGGCGTAGAGCGGTTTCGCCGCGCGCGTCATCCGCTCCGCGTGCCTCTCCAAGCGCTGCTGCGCATCCGCCGAAATGACCGGACCAACGTCCGTCGCCGGGTCGCCGGGGTCGCCGATGGTCAGACACTTCATGGCGCCGATCAGCATCTCGAGGACACGGTCCGCGATCTCCTCTTGCAGGTACAGCACCCGCAGGGCCGAGCATCGTTGCCCGGCGCTGGTGAACGCCGAGGCGATCACGTCATCGACTACCTGTTCGGGCAGCGCGGTCGCGTCGACGATCATCGCATTCACACCGCCGGTCTCGGCGATGAGGGGCACGATCGGCCCTTCCCGTCCGGCGAGAGTCCGGTTGATGGTCGCGGCCGTGGCCGTCGAGCCGGTGAACGCGACACCGGCGAGAGCCGGATGAGTCAGAGCGGTTGCGCCGAAGAGCGGACCGTCGGCCGGGGCGAGCTGCAGCACCTCGCGCGGGACTCCCGCTTCATGCAGCAGTCGCGTCATCGCATGCGCGACCAGTGTCGTGGCCGGGGCCGGCTTGGCAACCACGGCGTTGCCGGCCATCAGGGCGGCGGTGATCTGTCCCGTGAAGATGGCCAGCGGAAAATTCCACGGGCTGATGCAGGTAAACACGCCGCGGCCCTGCATGGACAGCAGATTCCGTTCGCCGACCGGGCCGTCGAGCTCCCGCGGCGCGGCGAAGAGGTCACGGCCGCGCGCCGCATAGTAACGGCAGAAATCCGCCGCCTCACGAATCTCGGCGATCGCATCCGGCAGGGTCTTCCCGGCCTCGCGCACCAGCAGGTGGAGGAAAATACCGCGTCGGCTTTCCAACAGGTCGGCCGCCTTCTCCAGGCAGGCAGCCCGCTGTCCGGCGGGCGTCGCGTCCCAGGCGCGTTGCGCCCGCGCACCGCTCGCCATCGCGGCGGCGATCTCCGCCTCGGTTGCATCGCGAGTGAGGCCCACCGTTACCGCTGCATTGGCCGGCGAGCACACTGGCACGTTGGCCTCGATTGCATCGCCGTGGCTCAACAGCGGTCCACCCAGGTAAGAGGTGCCCGCCGCCTGCTCGAGCTCGTTCTGCAGTTCCGCGAGCTCGGCCGGATTGCCGAAGTCCGCGCCCCGGGAATTGCGCCGCGCGCCATAGAGCTGACCAGGCTCGCGGATCCGCGAGGGACTGCCGGCGTCCGAAGCTGCGGGAATTGTCTGGCCCACGACCTGCTCCACTGGAATGTCTTTGTTGAGGAAATGGTGTACGAACGAGGTGTTGGCGCCGTTCTCGAGCAGCCGGCGCACGAGATAAGGCAGCAGCTCCTCGTGCGTGCCCACCGGCGCGTAAACGCGCACGGGGGGAAAGTCGCGCGTGTCGGCGCGTACCGCATCGTAGAGCGCCGTCCCCATGCCGTGGAGGCGCTGAAACTCGTAATTTGCGCCCTTCGGCGCCATTGCCAGCACCGCCGCCACAGTCAGCGCATTGTGCGTCGCGAACTGCGGGTAGATGACATCCGGCGCGCCGAACAGCCGCCGTGCGCATAGCAGGTAACTGGCGTCGGTCGCGATTTTCGAGGTGTAGACGGGGAAGCTGTCGAGGCCGCGCTCCTGGGCGCGCTTGATCTCCGCGTCCCAATACGCGCCCTTGACCAGGCGCACCGTCATGCGCCGGCGGGTCACCCTGGCGAGCTCCGCGACCCAATCCAACACCAGCGGCGCGCGCCGGCCGTAGGCCTGAACCGCAAGCCCCAGGCCGTCCCACGCCCGCGTGTCGGCATCACGTGCCAGAGCCTCGACGATATCGAGCGACACATCGAGTCGATCCGCTTCCTCGGCGTCGATGGTCATCGCGATGCCGGCGCTACTGGCGCGGCGGGCCAGGGAGAGCATCCGCGGCACGAGGCTCTCCATGACTCTGGGATGCTGCGTCAATGAGTACCGTGGCTCGAGCGCGGAGAGCTTCGCGGAAATGGCGGACCGCCGATGAACGGAGCCGGGCGGCTGCGGCCGCAAGGCGTCGGTCGCATTCTCATAGGCGACGAAGTAGCGCTGCGCGTCGCTGTCGGAACGGGCGCCTTCCCCGAGTACATCGAAGGAGCAGAGCGCGAGCTCGGAGTCGCGTTGGCCGCGGGCGAGGGCCGACTGGATCGATTCCCCGACGATGAATGCGTGTCCCATCATCCGCATGCCGCGCCGCAGCGCGCCGCGTACCAGCGGCGCCATGACCGGGGTGAGGAACGGACGGCCGGCATTTCCCGCGAGCGCGGCGCCTGCATCCGGCAAAAGGCGGCTGGCGGTACCCAGCAACGCCATGGACATGCGGACGGTCAGATCGGAGCTCTTCACGCCGACTTCGCGCAGGGCGGCCAGCCGCTCGGCGATCAGGCGATCGGCGCAGCGCGGATCAGGCGTGCGCAGCAGCGCCTCGGCGAGGCTCATGAGCGCCTTTCCCTGGCGGCTGTCGAGCGGAAACTGGTCGAGGAGCGATTCGGCGAGCGGCCGGGACCGCGAGTGCGCGCGTGCCGCCTCGACCCAGAGCATGGCGCGGCGGCGCGCGGCCTCGAGCTGGCTCGTCAGCGGAAGCAACTCCTTGCGCATCTCGGCGACGGCTTCCGGCTCCGGCCGAAACGTGGCCGTGCGGATGCGCTGTCGCAAGCTGTCGAGGCGCTCGCTCTCCGGAGGCGGGTGGCTCGCGCGGGGCTTGGGGACGGCAGCCATGATGATCGGAGATTCCGGATCAAGTAGTTTATTATGCTTATGATATCCTGCATAGCAGAGGATAGTTTTCCGTTTTGGCCCTATTAGCAGTAATCTTTGCTGTCATGGCTGCTAAAACACCCCCTGCACAGCAGAACCAGCCGCCCGGTGAGCGTCGGCTCGACCGGATAGACCGAAAGCTTCTCGCGCGGCTGCAGCAGGACGGCCGCATCCCGGTCTCGCAGCTCGCGCGGGAGATCAATCTGACGATCACCCCGACGCTGGAGCGAGTGCGGCGGCTCGAGGCCGGCGGATTCATCGATGGCTATTTCGCACGCCTCAATCCACGGAAGCTCGGGCTCGGTCTGCTGGCCTACGTGGAGGTTTCACTCGATCGCACGACACCGGAGGCCTTCGAACATTTCAAGGAAGTGGTGCGGGCCCATGACGAGATCATGGAGTGCCATATGGTCGCGGGCGGCTTCGACTACCTGCTCAAGGTACGCGTCAAGGACATGGAGACCTATCGCACCGTTCTTGGCGACAGCATCGCCTCCGTACGCGGCGTGCAGCAAACGCACACGTATTTCGTCATGGAGGAAGTGAAGTCAACTTACGCAATCGTGGTGCCGGAGATATAGCGGACAGGACGTGCGCATGGACGCGTATGCAAACGTGAGGGTTAACGTTGTGCATAACGGAATCAACGACGGCAATACTCGACGAAACTTCTGAATTCACACAGATTTGCGGCTTCTCCGATCGCTGCGCACATGCTTTAATGTCGTGTCACTGGTGTCTCGACGCGGTATGGAGGGCGGGGCACGTATGCATGTCTTCAAAGAGGAGTTTCCCGTGGAAGACGATGTCGTGCGGCTCGAGCCACGGGTCGCGAGTATCGAGAGAGAAGTCGCGCAGCTCAACCCCCGCCTCGCTGGCGTCGAGGTCAATCTTCGGGATCTGCGCAAGTCGATGGATCAGAGGTTCGACAAGCTGGATGCGAAGCTGGACGCCAGATTCCTGAAACAGGATGAAAGATTCCTAAAGCAGGATGAGAGATTCGAGAGGCAAGATGCGAAGTTGGCAACGGTGCTCGAGAAGTTGGATGCGAAGTTTGAGCATCAGGATGCCAAACTGGTAACCGTGCTCGAGAAGCTGGATGCCAGGTTCAAGAGTCAGGATGAGAAGTTTGAGAAGCAGGATGCCAAACTGGTAACTGTGCTCGAGAAGCTGGATGCCAGGTTCGAGAGGCAGGATGAAAAGTCCGAGAAGCAGGACGGCAAACTGGTAACCGTGCTCGAGAAGCTGGATGCCAGGTTCGAGAGGCAGGATGAAAGGCTGGAAACGCGGGAAGCCAAGCTGGATGCCAAAGCCGAGAGGCTTGAAGCGAGATTCGAGAGTAAGCTCGAAGCACTGTATACGCGCCGGTTTGCCGTGTGGCTTACCGTGATCTCATCAGCGGCTACTATTGCGGGAGCGATTCTAGCGATTATGTTCGGCAGCCCGCACGGGCACTGACGGGGTCGGGGTGTGGCGCCGCTGCGCCCTCAGCTCAAGCGATTGGCAATCAACTTTCGGGCCAAGCCGAAATTCACTCCTTCCAGTGAGTTGCCGTCGTCCAGGTCGTCCAGGATGCTCTGCTGGACGCGCCCCCGCCGCAGTGCCTCGGTGTAGGAGATTTCCGGGTGAAACATCACCATGGAGTAGCGCGGGATGAACTGCTCGGGGAAACGGCGCTCCAGCTCCATGGCGAGCGCCTTGCGGCGTAGGTAGCCTGGATCGCGCACGGTGTCGCGCATCTCGACGTAGTTCTCGAGCGCCATCTGCGCGATGGCGGCGGTGTCGGGCAGTCGAGACTGCTCGAGCCGCGCGAACAACGCATCCCAGCTGTCGTGCCGGTCGAGCAGGTCGTCGAGGACGAGACAATCTTCGAACGCTGCATTCATTCCCTGGCCATGGAAGGGGACAATGGCATGTGCAGCATCGCCGAGCAGCATCACCCGGCCGCCGATGTGCCAGGGCTTCGTATACACGGTGCCCAATTGACCCTGAGGATGGGCGGTGAAGTCCTCGATGAGACGCGGCATGAGTTGCATCGCGTCGGCGAACTGGCTCTTGAACAGCGCCCGCACATGCTCCGGGCCGGTCAGTGAGTCGAAACTGTCACGGCCGCTGCGCGCCAGGAAGAGCGTGGCCGTAAAGCTGCCGTCGGTGTTGGGCAGGGCGATGAGCATAAAGCCGCCGCGCGGCCAGATATGAAGTGCATGCGGGTCCATCGCATGACGTCCGTTGCCTGTCGCTGGGATGGTCAGCTCCTTGTAGTCGTGATCGAGCCGGTCCTCACGCACGCTGACGAGGCCTGCGCGGGCGAGGCTGGAGCGCACGGCCGATCCGGCGCCATCGGTGGCGAAGGTCGGTGCAATCGGCACATTGCACTCGCTCCCTGTACCCGCGTCGTGCAAGCGCAGCGCACCACTCGGCTGAGCGGCCGTACAGATCTGCCGGAATCGCAGTCGCACGCACGCATGTCGCGCCGCTTCCTCGATCAGCACGCAGTTGAGATCGGCGCGGCTGACGGAGTAGATGACTTCCTCCTGCCGCTGGCCGTAGGGCTGGAGCTGCGTGTCACCCGATAGCGAATGAATCATCCGCCCCTGCATAGGGATCAGAAGCGGCCGGATACGCTCCATGACACCGGCACGCTCCAGTGCAGCAATGCCACGTGCCGCGAGCGCGAGGTTGATGGAGCGGCCGCGCTCGCTCTCGGCGTCCCGTGGATCGGCCCTGCGCTCGTAGGCTTCGACAGCGAATCCGCGGCGTGCCAGCAGGACGGCAAGGAGCGCACCCGCGAGACCTGCGCCGACGACGTTGACCGGTCGATCGAGCGGGGGTGTCACGGCTCGAGGCGCAGAGCCTGCACGAGCGCCTGGGCGCCCTGAAATACATCGGCGAAGCTGTTATACAGTGGAATCGGAGCGAGGCGGATCGTATCGGGCTCGCGCCAGTCGCCGATCACGCCCTGGCCGGTCAGAGCGTCGAATACGCGTTGTCCGCGGCCATGCGGGCCGTTGACGCGAATGGACAGCTGACAGCCGCGTGAGTCGGCCGCCCGCGGTGTTATGAGCGCGATGTCGGACGCCAGGCGATCGAGTAGATATTCCAGATAGCCGGTGAGTAGCAGCGACTTCTGCCGCAACCGCTGCATTCCCGCCTGCTCGAAGAGCGCGAGCGAGGCGATGAGGGGCGCGGCGGAGAGGATGGGCGGGTTGCTGATCTGCCAGCCCGCAACGCCGGGAGCAGGCTTGAACTCGGGCCGCATCTGAAATCGGGTCGCAGGCTCGTGTCCCCACCAGCCGGCAAGATGAGGACGATCGTGCCGCTCGTGGACGAAGCAGCCGCCGATCGCCCCGGGACCGCCATTCAAGTATTTGTAGCTGCACCACACGGCAAAGTCCGCGTCGATGTCATGCATGGCGAGCGGCATGTTGCCGACGGCGTGCGCGAGATCGATCCCGACAACGGAGCCGGCACGACGCGCCGCACGCGTGACTCTGCCGACATCGAAGGCCTGCCCGGTTCTGTACTGCACTCCGGGCCATAGGACGAGCGCCACCTCCGCCCCGTGTTCCTCGAGGTATGCCTCGATCGATTCCTCCGGGATGGTATCCATGCCTGCGGGCGGGGACAGCTCGATCAGCGCGTTGCCGACATCGAGCCGGTGCCAGGCGATCTGCGAAGCTACGGCGTGACGATCGGAGGAGAACGCGCCGGCCTCGATGAGGATGCGGCGCCTCTCGCCGCTCGGGCGATAGAACGCCGCGAGCAGCAGATGTAGGTTCACCGTCAGCGAGCTCATCGCCACGACTTCCGCGGGACGCGCGCCCGTGAGTCTTGCAAGACCGCCGCGAAGGTTCTCGTCATAGCGGATCCACGGTCGGTGCGCATGCTCGTGCCCAAGGACCGCGAGCTGCGCCCAGTCGTCCAGCTCTTCCATGACGATGCCGCGGGCCGCCACTGGCATGAGCCCAAGAGAGTGCCCACACAGGTACACCAGTGCCTCGCCGCGCACGCCACGAGGCATCGCGAAACGCTCACGAAAGCCACGCAGCGGGTCTGCCTCGTCGAGACGGCGGGCATACTCCAGAGTCGGCTCGTAGGTCATGACATGCGCTCAGGCGGCTAGCCGATAAAGCAGCGGCCGACTAGGTACGGCATCGCCATTGATCGCGGGCACTTGTAACTGGAGGAGATACGGGCCGTCGGTGCCATCGTCTGGAACGTACGCCAGTTCTGTAACCGTGCATTGCGATCGCGTTGCGCGGGCCAGGGCCGCTTCCCCCGGTGAGAGCCCGAAAAAGAGCCGGTGCGCCGTCAATCGACCCTCGTCGTGTCCGCGGTCGATCGAGGGTAGATCCACCACCAGATGCTCGATGCCGCGCTCCACCAGGTATTGCGCCGCCTCGCGCGTCAGGTAAGGCGGAGTGATATCCGTATAATCGCGCGTGCGCTTCTCGGGCTCGTTGGGAAGAGTACGGATCACCAACGCTCGCGGCGTGAATGGCAGCTGCGGCCACGCCGTTTGCAGCGCATTGCGCGTCACCAGGCTATCGCCCCCGTGCGGCGCGGGGTCCGAGCTCTCGCGTGTCAGGTCGCAGGCCACGGGCGCAACGGAGATGAGCACTGCCGGCAGCAGGCCGCGCGGCACGATGCGCTGCGCATGCAGCGGCTCCCGTGTCAGATGGCCCGCGCTCTCGGTGTGAGTACCGTTGCAATGGGGAATCACGCTGATCGAGTCACAGTTGCAGCTCGCGCCGCGCGTCACAGATCCGGAGAAGCCCGGAACCGAGTAGGGGCGCGAGCTCGCGCGTGGCGCGCCGAAGTGGCGCACTTGCGCCCCCTCGAAGTCGATCTCCACGCTCAAGTCGAACGGCTGCGTGAGGTCGATCACGACCTCACGCCCATCCAACTGCAATCGTGCATTCAAGCGGGACGCTCCTGCACCGCGCCGCAGCGGGCGCACGTGCACTGTTCCCGGCTGGCATAGTAGCGCTCGAACACCGGCGGCAGCTGCTTCTCGATGTCGGTCAGCTCGATGAACTCCTCGTGCAGCAGATTGCCGCAGCGCTCGCAGTACCACTGGAAGCCATCGCGCTCCCCGGCCCTGCGCTGCCTCTCGACGACGAGGCCCACCGTGTTGGCGGGCCGCCGCGGTGAATGCGGCATGTTCGGCGGGATCAGCAGGACCTCTCCCTGGCGTATCGGCACGTCCACCGGGCGACCGTCCTGCATGGTCTTCAGCACGATGTCGCCCTCGAGCTGATAGAAGAATTCCTGTCCCGGGTCGAGGTGATAGTCCTGGCGTGAGTTGGGACCGCCGATCACCATGATGATGAAGTCGCCGTCCTCGAACACCCGCCTGTTGCCCACCGGCGGCTTGAGGACGTGGCGGTGCGCGTCGATCCAGCGCTGAAGGTTGAATGCTTGCAGGGGCTTCATGCCGACCTCCTCATTCGTCAGGCGATTGATAACCGGCGCACGACACCGCGATCGGCGAGGGCCCGCCGGACCCCTTGTCGTCGAGATCGATCGCCGTGAGCGTGCCACCCCACACGCAGCCGGAGTCGAGCCCGATGACACCCGCGCGCATGACCAGCCCGAGCGCCGACCAGTGACCGAAGATGACACGAGTGCCGCGCGTCCGGCGGCTCTCGACATCGAACCAGGGCAGCCACGAAGAGCCGGGCGCCGGCGGCTTCCCCTTCAAACGCAGGTTGATACGTCCCTCTTTCGTGCAGACGCGCATGCGTGTCAACACGTTGATCGCGAAGCGCAGGCGATCCGGACCCACGAGATCCGGGCTCCAGAGGTCCGGCTCGTCACCGTACATGTGCTCGAAGAGGTGGCGGGGATCGTCACGCAGCGCGAGCTCAACCTCGCGTGCCAGACTCAGCGTCGTCTCCACCGTCCACTGTGGAACGACGCCGGCATGTACGAGGAGGTCTCCCGCCTCGTAATGAGCCAGCGGCCGGGTCGCAAGCCACTCGAGCAGCGTATCGCGGTCGGGTGCCTGCAGGATTTCATCCAGCGTGTCGGAACGGCGGACAGTGCGGCAGCCACAGGCGACGGCCAGCAGGTGCAGGTCGTGGTTGCCGAGAACGACGACCACGTTGTCGCCGAGTGCGCGCACGAAGCGCAGCACCTCGAGCGATTGCGGGCCGCGATTCACCAGGTCGCCGACCAGCCACAGCCGGTCGCGATCGGCGGAGAAGCCTATCCGGGTGAGGAGTGCCCGCAGCTCATCGCAGCAGCCCTGGATGTCGCCGATGGCATAGCGGCTCACTGCAGGATTCCGGGTATCGCCAACCGGAAGGGTGGGATGGGCGCGTCGAAGTGCTGTCCGTCGGCGTCCACCATCTGATAGCTGCCTTCCATGGTCCCTACCGGGGTTTCGAGCACCGCGCCGCTCGAGTAACGAAAGCCCTGGCCCGGCTCCAGGTGAGGCTGCTCGCCGACGACGCCCTCGCCGCGAACTTCCTTCACCCGCCCGTTTGCGTCGGTGATGATCCAGTGCCGCGTCAGCAGCTTTGCCGCGCGCTGCCCCTCGTTGCGGATGGTGATGGTGTACGAGAAGACATATCGCTGCTCGCTGGGGCTCGACTGCTCGTCGAGGTAGCTCGTCGTGACCTCGACACGGATCATGTGCGGCTCCTGGCTCATGCGCTCGATTTTACCCGGGCGTGGTCTTGCCGACCCGGACCGCCAGCACGTCGCAGGGCGCGGCGTGCAGGACGGTGTCCTCGGTGAAATTGACCAGAATCGACAGGCCGTGGCGCTCGCGGCTGCCGAGCACGATGAGATCGACCTGTCGCTCACGGGCGACCCGTACGACCTCCGCCTTCACGTTCCCGGACTCCACGCGATGGACGGCGTCCGGCAGGCCGAGATCCTTCGCGAGCGCGGTAAGGCGCTGGCGTGCGCGCACAAGCAACTCGTCCTCGATGCGCACGGCCGGCATGATGGTCTCGCCCATCGGCTCGACCGGCATGAATTCCACAACGTGCAGCAGCTCCAGCTCGGCGCCGACAGTCGCCGCGAGATCGCGCGCACGGCTGCCGATCTGCAGGCTGTCCTCGGTGAGGTCGACGACGAGCAGGATGCGACGATAGGGATATTTGGACATGGGCCGGCCCTCGCAAGGTCTCTGGTTGCCAATAGGCACGGACGGGTGCCCGGCGCATCCTAACTCAGCCGGACGGCAGCTTCACCTTGCCCGCGATGGCATTGAAGAGGGCAGGGGAAATCGTCTCCGGCCGGGCCGACGGATCCGCCCCGGAGGCTTCGATCTGCTCCGCGGTGGCGAGCCCGCGCAGCGCATTGCGCAGGGTCTTGCGACGGTGCGAGAAGGCCGCCGCCACGACGGCGGCGAACGCCGGGCAGAGCGGAAACGCCGGTCCGGTCCGGACCTCGAGCCGCGCGACGGCCGACCATACCTGTGGCGGCGGCCGGAAGGCCCCGGGGCCGACATCGAACAGCCGCTCGACCCGCACCCACGGGGCAAGCATCACCGTCAGACGTCCATACGCGCGATCGCCGGGCTGGGCAGCCATGCGTGCGATCACCTCGCGCTGCAACATTACGTGCAGGTCATGGATCTCGCTCACGCTCTGCAGCAGATGGAAGAGCAGCGGCGTGGAGATGTTGTAAGGAAGGTTGCCGACGACGCGCAATCTGCAGCCGCGATGGCGTCCCAGGGCACCGAAGTCGAACTGCAACGCATCCTCATTGTGCAGGTGGAAGCGTGCGTCGTTGCCCCATTCCGCGCGCAACAGCGCCGCGAGATCGCGGTCGATCTCGATCGCATCGAGCGAGCCACAGTCGGACGCGAGCAGCCGGCCGGTGAGCGCGCCGCGACCGGGACCGATCTCGACCACGGCATCGCCGCTTTGCGGCGCAATCGCGGCGGCGATCCGCTCGATCACCGCCGGATCGTGCAGGAAGTGCTGGCCGAAGCGTTTTCTGGGCCTGCTCTCCAGGCCTGCCGGACGCATCACTCGCTCCGCGAGGCGAGCTGCACCGCGAGGTCGATTGCCGCCGCCATGCTTCCCACATCCGCGAGGCCGGTGCCCGCGAGGTCGAGCGCGGTGCCGTGGTCGACTGAGGTACGCAGGATCGGGAGGCCGAGCGTTACATTCACGGCGCTCTCGAATCCGGAGTGCTTGATCACCGGCAGGCCCTGGTCGTGGTACATCGCGAGCACCACGTCGAAATCGGCGAGTACGCGCGGCACGAAAGCGGTGTCCGCGGGCAACGGGCCCGAGATGCGCAACCCCCGCTCGCGCATGCGCGCCAGCGCCGGCGTGATAACCCTGATCTCTTCATCGCCGAGATGGCCGCTCTCGCCGGCGTGGGGATTGAGCCCGCAGACGGCGATCCGCGGCCGATCGATGCCCCACCAGCGGGCAAGGTCCCGGTCGATGATTTCCAACACCTCGCAGAGCAGGTCGGCAGTGACCGCGGCACTCACACGCGCAAGCGGCAGGTGCGTCGTGGCAAGCGCAACCCGCAGGGATGCCGTCGTCAACATCATCACCGGCCGCGGTGCGCGGGTGCGATCCGCCAGGAACTCCGTGTGGCCGGTGAAGGGAATGCCTGCGTCGTTGATCACTCCTTTGTGGACCGGCGCCGTGACGATTGCGGCGAACTCGCCGTTGAGGGCGCCGTCGCAGGCTCGCTCCAGCAGATGCAGGACGTAAGGACCGTTACGCGCGTCGAGTCGGCCCGCGACGGTCGGCGCTTGCAGCGGATGATGCTCCACCGCGAGTGTTCCAGGTACGTGGCGGTGGGATGCCTGGTCGTATGGGCGTAGTTCGACGTTGATCTTGAGCGTGCGGGCGCGCTCGGCGAGCAGTTCCCGATCACCCAGACACACGAGGTCGCAGTCGAGCTGGCGCGCTGCGACGGCGAGACACACATCCGGGCCGATGCCCGCAGGCTCCCCCGAGGTCAGCGCGATGCGCGGCACACGTGGTCCGGCGGCCTGTCAGCCCGTCATGACCTTGACGTAGGCGTCATCCCGCAGGTGCTGCAGCCACAGCTCCGTGTTCTCATC
>JBOIAB010000294.1:0-2041 GCA_050738635.1 Steroidobacteraceae bacterium
CACGACAGGCGTGTTCAGCTCACCGAACCGATGCACCCGGCCGCGCAGGCGGCTCAAAGACTCCTCGGTCGCCAGCAGGTTCTGGGCCGCGATGCGGCCCACCGCCAGCAGCAGGCGCGGCCGTACCAGCTCGATCTGGCGCCGAAGGTATGGCAGGCAGGCGGCGACCTCGTCGGGGCGCGGATCGCGGTTGTTCGGCGGCCGGCTCTTCAGCACGTTGGCGATGTAGACGTTCTGCGCGCGGCTGAGGCCGATGGCGCGCAACATCGCATCGAGCAACTGTCCCGCGCGGCCGACGAAGGGCTCCCCGCGGCGGTCCTCCTCGGCCCCGGGCGCCTCGCCGATCACCATCCATTCGGCCCGGGGATTGCCCGCTCCAAAAACGCCCTGGGTACGCCCTGCGTGCAGGCTGCATCGCGTGCACCGCAGGACCTCCGCCCGCAGCGACTCCCAGTGCTCGGTCCATCCCGGGTCCTGGCCCTGTGGGGCCTGCGCCATGGGTTCACCCGCGGTCGCCGGCTCGGTGATGGCTTGCGCGCTGGTGCCGGCGATGCCGGCCCGCGGCACCCAGACGTCGATGTCGAGCGCCCGGAGGTACTCGGCGCGCAGCGCGCGGTCCATCAGGAAGCGACGCGCCGCAATCGGCGCAGGCGACGCACCAGCCAGATGATGGGCGCCGACACCGCATACGTGCCGAAGATCACCAGCAGCAATGTCGGCGGATCGGTGGCATTCAGCACGACCGCGATCAGAACGACGATGAGGACCACCAGCAGCAGGGACATGAACCGAACGCGGCGGTCGATATTGAACTGCTTGAAGCTCGGATAGCCGAAGCGGCTCACCATGAGCGCGCCGGCCACCGCGGTCACCGAGAAGGCCGCGATGAGCCCGGTGAGGCCGGGCTCGTGCCAATGGCTGGAAGCCCATACGAAGCCGGCCACAATGGCGGCAGCGGACGGGCTCGGCAGCCCTTCGAAATACCGCTTATCGGCCGTCGGGGCACGCGCGTTGAAGCGCGCGAGGCGAAGCGCCGCCGCAACGGCGTAGAAGAAACACGCCAGCCAGCCGAAACGCCCCCATTCATGGCCGAACTCCGCGATCCGCACGACGCCCCACTGATAGGCGACGATGGCCGGGGCAAGGCCAAAGGAGACCATGTCCGCCAGGCTGTCGTATTCCTTGCCGAAAGCGCTCTCCGTGCGGGTCAGCCGCGCGATGCGCCCGTCCAGGGTGTCGAAGATCATCGCCACGAACACGGCCATGCCCGCCGGCGCGAAATGCTTGTCGATCGCGGCGACGATGGCGTAGAAGCCCGAGAAGAGGCAGCCCGTGGTCAGCAGGTTCGGCAGGAGATAGATCCCCTTGCGCCGCAGCTTGACCTCGTTGTCTGTATCCGGCTCCACGCTGAGGTCACTCTCGGGGATCGGGCTCGGGGGAGTCAAGACTAGCTCGGCACTCGGGACGGCCACCTAGGGCAAGGGGAGGCGAATTTTAACAGGTGGTCTCCTGATAAGATGGGGGACTCTTCAACCTGAGCAAAAAGACCCGCGCCGATGAGGCTCTCGCAGTACCCGATCAACACCGCCAAGGAAACCCCGGCAGAGGCCGAAGTGCTGAGCCATCAGCTGATGCTGCGCGCGGGGCTCATCCGGCGGGAGGCCGCGGGCCTCTACAGCTGGCTGCCGATGGGGCTCAAGACCCTGCGCAAGGCGGAGACCATCATTCGCCAGGAAATGGACCGGGCGGGGGCGCTCGAGGTCATCATGCCGGTGTTCCAGCCCGCTGAGCTGTGGCAGGAGTCCGGCCGCTGGACGGACTACGGCCCGGAGCTGCTGCGCTTCAAGGACCGCCATGAGCGCGATTTCGTGGCCGGTCCCACCCACGAGGAAGTCATCACCGACATCGTCCGCCGCGACATCAAGAGCTATCGCCAGCTGCCGGTGAACTTCTATCAGGTGCAGACCAAGTTCCGCGACGAGATCCGCCCGCGCTTCGGCGTCATGCGCGCGCGCGAGTTCATCATGAAGGACGCCTACTC
>JBOIAB010000295.1:0-8009 GCA_050738635.1 Steroidobacteraceae bacterium
GCTCCGCATTGAGCTTCTTGAACTGCTCCTGACCGGGGGGCAGCTCCTCCTCGGAGAAGATGGCCTCGGCCGGGCACTCGGGCTCGCAGAGGGTGCAGTCGATGCACTCATCCGGGTCGATGGCGAGAAAGTTCGGTCCCTCGTGAAAGCAGTCCACCGGACAGACTTCCACGCAGTCCATGTACTTGCATTTGATGCAGTTTTCGGTAACGACGAAGGTCATGGTGTGTACACCGCGCGCCGGCGAGCGCGCCGAAAAGACGTATTTTGCCATGTGCGGCGGGGCGGCCGCAAAGTCGCCCCAGGCATGAGCTCAGACTTCAGTCTCTGAGACGCCGATCGAGCGAGGCGAAATGATGCGGCTCGACGCTGGCGGCGCGATCCTCCAGGTAGCGCCTCAGGCTGAACTCGGTGCTCGGGAAGGCGAGCTGCGGCCAGGGGATCTCCTCCGCGCGGACCAGCTCGACCTCCAGGCTCTCGGTCCCGGCGCCGAACTCTGCTCGGGGCAGGGCCGCGCGGAAGAACACGTGTACCTGCTGCGCATGCAGCACATGCACGACGGTGAGGAGGGAGCCGACCACCACCTCGGCCAAGGCCTCCTCACGCGACTCGCGCGCCGCTGCCTCCTGCAGAGTCTCGCCGTTTTCCATGAAGCCGGCCGGCACGGTCCAGAAGCCGCGGCGCGGCTCGATGGCGCGCCGGCAGAGAAGAATGCGGCCCTCGTGCTCGGGGACGCAACCGACGACGAGCCGCGGGTTCTGATAGTGGACGGTCCCACAGGCATCGCAGACGTGGCGCGCGAGGTGATCGCCAGGCGGTATGCGAAACTCGAGCCGGGCGCCGCACTGGTTGCAGAAATTCATGGTCTGGGCGGGAGGATACGAGCCGGCCTGATATTTGTCATGCGCTGCCCGCCCCGGAGAAGGCCTACCGCAGGTGCAGGGCGCGGCGCACGCCCGTCGAGGCGCTCCGGTAGCTCTCGCTGTCGATGCGTACCAGATCGCGGCCCTGGTGCTTGGCCTCGTACAGGGCGGCATCGGCCCGGGCGATGAACTCATCGAGGGAGCGTGCGCCCTCCGCGGTCGTGGCGAGTCCCGCGCTGAAGGTGACGCGGACCGGATCAGCGGGTGTCGATGACGGCACCTGAATCGCGAGAGCCAGCACGCGCAAGCGCTCGACGCTGGCAAGCCCTGCATCGAGCGTCGTGTCGGGCAGGATGAGCAGGAACTCCTCGCCCCCCCAACGCCCGAGAACGTCACCGGTGCGCAGCGAGTCGCGGCTCATGCGGGCGAACTCCCTCAGCACGTAGTCACCGGCCGCATGGCCGCAGCGGTCATTGATGTTCTTGAAGTGATCGAGGTCGATGATTGCGACTGTGAGCGGCCGGTGCTGTTCGGCCGCGGCTTCCAACGCCGCCGTCGCCAGTGCGGCGGCGTGGCCGCGGTTCGGCAGCCCCGTGAGATTGTCTTCCCTGGCGAGACGCATCAGCTGGCGCCGATGGCGCAGATAGGTGATGAGAATGTAGGACAGGAGGGCGATCACGAGCACGCCCGCCGTGCCGGCAGCGGCAACCCAACGCAGCGTCTCGGTCTGGCGCGTGGCGCGGGCGCGTGTCAGCTCGAGCTGATGCTGCAGGACGACATTGCGGGCGATTTCCTGCTCGGCCAGGAAGCGCTCCCTGACGGTTTGCTGCAACCGCCGGCTGCGCGCCAGGTTTTCCGCCCGGTAGCGCTGCAGATACTCCGCCAGGTCGCGGTATGCGCTGGGGTAATCGTGCAACGCGGCGAACGCCTGCGCGCGTGCCCGGTATGCGGTAGCCACCGCGCCGGTATCCATGTCGCTGCCGTCGTGGTCGAGCACCTGGTTCAGGATCCCGAGCGTCTGCTGCGCGTGGCCGTCGTGCAGATCGATCTCGGCCAGATACTCCTGAGTCTGCTTCAACACGTCGGTGGTCATGCTGGCGGCGAACACCCGCGCGGCGTCGCCGCAGCGCGGCCGCGCCTCCCGATACTGATTCAGCTCGATCAGGGACTGGCAGACCCGCATGTCCGAGAAGGCAACACCCTGGCGGTCGCCGAGCGAAACGCTGATGCTGCGCGCGCGCTCGAAGGTGGCGATCGCGGCGTGGAAGCGGCGCATGGCGTCGAGGATCTCGGCCTCGATGTAATAGGACACCGACAGCGCGAGCGAGTCGTGTTGGGCGGCATCCCAGGCGATCTTCTCGCGCACCAGCATGAGCGCGTCACCGTAATCGCCGAGTCCGCGCAAGGCCGAGGACAGCTCGATGGCCGCCTCGGAATGGGCTTCGGCGCGGGGGCGCGTCTCGCTGTCATGGTAGGCCTGCGTCAGCATCCGGGTGGCGAGCGCATTCTCGCCTGCGCGGCGCTCCAGGATGCCGAGACTGATCTCGAGACAGAGGCTGGAGGGAGAATCCTGAGGCTGCGCGCGACGGGCCGCTTCGACCGTGCCGAT
This sequence comes from Steroidobacteraceae bacterium, assembly GCA_050738635.1. Taxonomy (GTDB): domain Bacteria; phylum Pseudomonadota; class Gammaproteobacteria; order Steroidobacterales; family Steroidobacteraceae; genus 13-2-20CM-66-19. The sequence continues at coordinate 2,473 of JBOIAB010000295.1, forward strand.
TGCATGAAGGATGCCGTCCTGAGTGTAGATGTTGAGGGCGGCCGTCGAGAGTAATTCCAGACGCAGGGGATCCGTCGGTCCGCTGACGAGCGCCAGCCCCTTGCCCGCAGCCGTGAGCGCTTCGTGGTCGAGCTCGAGGATACTGTAGGCATCCGCCTGCACGGCGTAGAGGGCCGCGAGCTGGCGGGGAGACGCCACTTTGCTGGCGCCCTCGAGCGCGTGGAGGGGTGCCGCTACCGCGGTGAGGGCGTCGCGGGCGTTCCTGTCCACCAGGGGATCGAGCTTCACGTACGCGGCGTCGGATACGGGAAAGCAGTCGGCCCAACCCGGCGGGCTCGCGGCCCACAGCGTCAGGCCGAGGAGGACGGCCCGTCCAAAAGTGGCCGCCGCTCCGCGTGATCTTCCGGGGCTGAATACGATCCTGTGCATGAAGGCCAGGAAATTACGTGCTTGCGCCATCGAAGGCGTCATCGGACTTCACGCTTCCGTCGCATCGCGCGGACTCCTGAACGTAGCCGAGACACGAGCCCGCGCGCGGGCGCGGATGGGCGCCGATGGCGGCGGCAGGGCGTGACGGCGGTCACGCAAGGTGGAGGGCGTAATCCGAGCTGCGTCCCGGACTCGATCAAAGGGCTGCGGCTACTCTTGGCCGAGCATGGTGGCACCAGGCCCGCTGCTCGCCCGATCCTTTACGTAATCCGGGAGCGATCCCATTTCCGCCAAGTCCAACAAGCCCCTCCGTGCCGAGGCAGGCGCCGCCGCGTCGCCGCCGCATGCCGCCGAGGGGTTGCTCGCGGCGCTGCCGGATCTGGTGCTGCTCATTGGCCGGGACGGTGTCGTGGCGGCCCAGGGCGGAGGCCGCGACACGGGTAGCCTGCGCCTCCCTGCGCAAGCCACCGGCAAGCCTCTGGAAGCCTGCTGGCCCGCGCCCATCGCCGCATTGCTGCGGCAACTGACGCGCAAATCGATAGCGCAGCGCATGCCTGTCGAAGCCCGTTTCGTGAGTGGTGGCGGCGAGTACACCGTGCAGGTGTCGCCCCACGGCCCCGAGCGTGCGGTCTGCATCATCCGGGCGCCCGGCGGCGCGCTGGCGGACGAAGCATCGGACAGCGGAGTGCGTCCCGCGCCCAGGCTCGACCGGCGTGGGTTCCTGCAGCGGTTCAAGGAATCGATGTCATGGGCCGCCCTGCGCGAGACGCCCATCGCACTCGCCGTCATCCACATAGATGGCATCACGGACATCGCGCAAGTGCTCGCCTCCCAGGTCTCGGAGCAAGTGATGAGCGCGGCGATCCGCAGGCTGCCAAGCCCATCGCCGAGCGGATCCGCCGGAGCCAACCCATCGTGGTACCTCGGCCAGCTGAGCGAGGGCCTGCTTGCCATCGTGATCGAGAGTGCCGACCGGGACGCGATCGAGGCATGCGTGGCGGAGGTTTGCGCCAGCCTGCGAGAGCCCGTCCGCACCGGTGATGCTGAATTTCACCTGACTCCGCACGCCGGCGTCGCGATTCTCGGGCAGGACGCCTCCACACCCAAGCTCCTGTTGGAGCAGGCGCGTGGCGCAGCGATGGAGGCCCGCCGATCCGGGTCCGCGCACGGGGTCCGTTTCTTCACCGATACCATGAAGCTACGTACCCTCGCGCGCATCGACTTGACGCGCGAGCTGCGCAATGCGATCGCCAACGGTGATATCCGCCTGCGCTATACCGGTCGCCACGATCTGCAGAGCGGGCGCCTCGCCGCCTGTGTCGGCTATCTGCGCTGGCAACACCCATTGCGCGGCGAGATCCGACCCACTGAATTCCTGCGCCTCGCCGCCGCCACCGGACTCGCGGCCTCGTTGTCCCGGGCCGTCCTCGCGCATCTGCGCAGCGATTTCGCCGCGCTGGCTGCCCGCTGCGAGCCGGAGGTCTGCATCTCGTTCGGCGCCCTGCGACATCACGTCATGCACGAAGAGTTCCTGAACGACGTATCGCGACTGGTCACCGACGGCGGCATACCCGCGGAGCGGCTCGAGCTGAGAATCGCCGAGAAAGTCTTCATCACCCGCGAGCAGTCACACGCGGAAGCCCTGAAACGCGTCGGCGTGCGATTGGTGGTCGACGAGGTGGCCCGCGGCATCGGCTCGCTGGACTCACTCGCCCGCGCGCCTCTTTGGGGTCTGCAGCTCGACCGCGCGTGGGTGGCTGCGCTGCGCACCGACCCGGTAGCCCGCAAGGTCTGCCAGGCAGGCATCGAGATGGCGACTGCCCTGGGCCTCGTGCCCATAGCGACCGGGGTCGACGATGCCGCCACCCGAGACGCGCTGCTCGAGCTCGGTTGCTGCTACGGCAGCGGTGATCTCTATCAACAGGATGAATTGGACATAACCGACTCGCAGCCCGCCAGCGTGGCACGAGCGGCGGAATGAGTTACATCGGGGGTCTCTGCCGCGCGATTTGACGGGTCATTATGTGACCGAAGTCACGAGTACGGCGCAGGTCGCTGCGCCCGACTCGACTGCGACGGAGGTCACAGACGCCGAGAATGCGCCGCAGACAACAAATACCTCCAAGAGCACTCCGATGCGCATTCCCAGCCCCGTCCGGACCCTGATCCTGGCCCTCGCCTTCGGCGCCGCGGCGCCGGCGGCCAACGCTGCAGCGAGGCTCTACATCGTGCAAGCGCCGACTACGGTCGCCGCCCGCGCGAGCGTGCTCCGAGTGCATGGGAGTGTCGAGCGCGACCTCTCAATCATCCACGCCGTCGCTGCCCGCCTCGACGCACGGCAGGTGGCGCGTCTGCGTGCTACGTCCGGTGTGCGTCTATTCGAGGACCGGAAGGTCGCCGCGCACGGGCTCCTTTCCGGCCTGACGAAGACTCTGAGCAAGACGACGAATTCGCTCAATCAGGCCCTGGCCAAGAATCCCCTCGTGTCGACCGTCACGAGCACGGTGCTGCCCCTCGTCACGACGGTCACCGGTAATCCCCTGACCAGCACCGTGACCGCCCCGCTCGTCTCCGCGCTGAGCAACGCGACCGGCACACAGGACGGGAGGGGCGTAGCCGCCCTCACACTGACCTATGAGACGAACTACCCGACCTTGGTCAGCGCGGATACGCTGCAGCAGGCCGGAGTCACCGGCAAGGGCGTTACCATCGCGGTGCTCGACTCGGGGCTGTGGCAGGACCTCACCCAGAACTACGGCTCCCGAATCAAGGCCACGATCGACGTGACCAACGGCGGCTCGGGCCCCGTCACCGGCGATCCGTACGGTCATGGTACGCACATCACCTCCATCGCCGCGGGCGGCGCGCAGAACATCGCCGGGCAGTATCTCAGCATCGCGCCGCAGGCGAATCTCGTCATCGTCCGCGCCCTCGACGGTTACGGTGGCGGAAGCTATTCGGACATCATCGCCGGCATCAACTGGATCGTCGCGAATCGCCAAAAGTACAACATCCGTGTCCTCAACCTGTCGATCGGCGCCACCCCGGAGTCCTACTACTGGAACGATCCTCTCGACCAGGCCGTGATGGCCGCCTGGCATGCGGGCATCGTCGTGGTGGTGGCGGCGGGCAATGACGGGCCGAGCCCGATGACGGTCGATGTCCCCGGCAACGTGCCCTACGTCATCACGGTCGGTGCGCTCACCGACAACTACCAGCCTTACAACACGAGCGACTGGCGGCTGGCCTCGTTCTCGTCCACGGGCCCGACCTACGAGGGCTTCGTCAAGCCCGAGGTGGTCGCTCCCGGCGGCCACATGGTCGCCTCGATGGCGAGCGGCAGCTATCTGGCGAACATCGATCCGAACTCGATGAGCATCGTCGAGCAGATGTTCACCATGTCGGGCACTTCGATGTCCGCGGCGGTGACCACGGGTGTCGTGGCGCTGATGCTGCAGGAGGACCCGTCGCTCACGCCGGATAACGTGAAATGCCGCCTGATGAGTTCGGCGCGCCCCGCCGTGACTTCCTCCGGCACGCTCGCCTACAGCGTCTTCCAGCAGGGCGCGGGCCTCATCAACGCGGTATCGGCAACCAACAGCTCGGCGGTCAACTGCGCCAACATAGGGCTCAACATCAACGCCGATCTCGCCGGTAGCGAGCACTTCGGCGGCCCGGCGAACCGTGCCGCGAACGGCACCTACTACATCATGAACATGCAGTCGTCGTCGCCGAACAACGCGCAATCGGGTGACGGCCTGACGTGGTCGAGCGCCTATCCGGGAACCCAGGGGTACGCCTGGAGCGAGGGATATCCCTGGAGCCAGGGGTTCGCGTGGACCCAGGCTTACGTCTGGTCGAATAACTTCGCCTGGGCGAGAAACTTCGCCTGGGCCCGCAACTTCGCCTGGGCCCGGCAGGTTCCCTGGTGGAGCACCACGAAGGCCCCCGCATCGACTGCCCCCGCGCCGGTCGTGCCGTGGGTCCCCAACCAATAGCGGAGGAAGCGCGCCGTGAGCATGCCGTGAGGAGAATCGCAGGCGTCGGCGCTTGGAGGCGGCGGATTATCGGAACAGGGTTACTCCTGATTGCGGCGGCCTCAGTGGCCGCCGCAGCCGATTCTCCGCCTCTCATTGTTACGCATCTGACCACGGCGGATGGCCTGCCGCAGGGCACCGTCCGCGCCGTTCTACAGGACTCGCAGGGGTTCATGTGGTTCGGCACCGAGGACGGTCTGATCCGCTACGACGGTCAGGATCTGGTCCGCTATGGGTATTCGCCGCAAAGGAACCGCGGCCTGCCCGGCAACTTCATCCGGCAGATCGTCGAAGGGCCGCAGCACGATCTGTGGATCGCGATGAACGGCGGCGTCGCCCGTTGGAATCGGGCGCGGGACGATTTCACGGTCTATCGCCACGATCCGCACGACCCGAGCTCCCTGGCCAGCGATGATGTGAACGCTCTGGCGATCGACGCGCGCGGACAGGTCTGGATCGGCACCGCCGATGCGGGTCTGGACGTGCTCGATCCGCGAAGCGGGCGTTGTACGCACCTGCGGCACGACGCGGCAACTCCCGGCTCGCTCGCCAGCAATCAGGTGACCGCTCTGCTGCGCGACCGCGCCGGCGATCTCTGGGTCGGCACGGACGCGGGACTCGATGAGCTACAGCCCGCTCAGCATGTCTTCCGTCATTTGCGCTCCGTGGCGGGTGACCCGCGGACACTGAGCAGCAACTTCGTCAATCAGCTGCTCGAGGATCGCAGCGGCTCACTCTGGGTCGGCACTCGTGATGGCGGACTCGACCGGCTGGATCGGACCGGTCAGGTGCTGCAGGTGTTCCGGCATGATCCGCGCGATCCCGCATCGCTCGCGGGCAATGAGGTCCATGCGCTTCTCGAGGATCGCGAGGGTCATTTCTGGGTGGGGACCACGGCGGGGCTCGACCTGCTCGATCGCGCCTCGGGAGCGATCGTCCACTATCGCCACGACCAGGCGGATGCTCATTCCCTGGGCGACTCCTACATCATGTCTCTCTACGAGGACCGGTCCGGCCTCGTATGGATCGGCACGGAAACCGGCGGCGTCGATCGCTGGGACCCGCGCAGCG
>JBOIAB010000296.1:0-6117 GCA_050738635.1 Steroidobacteraceae bacterium
CTATAACCTGCTGCGGCGCTCGCCGGAGATCTCGGTCGGCGCGGTCGAGATCAAGAAGTTCAGCGAGTACGTGCACACGCTGCATGTGCCGACGAGCCTCAACCTCGTGAAGATCAACCCCTTCCGCGGCACGGCGCTCGTCGTGCTCGACCCGAAGCTGGTGTTCGCGGTCGTCGACAACTTCTTCGGTGGCACCGGCCGCCACGCCAAGATCGAGGGCCGGGAGTTCACCGCCACCGAGCAGCGCATCATTCACATCGTGCTGCGCAGCGTCTTCGCGGACCTGCGCGAGGCGTGGTCGCACGTCGCCGCCATAGAGCTGGAGTATCTGAACTCCGAGATCAACCCGAACTTCGCCAACATCGTATCGCCGTCGGAAATCGTGGTCGTCACCAGCTTCCACATCGAGCTCGACGGTGCGGGCGGTAACCTCCACGTGACGATGCCCTACTCCATGATCGAGCCGCTGCGCGAGATACTGGATGCCGGCGTCGCGAGCGATCGTGTCGAGAAAGACGAGCGCTGGGCGACGTGTCTGCGCGAAGAGATGGAGGATGCGGAGGTCGAGATCACCACTATCCTCGGGCGATCCGCGGTTACCCTGGCTGAGCTTCTCAACATGAAGCCCGGAGACGTGCTGCCGTGCGACTTCACCGGCAAGGTGACCCTGCTCGCCGAGGACGTGCCGGTATTCCGCGGCAATCTCGGCGTCTCGCGCGGCCGCCAGGCAATCAAAGTCCAGGAGCGCACCCGCCGCGTCAAGTCGAGTGCCGAATCCCCCGCCCCGGGAAAATGAATAAGACAAGTAACGAGAGCAACTGAGGTCCCCATGTCCGCAAATCCTGTCGAGGCACGCCCCGCCGAGCTCCAGGAGCTCACCGAAGACGGTGCGCCAGGAGCCAACGGCGACGTCAACCTCGAGGTCATCCTCGACGTCCCGGTAACACTCTCCATGGAAGTCGGGCGCACGCGCATCCCGATCCGCAACCTCCTGCAGCTCAATCAAGGCTCGGTGGTGGAGCTGGAGCGCGCCGCTGGCGAGCCGTTGGACGTTTTCGTCAATGGAACGTTGGTCGCGCATGGCGAGGTAGTCGTCGTCAATGAGCGCTTCGGCATCCGGCTGACCGACGTGATCAGCCCCGCAGAGCGTCTGCGCAAGCTCAAATGAACCATCTTTTTGCCGCTCCGCACGCCGCCAGCACCGCGGCGCCTGTCGGCGCGGGCGGACTCGCTTCCGTCACCTTCGCGCTGCTGGCCGTGCTCGCCGCGATATTCGCGGTCGCCTGGCTGGCGCGACGGGTGCGCGGGATAGGGAGCCGCGTGGGCAACGCCATCGATGTACTCGCAGAGATTCCCCTCGGGCCGAAAGAGCGCGCCGTGCTGCTCAAAGTCGGCGCCGAACAGATCCTCGTCGGCGTCGCCCCTGGCCGCGTGAGCGCACTGCACGTGCTGCGCGAGCCCATCGAAGTCCCGAAAGCGACGGCGACCGCCCCCGTCGCATCGTTCAGCGCACTGCTCAAGCGGGGTCTGGGCAAGTGAAGTTGCTGCACAAACTGCTCCCCTGCACGCTCGCGCTGCTGCCGGCCGTCGCCGCGGCGGCACCCGGGATCCCCGCCTTCAGCGTTCAAACCGGGGCCGGTGGCGGCCAAACCTACACACTGACACTACAGGTGCTCGCGCTGTTGACGGCGCTGTCGCTCTTGCCGGCGATCCTGCTCATGATGACGGCTTTCACCCGCATCATGATCGTGCTCAGCATCCTGCGCCAGGCGCTCGGCGCGGGTCAGACGCCGCCCAATCAGGTACTGCTCGGGCTGGCGCTCTTCCTTACCTTCTTCGTGATGTCGCCGGTCATCAATCGCATCGATCAGGTCGCCTACCAGCCGTATTCCACGGGCACGATCGACGCGCCGACCGCGCTCACGCGGGCGGAGGCACCGCTGAAGGAGTTCATGCTGCGCCAGACCCGTGAGAGCGACATCGCCACTTTCGTGCATATTGCCGGTGGCAAGGGCTATGCCACGCCGCTCGATGTGCCGTTCAGCGTGCTCGTGCCCTCGTTCGTCACTAGCGAGCTGAAGACCGCCTTCGTCATCGGATTCCTGCTGTATATCCCGTTCGTGATCATCGACCTCGTCGTCGCCAGTGTGCTGATGTCCATGGGCATGATGATGGTCTCGCCGGTGCTCATCTCCCTGCCTTTCAAGCTGATGCTGTTCGTGCTCGTCGACGGCTGGACGCTCGTCATGGGCACGCTCGCGCAGAGCTTCTATCACTGAGCGGCGCATAACGTGACACCCGATACCGTCATCGCCATTGGCAGCCGCGCCCTCGAGATGGCGCTCGCCCTCGCCGCGCCGCTGCTGCTCGCCGCCCTGATCACCGGCGTGGTGATCGGCGCCTTTCAGGCGGCGACCTCGATCAACGAGATGACACTGTCCTTCATCCCGAAGCTGATCGCGATCGCGGTGACACTCGCCGTCGCCGGGCCGTGGATGCTGAAGACGCTGGTCGGCTATACGCACGAGCTGATCGTGAGCATCCCTGGGCTCATCAATTGAGGCCGCACCGGACGCCATGATCAACGTGACCGCAAATCAACTGAACGGCTGGCTCCTCGAGCTCTTCTGGCCGTTCGTTCGCATCGGTTCCTGCTTCATGGTGGCGCCGGCATTCGGCGCCTCTTCGGTGCCGGTGCGCGTGCGAGTCGTGCTTGCCGGTGCCGTGACATTTCTCGTCGCACCGCTCGTGACGATCCCCGACGTGACACCACTCTCCGCGACGGGCGCCGTGATCACCGTGCAGCAGATCGTCATCGGCGCAGCGCTCGGGTTCTCGCTGCAGATTCTCTTTGACGCCGTGTCCCTGGGCGGGGAGATGCTGGGCAACAGCATGGGCCTGTCTCTTGCCTTCAACCTGGACCCGCAGAACGGCGCCAGCACACCCACGGTCAGCCAGCTCTACTCCCTGCTCGTGACGCTCATCTTCCTGGTGCTGAACGGACATCTGGCATTCATCCGCATTCTGGTCGCCGGCTTTCATACCCTGCCCGTCGGTACGACGGGCCTGGGCGGCAACGGCCTCTGGTCGGTGGTCAACTGGGGCTCGGAGCTCTTCTCCGGCGCCCTCGCCGTGGCCCTGCCGGGTGTCACGGCGCTCCTCGTGGCCAACCTCGCTTTTGGAGTCGTGAGCCGCGCCGCGCCGACGCTCAGCATCTTCTCCGTGGGACTGCCACTCTCTCTGGTGTTCGGACTGGTGGTGATTATCGCCACTCTGCCCGCGCTCGAGTCGAGCTTCATCCGCCTGCTCGCGGTGGCGCTCGATTTCGTGCGCCAACTGAGCGGAGCCTGACGCCATGGCCGAGAACGATCAGGAACGGACCGAGAAACCGACAGCCAAGCGCCTCGAGGAGGCGCGTAAGGAAGGCCAGGTCCCGCGCTCCATCGAGCTCAACGCCGCGGCGGTTCTGCTCGTCGGCGCGGGCAGCCTGCACTTTCTCGGCGGCTCGATCGGCGGGGCGCTCTTCGACCTCATGAGGTCCGGGCTCAGCATCGCACCCGCGGAAGCGGTGGACCCGACGCTGGCGCTCTCGACAGCCGGCGCGGAGCTGGCGCGAGCGCTCACGGTCTGCGCTCCGGTGCTCGGGATGACGATGATCGCGGCACTCGTGACGCCGCTCGCGCTCGGCGGCTGGAATCTGAGCCTCGAGGCGCTGGCGCCCGATTTCACCCGACTCGACCCCATCGAGGGCTTCGGCCGCTTCTTCTCCGCCAAGGGCGCCGTCGAGCTCGGCAAGGCGTTCGCGAAATTCCTGGTCGTCGGCACGGTCGCGGTGGCCGTGCTGCACAAACAGTCCGGGCAGCTTCTCGCGCTCGGGACCATGCCGCTGCACGCGGGCATCGCGCAGGCGATGAATCTCGCCTCCAACGCCCTGCTCGCCGTCTCCAGCGGACTCGTCCTCATCGCGGCGGTCGATGTGCCCTGGCAGCTCTATCAGTACTCGCAGAACCTCAGCATGAGCCGCGAGGAGATCCGCGAGGAGATGAAGCAGAGCGAGGGCGCGCCCGAGGTGCGAATGCGCATCCGGCGGGCGCAGCGGGAGATCGCCCGGCGCCGGATGATGCACGACGTGCCCAAAGCGGATGTCGTCGTCGTCAACCCGACGCACTTCGCCGTGGCGCTGCGCTACGACGAACGCCGCATGCGCGCGCCGCTCGTGGTGGCCAAAGGGCCGGATCTGGTCGCCGCCCGCATCCGTGAGATCGCGACCGAGCACGCCGTGCCGATCTTCGAGGCGCCGCCGCTGGCCCGCGCACTCTTCCACAATGTGGAGATCGGCAGCGAGATCCCGGCGACGCTCTACGCAGCTGTCGCGCAGGTTCTGACCTACATCTATCAGCTCAAGACGGCGCGGACCTCGGGGGCGCGGCCGCCCGAGCCACCCGCGATCGACCCGGCCATTGACGCCACGCGGCATTGATCATGAGCACAGCCGTCACGACAACGAGTTCCGCGATGCCAACCTGGCGGGAGCTGCTGCGCGCCGGGATCGGCGTGCCGGTGGGCGTGCTCGCCGTGCTCGCCATGGTGATCCTGCCGCTGCCGCCCATGGCGCTCGATATCCTCTTCACCTTCAACATCGCGCTCTCGATCGTCATCGTGATGGCGGTGTTTTACGTCGCACGCCCGATCGAGTTCGGCGTTTTCCCGACGGTACTCCTCCTCGCCACCCTGCTGCGACTCGCACTCAACGTCGCCTCGACGCGAGTCGTGCTGCTTCATGGCTACAGCGGTCCGCAGGCGGCCGGCCACGTCATCCAATCGTTCGGTGAATTCGTCGTCGGGGGCAACTTCGCCGTCGGCGTGGTGGTGTTCATCATTCTCACCATCATCAACTTCGTGGTGGTCACGAAGGGCTCGGGGCGCATCTCCGAGGTGAGCGCCCGCTTCACCTTGGATGCCATGCCCGGCAAGCAAATGGCGATCGACGCCGATCTCACCGCCGGCCTCATCACCCAGGACGAGGCGCGCACCCGCCGCGCCGAGGTCCGCGCCGAAGCTGACTTCTACGGCGCGATGGACGGCTCGAGCAAGTTCGTTCGCGGAGATGCCATCGCGGGCATCCTGATTCTCCTGATCAACATCATCGGCGGCCTCGCGATCGGTACGCTCGGCCACGGAATGCCGGTGGCGGACGCCGCTCACACGTACACACTGCTGACCATCGGTGACGGCCTGGTGGCGCAGATTCCGGCGCTCCTGCTCTCGACCGCGGTCGCTCTCATCGTGACCCGCATGTCGCGCTCGCAGGACATGGGCGGGGAGCTGCGCCGCCAGCTCTTCGGCAACCCCAAGGCGCTCGGCGTCGCGGCTGGCATGCTCGGCGTCATGGGTCTCATCCCGGGAATGCCCAACGTGCCGTTCCTGCTGATCGCCGGACTCTGCGGCGCGACTGCCTACATCATCAACAGGAGGCGCACCACCGCCGCCATCGCGGCCGCGGCGCCGAAACCGGTACCGCAGGTGCCGGAGGCCCGCGAGCTCACGTGGGAAGATGTGCGGCCGGTCGACCTCATCGGCCTCGAGGTGGGCTATCGCCTGGTCTCGCTCGTCGACAAACGCCAGAGCGGCGACCTCCTCGGCAGGGTGCGCGGCGTGCGCCGCAAGCTGTCGCAGGAGCTCGGCTTCCTGATCCCCGCCGTGCACATCCGCGACAATCTCGACCTCGCTCCCAACGTCTACCGCATCAACCTGAGCGGCGTGCCGGTAGGTGAGAGCGTCATCTATTCCGACAAGGAGCTCGCCATAAACGCCGGGCGCGTCTTCGGTCCGCTGCAGGGAATCGCCACGCGCGATCCGGCCTTCGGCATGGAGGCGGTGTGGATCGACGCGGCGAGCCGCGATCACGCGCAGGCGCTGGGCTACACGGTGGTCGATCCGAGCACCGTCATCGCCACCCATCTTTCCTTCGTGATCCAGTCGCACGCCAACGAGATCCTCGGCCACGAGGAGGTGCAGCAGCTGCTCAACGGCCTGGCGAAAACCGCGCCGAAGGTGGTGGAGGATCTGGTGCCGCGCGTGATGCCCCTTTGGACCGTCGTACGCGTTTTGCAGAAC
>JBOIAB010000297.1:0-4070 GCA_050738635.1 Steroidobacteraceae bacterium
TGACTGCAAACAGGCGTACAGCCGCGCCGACCACGCGGCGGCGCAAGAAAACGCCGCCAGCCGCGCAGGCCCCGGGCGCGCAGGCGAGCGACCTTGCGGCCATGCGTACCCGTATCGATGCGCTGGACGAACAGATTCACGCGTTGCAAAACGATCGCGCGCGGCTCGCGCAGCAGGTCGGGATCTCCAAGAATCGCGCCGGCCTCCTGGTCGATTTTTACCGCCAGGACCGCGAGGCGCAGGTGCTGCGCAGGGCGCGGGAGCGCAACCGCGGGCCGCTCAAGGACGAGGAGATCGTGCGTCTCTTCCGCGAGATCATGTCGGCCTGTCTCGCGCAGCAGGAGCCGTTGAAGGTCGCCTATCTCGGCCCCGAGGCCACCTTCAGCCAGACCGCCGTGCTCACCCATTTCGGGCACTCGGTGCGCGCGCTGCCGCTGGGTTCCATCGATGAGGTCTTCCACGAGGTCGAATCGGCCGCGGCCGACTTCGGCGTGGTGCCGATCGAGAATTCAACCGAGGGCACGGTCAACCACACGCTCGACCGCTTCATCGCCTCGCCGCTCAAGATCTGCGGTGAGGTGGAGCTGCGCATTCATCATTATCTGATGGGCAACATGGGCGCCCTCGGACGCATCGTGCGCATCTGCTCGCACCCGCAGTCACTCGCGCAGTGCCGCGGCTGGCTGCAGGAGCATCTGCCGAGCGCCGAGTTGCTGCCAGCCTCGAGCAACGGCGAGGCCGCGCGTCGCGCGCGCGACGAGCGCGGCACCGCGGCGATCGCGGGCGAGACGGCGGCGGAGGTCTATGGGCTCAAGGTTCTGGCGGCCGAGATCGAGGATCGCGCCGACAACACCACGCGGTTCCTGGTGCTCGGCCGCAAGCTCCTCGCCGCCAGCGGCCAGGACCGGACGACGATGCTGGTGTCAGTCTCACACACCGATTCACCGGGAGCGCTCCATCGGCTGCTCGAGCCTCTCGCGCAGCACCGTGTCAGCATGACTCGCATCGAGTCGCGCCCTTCGCACCGACGTAAATGGGACTACATCTTCTTCATCGATATCGAGGGTCATGCCGAGGAGGCGCACGTGGCCCGCGCGCTCGAGGCGCTCAAGCGTCGCTCCTCGCTCTTTCGCGTGCTCGGCTCCTACCCGCGCGCAGTGCTGTAGAGTGTCGCCCATGACGACATCCAGCACAGCCGCACGCTACCGGGTGCAGCCGGGCGGTGAGGTCGCGGGCGAGCTCACGGTGCCGGGCGACAAATCGATCTCGCATCGGGCGCTGATGCTCGGCGGTATCGCCGAGGGCGTGACCGAGATCAGCGGCTTCCTGGCGGGCGAGGACTGCCTCGCGACGCTGCGCGCCCTGCAGGCGCTCGGCGTGCAGATCGAGCGGCCGGAGCCGCAGCGCGTGCATGTCAGTGGCCGCGGCATGGAAGGCCTGACCGCGGCCGGCGTGCCGCTGGACATGGGCAATGCCGGGACCGCGATGCGGCTCTTCATGGGACTTCTGGCGCCGCAAACGTTCGACTCCACCCTGATCGGCGACGAGTCGCTGATGCGTCGGCCGATGGAGCGTGTGTCCGTGCCGCTGCGCCTGATGGGCGCCGATATCCGCACGCACGACGGCCGGCCGCCGGTCGAGATTCACGGCATGCCAACGCTGCGGGCGCTCGACTACACCTTGCCCGTGCCGAGCGCGCAGGTGAAATCCGCCATCCTGCTGGCGGGACTGCGCGCCTTCGGCCGCACCCGCGTGACGGAGCCGGCACCTTCGCGGGATCACACGGAGCGCATGCTGAGTGCGTTCGGCGTCGAGGTTCTGCGGGAAGATGCGACTGTCGCCGTGGAAGGGGGGCAGCGTCTGATCGGTACCTCGATCGCGGTACCGGCGGACTTCTCCTCGGCCGCGTTCTTCCTGGTCGCGGGTTGTCTCGCCGCCGAGCATGGCCTGCTGTTGCGCAACGTTGGCGTCAATCCCACACGCACCGGACTGCTGGAGATGCTGCGTCTAATGGGCGCGGACATCCGGGTGCATGCCCTGAAGCAGGAGGCGCGGCCCGGGTGCGAGCCGATCGCCGACATCGAGGTGCGCAAGAGCCGGCTCAAGGGCATCCGGGTGCCCGAGTCGCTGGTGCCGCTCGCGATCGACGAGTTTCCCGTGTTCTTCATCGCCGCGGCCGTCGCGGAAGGGGAAACCCTGGTGCGCGGCGCGCTGGAGCTGCGTATCAAGGAGAGCGACCGGCTGGCCGCCATGGCCCAGGGGCTGACGGTGCTCGGGGTGGAGAACCAGCTGCTCGAGGATGGCCTTTGGCTACGCGGCGGCGCGCGCCTGGGCGGCGGCACGATCGAGAGCCGCGGCGATCACCGCATCGCCATGGCGTTCGCGGTCGCCGGACTCGTGGCCGAGGGCGCCATCGAGATCCGCGACGTCGCCAATGTCGCCACCTCTTTCCCGGGCTTCCCCGAGCTTGCCCGCAAGGCTGGCCTACGGCTCGAGATCGCATGACCGGGCAGGCGCCTGTCGCTACGATCGACGGGCCGAGCGGCTCCGGCAAAGGCACGATCAGCCGCGCAGTGGCGCAACGGCTCGGCTGGCACCTCCTCGACAGCGGCGCGCTCTACCGGCTGGTGGCCCATGCCGGCCTCGACCGGGGCCTGGACTCCGGCGACGTCGACGGTCACGCGCGGCTTGCCGCCGGCATGCAGGTGGTCTTCGGGGTGGGCCCGGACGGTAGCGAGCGGGTCCTCCTCGCGGGCCGGGACGTCACCCACGCCATTCGAACCGAGACGGCCGGGCAGGGGGCCTCCCGGGTGGCGGCGTGGCCGGCTGTCCGTACGGCGCTGCTGGAGCGCCAGCGCGCCTTTGCCCGCCCCCCGGGGCTGGTGGCCGACGGCCGCGACATGGGCACCGTCGTCTTTCCGCAGGCCCCCCTCAAGGTCTATCTCACGGCCAGCGCCGAGGAGCGGGCGCTGCGGCGCTATAAGCAGTTGAAGGAAAAGGGGTCTGGTGTTAGCCTTTCCGCCCTTTCGCGCGAGATCACCGAGCGGGACGCGAGGGATTCGACGCGGGCGGTGGCCCCCCTGATTCCCGCCCCCGACGCGGAGGTGATCGACTCGACGGGTCTACCGATCGAGGCGGTCGTCAGCCGTGTGCTGGAGCTGGGAGCCCAGCGGTCGCTGTGGGCTGCCTCCAGGTCTCGCTGAGAGTTTTTATTGGTCGGTGCGCAGCATGAGGCGCGCGCCGTATTTGCATCTGCCTGGCCCGCCGCAAGGAGCATGAGGTCGCCAGTATTTCGACAGAGAGTATGACAGAAAGTTTTGCGCAGCTTTTCGAGCAGAGTCTCGCCAACCAACGCATCCGCCCGGGGATGATCCTCACCGGGTTGGTGGTCGACGTCACTCCCGACGTCGTGGTCGTCAACGTGGGCCTGAAGTCCGAGGCCGTGATCCCCGTCGAGCAGTTCAAGGACGAACACGGCGAAATCGAGGTCAAGACGGGCGATGAGGTGGAGGTAGCCCTCGACTCGGTCGAGGACGGCACCGGGGAGACGCGCCTCTCGCGCGAGAAGGCGAAACGCGCCCGCACCTGGACGCGCCTCGAAGAAGCATTCAACAAGTCGGAGATCGTCACCGGCATCATCACGGGCCGCGTCAAGG
This sequence comes from Steroidobacteraceae bacterium, assembly GCA_050738635.1. Lineage (GTDB taxonomy): Bacteria > Pseudomonadota > Gammaproteobacteria > Steroidobacterales > Steroidobacteraceae > 13-2-20CM-66-19. Next base: position 3,657 of record JBOIAB010000297.1, read on the forward strand.
GCGGCTTCACGGTGGAGATCGACAACGTGCGGGCCTTCCTTCCAGGATCGCTCGTCGACGTGCGCCCGGTCCGCGACACCTCCTATCTCGAGAACAAGCCGCTCGAGTTCAAGGTCATCAAGCTGGACCAGAAGCGCAACAACGTGGTGGTGTCACGCCGCGCCGTGGTGGAACAGGAGTTCTCCGCCGAGCGCAGCGCACTGCTCGAGAACCTGCAGGAAGGCTCGGTCGTGCACGGCTCGGTCAAGAACCTCACCGATTACGGTGCGTTCGTCGACCTGGGCGGCATCGACGGCCTGCTGCACATCACCGACATGGCGTGGAAGCGCGTCAAGCACCCCTCCGAGGTGGTGAAGGTCGGCGACGAGATCGACGTGCGCATCCTGAAGTTCGACCGCGAGCGCTCGCGCGTCA
>JBOIAB010000298.1:0-15919 GCA_050738635.1 Steroidobacteraceae bacterium
CTCCTGTCTCGTGAACATCAACCATGTGCGGGAGGTGAGCCGCACACCGCGGGGCGATTTCATCCTGGTACTCGCCGGAGGCGCCACCGTGACGAGCAGCGAGGGCTTCCGCGACGCGGTGCGCCAGCATCTCGACCGATTGAAAGTTCGCGCGGGCTGAAGGCGGCCGTAGCCGTGTCACTGGCGCTCAGCGGCAGCGGGTCCGCACCCGAAAACAGCGCCCGTGACCGTGGCCCGCGCATGAGCATGGTGGTGCTCTGCGTCCTCACCGGCATCAATCTGCTCAATTACCTCGATCGCTACGTGGTCACGGCGTTGCTGCCGGACATCAAGCGGGCGATGCACGTCAGCGACTTCAAGCTCGGCCTGCTGATGAGCGGCTTTCTCGTCGTCTATATACTCGTCGCGCCGCTCTTCGGGCGGATCGGCGATCGCGGCTCGCGCACTCGCCCGATCGCCATCGGCGTGTTCCTCTGGAGTCTGGCGACCGGTCTCTCGGGACTCGCGCGCAATTATTCCCAGCTGCTCGGCGCGCGCGCGGCCGTGGGAATCGGCGAAGCGGCTTACGTGACCATCGCCTCGTCGCTGCTGGCGGATTGCTTCCCACGGCGCACCCGCGGGCGGGCATTCGCCATATTCAACATGGCCATTCCGGTCGGCGCTGCCCTGGGCTACATCGTCGGCGGTCTCGTCCGCGTCCACTACGGCTGGCGCGCCGCGTTCTATGTTGCCGGTGTGCCGGGCCTGTTGTTCGCCGCCTGGATGCTTCGCCTTCCGGATCCACCCCGAGGCACCCAGGATGAGGGGGCGGAGGCGGTCCCCGCTGCGGCCGATACCGAGCGGCGGAACTGGTGGTCGGTGTACCTGCAGCTGCTGCGGCAGCGGCCTTACGTACTCACCGTTCTCGGCTATGCCGCCTATACCTTCGCGCTCGGCGGGCTCGCCTTCTGGGCGCCTACGTTCCTCGAGCGCGTGCGCGGCATACCGGCGGTGCAAGCCTCGGCGGGATTCGGTGAGATCGTGGTCATCACCGGATTCGTCGGCACCTTCGCCGGCGGCTGGCTGGGGGATTACTGGCTGAAGTACTCGCGACAGGCGTATTTATGGATGTCCGGCCTCATCACGCTGCTCGCGGTGCCGGTAACTTACGTGGCGCTTGCCGCCGGCTCAGCGTCGGTTTTCTATCCCGCGCTTATCGCCGCGGAGCTACTGCTCTTCATGTCGACCGGGCCGATCAACACGGCGGTGGTCAACCTGGTCAGTCCGCTCGATCGCGCCTCGGCGGTCGCGCTCTGCGTCCTCGTCATCCACATGTTGGGCGATGTGTTCTCACCGTCGCTCATCGGGGCGCTGTCGGATCTGTCGTCGCTCGGCAGCGCGGTGATGATCGTGCCCGTCGCGGTGGCGGTGTCCGCGGCTCTGTGGCTGGCCGCGGCGAAGTCGGCAGCGGTCAGCGGCTGACGAACGCCCGCTCGATCACGTAGTGGCCGGGCTCGCCGATTCCGGCAGAGATCTCGAACCCGCGCCCATCGAGTAAGCCGCAGGTGTCGCTGAGCATCGCGGGGCTGCCGCAGACCATCACCCGATCGTGCGCCGCATCGAGCGGCGGCAGGCCGAGGTCGTAGGAAAGGCGTCCGGACTCGATGAGGGTCGTGAGGCGACCGCGGTTGGCGTGCGGCTCACGGGAGACCGTCGGGTAGTAGAGCAGTTTCTCCCGCACCCACTCGCCGAGCAGCTCGTGCGTCCGCAGTCCCTCGATGCGATGCCTGACCACGGCCGTTTCGCGCGCCCAGCGCACGCCGTGCACGAAAATCACCTGCTCGAAGCGCTCATAGACCTCCGGGTCCTTGATGAGCCCCATGAAGGGCGCGGCCCCGGTGCCGGTCGAGAGCAGATAGAGGCGCTTGCCAGGCTTGAGGTCGTGCAGCACCAGGGTGCCGGTGGGCTTGCGGCTGACCAGAACCTCATCGCCCTCACGGATGTGCTGCAGGCGGGAGGTCAAGGGCCCGTCGGCGACCTTGATGCTGAGGAACTCCAGGTGCTCCTCGTGATTGGCGCTGGCGATGCTATAGGCGCGCAGCAGCGGCCGGCTGTCGACCTTGAGCCCGACCATGACGAATTGTCCGTTCTCGAAGCGCAGCCCCGAGTCGCGTGTGGTCGTGAAGGTGAATTGCGTATCCGTCCAGTGCTCTACTGAGAGAACGCGCTCGCTGCCTATCGCCGCCAAGAGGGTCACCTGCCAATTCGGCTGTTCCGGCCGGGTATTCCGGTACACCTATCTTACCGGGCGCGGCAGCCGGCGTGGCGCCAATGGGCTATGCCATCATAATCTCGGGTTATCAAAGAGCCTGCCGAGGCCCAGGGGGAAGCGATGACCGATGCGGATACGCTCGCGGTGCTGGAGAACCGCGTCACCCAGCTCGCGCGCCAGGTAGCGCGCCTCGAGGACACTCACGCCGTCAAATGCCTGCAGTACAAGTACGGCTACTACATCGACAAGTGCCTCTATGACGAGGCCGTGACGCTCTTTGCCGACAGCGGCGAAGTCCGCTTCCTCAACGGTGTCTACCGCGGCAAGTCAGGTATCCGCCGGCTCTACTGCAACTGGTTCCGCAAGTACTTCACTGGCGGCGTCAACGGACCGTTGCGCGGCCTGCTGCTCGATCATCTGATGCTGCAGGACGTCGTCGACATCGCGGCCGACGGCGCGAGCGCCAAGGGAAGATTCCGCTGCGTGCTGCAGGGCGGCTGTCACGAGAGCATGCCCGAGCCCATCCCGAACTTTCCCCGCCAGTTCTGGGAAGCCGGGATTTACGAGAATACCTACGTCAGGGAGGAGGGGGTCTGGAAGATCAAGTGCCTGCACTACAACATGCTCTGGCGCGCCGACTATCATCAGGGCTGGGCCAACAGCGACGTGCATCTGACATCGATCACGCGCGCGTATCCGGACGATCCCAATGGCCCCGACGAGCTCCTGCCCGAGGCGCCGAAGACCTGGCCCGAGACGAGGGTGGTGCCGTTTCACTATCCCCATCCGGTGACGGGCAAGCGGTGGGGTGAGCCGTAGGCGCCCGCGCGCTAATCCCCCGGGCGGCTCGACCGATGTTTCAGGGAATCCGACAATCCAGCGCGATGTCGGCGAGCTCGTAGCCCTTTCTGAAGTCGCGGATGTGCTTGACCATCCAACCGCGCGCCGCCTCGACGTCGCGCTTGGCGATGGCCTCGTGAATGCGTTGCTGGGCTGTGGCAATGCGCGAGCGCGCCTGCGCGACTTTGTCGATCAACACACGGAGCGAAGGCTCGAGCAGATCGAGCAGGGGTTCCTGCGCCAAGGCCAGCACCTGATTGTGCGTCGCGCGTCCGACACAGCGGAAGAACTCCGCGGCGTGATGCACCGTCTTCTCCGTGTCGGTACTGCGCTGCGCAAACTGCGAGCACGCCGCGCTGATGCAGTCCAGATCGGCCGCCGTGCGGTTGCGCGCCGCGATCTCGGCAATGGGCGGCTCGAGCTGGGTCAGCGCCTCCCAGACTTCGAAAAAAGTGACGTCGTGCAGTGCCAGAGCCCGGCTGACGTCCTTGGCGATGGCCCGGTGCTGCGGCCGGCTGACGGTCATCAGCTTCGAGCCGGGGCGACGCTCGAGCAGGCCGCCGCTCTCGAGCTCGCGCAGTGCCTCGCGCACCGTCGAGCGGTTGACGCCGAACTGACGGGCGAGCTCCGTCTCCGGCGGCAGCCGCTCGCCTTCGCGCAGCTCACGGCTGAGGATGCGCTCGGTGATGGCCGTGGCCACCTTGCGGTAGCCCGGCACCAGCAGGATCTGATCGAACTCGACGCTCATGCCGCGCTTTCGTACAGCTCGCGGCCGATCAACATGCGGCGGATCTCCTGTGTGCCGGCGCCGATCTCATACAGCTTCGCGTCGCGCAGCAGCCGGCCCGCGGGGAAGTCGTTGATATAGCCGTTGCCGCCCAGCGCCTGGATCGCCTCCAACGCGACACGGGTCGCGTTCTCCGCCGCGAACAGAATGCAGGCCGCTGCGTCGCGGCGCCTCACCTTGCCGGCATCGCAGGCGCTCGCCACCGAGTAGACATAGGCGCGGGAGGCGCTGAGCGCCGTGTACATGTCGGCTACCTTGGCCTGCATCAGCTCGAAGGTGCCGATCGGTTGCCCGAATTGCTTGCGCTCATGCACGTAGGGCAGCACGAGGTCGAGCGCCGCCGCCATGAGACCCAGCGGCCCGCCGGCGAGCACGACCCGCTCGTAGTCGAGCCCGCTCATCAACACCCGCGCGCCGCCGTTCTCCGGTCCCAGCCGGTTTTCCGCCGGCACGGAACAGTCGTCGAACACCAGCTCGCAGGTGCTGGAGCCGCGCATGCCGAGCTTGTCGAGCTTCTGCGCCGTGCTGAAGCCGGCCCAACCACGCTCGATGATGAAGACGCTGATGCCGCGAGCGCCCGCTGCGGGATCCGTCTTGGCGTACACGACGAGCACGTCCGCGTCGGGTCCGTTCGTGATCCACATCTTGCGGCCATTGAGGACGTACTTGTCGCCGCGCCGCTCCGCCCGCAGCTGCATCGACACTACGTCCGAGCCGGCGCCCGGCTCAGACATGGCCAGGGCGCCGACATGCTCGCCGCTGACCAGCTTCGGCAGATAGCGGTCGCGCTGCGCATCGCTGCCGTTCAGGCGCAGCTGGTTGACGCAAAGGTTCGAATGCGCGCCGTAGGAAAGGCCGATGGACCCCGAGGCGCGCGAGATCTCCTCCATCGCCACCGCATGGGCAAGGTAGCCGAGGCCGGCACCGCCCCAGCGCTCCGGCACGGTGATGCCGAGCAGTCCGAGCTCGCCGAGCGCCGGCCAGAGGTCGCGCGGGAACTCGTTGCTGCGGTCGATTTCGTCCGCGCGCGGGGCAAGCCGCTCCGCGGCGAAGCGTCGGACCTGGTCGCGGACCGCTTCGATGCTTTCGCCGAGGCCGAAATCGCTGTCTACGGGTGAGTTCGCTGCCATGAGCTTGTCATCCATCGGGGTGGGATCGTATGATTGTCCGACAATCAGGCCATCGTGACAAGCCCATGCCCCGAATTGCCTCCCGGCTCGACCCCCGCTCGCAGGAATTCCGCGATAACGAGGCGGCCATGCGCGAGCTCACCGCCCAGCTCAAGGCTGAAGTCGTCCGCGCCGCCGCCGGCGGCCGCGCCCAGGCCGTGAGCCGGCATCGCGCCGCGGGCAAGCTCACCGCCCGCGAGCGCATCCAGATGCTGCTCGACACCGGCAGTCCGTTTCTCGAGCTGTCACAGCTTGCCGCACACGGCATGTACGGCGGCGGTATCGCCTGCGCCGGCATCGTCACCGGGATCGGACGGGTGAGCGGGCGTGAATGCGTCATCGTCGCCAACGACCCCACGGTCAAGGGTGGCACCTACTATCCGATCACGGTCAAGAAGCATCTGCGGGCGCAGGAGATTGCGCGCGAGAACCGGCTTCCCTGCGTTTACCTGGTGGAGAGCGGCGGCGCGTTTTTGCCCGCGCAGGACGAGGTGTTCCCCGACCGCGAGCATTTCGGCCGGATCTTCTACAACCAGGCAACATTGTCAGCCGCCGGCGTGGCGCAGATCGCCGTGGTTCATGGATCGTGCACTGCGGGAGGCGCGTACGTGCCCGCCATGTCAGATGAGAACGTCATCGTGCGCGGACAGGGCAGGGTGTTCCTCGGCGGACCGCCGCTCGTCAAGGCCGCGACCGGCGAGGACATCGACGCGGAGTCATTGGGCGGCGCGGAGGTTCACTGCCGCGAGTCAGGTGTCTGCGATCACTATGCGCAGAACGATACGCATGCGCTCGCCATTGCACGTCGCATCGTGGCGCGCCTGCGCCCGCCCGCGGATACGTCACCACCGCAAACGGCGCGCGACCCTCATTACGACCCGAGTGAGCTCTATGGCGCCGTAGCCGCCAGCCTGCGCCGTCCCTACGACGTGCGTGAGGTGATTGCCCGGCTGGTGGACGGCTCGGAGCTGGACGAGTTCAAGCAGCTCTACGGCACGACGCTGGTGTGTGGCTTCGCGCACATTGCGGGTTTCCCGGTCGGCATCCTGGCCAACAATGGCATTCTCTTCTCCGAAAGCTCGCTCAAGGGCACGCACTTCATCGAGCTCTGCGCCCGCGAGCATATTCCGCTCCTCTTCCTGCAGAACATCACCGGCTTCATGGTCGGCCGTCGCGCCGAGGCGGGCGGCATCGCCAAGGACGGCGCCAAGCTCGTCACGGCGGTGGCCTGCGCGCGGGTTCCGAAGCTCACCGTCATCATCGGCGGCAGCTACGGAGCCGGCAACTACGCCATGTGCGGCCGCGCGTATTCGCCGCGACTCCTCTTTCAATGGCCCAATGCCCGCATCTCAGTCATGGGCGGCGAGCAGGCCGCGAGCGTGCTGGCGACCGTGAAGCGCGGCCAGCTCGAGGGCTCGGGCGGCAGTTGGCCGGCGGCGGAGGAGGAGGCCTTCAAACAGCCGATCCGCGAGCAGTACGAGCGTCAGGGACACCCTTATTATTCTTCCGCGCGCCTGTGGGATGATGGCGTGATCGACCCGCTCGAGACCCGGCGCATCCTCGGGCTCTCGCTCGCCGCCGTGCGCCACGGTCCTGCAGAGGACACGCGCTTCGGACTCTTCCGCATGTGATGGCCACACTGCAGCGACCCGCTTAACGTCTTCTCCTCACTGAAGTGAGGGGATTTCCGTCTTCCGGAGGCCGACGTTCCGGCCCGAGACGAGGATATTGATAGCGGAGTTGATGTCCCGGTCATGCCAAGCACCACAGCCACCACAGATCCACTCTCTCACTACGAGGTCCTCTCGGCCTTGTGGGCCGCCGCGTGCACCGCACGCGGAACAGACCCGCGTGGTCAATCGCTCGTCAACCTCGAAGTACTCAACTCCGTGCCTTATGGCCTTGTAGCGGAGCTGGGATCGAAATTGCGATGTCAGCACCATGGCGACAGGGTAGGTGCAACGCGCGAAGTCGACAACCAAGACGCCGAATTTTCCTGGGAATTTGACGTCCTCAATCCACCGGCTTTAGTGTCAGAAGTGGAACCATATTGGAGTGAGGTCTATGTGCAACGCCCTTGACAGTGTCACTCGGCGACGCCAATTGCTACGTCTCGTTCGAGGTCAATGTACAGCCGCGAGAGTGACTAAGAGCGCATCTTCTCCCCGCCCTGAACGGCGAGGGTTCCGCTGCGGAGAGATCAGATGACAAACATGATCCGCAGCCTCCTGGTGGCCAACCGCGGCGAGATTGCCTGCCGCATCTTCCGCACTGCCCGCAGGATGGGTATCCGCACGATCGCGGTTTACTCCGACGCGGACGCATCGGCGCGCCACGTGCGTGAGGCCGATGAGGCCGTGCGCATCGGGCCGCCGCCGGCAGCGGAGAGTTATCTCGACATCCAGGCCATCATCCGCGCCGCGCGCGCGGCGGGAGCCGAGGCGGTCCATCCGGGATACGGCTTCCTGTCGGAGAATCCGCAGTTCGCCCAGGCCTGTCTCGATGCGGGGCTGGTGTTCGTGGGTCCTCCTCCAGCCGCCATTGCCGCCATGGGCTCGAAGAGCATCGCCAAGGCGAGTGTTCGTGCGGCGGGAGTGCCGGTGCTGCCGGGCTACGACGGCGAGCGCCAGGATATCGAGCATCTCGAGGCGCGCGCGCTCGAGGCGGGGCTGCCGCTCATCGTCAAGCCCGCCTCCGGTGGCGGCGGCAAGGGCATGCGCGTCGTACACGCGAAGGAAGAGCTACGCGATGCGCTGACCGCTGCCCGGCGTCTGGCGGAGAGCGCCTTTGGCGATGGCACGCTGCTCATCGAGCGATATCTGCCGCAACCGCGGCATATCGAGGTGCAGGTGTTTGCCGACGCGCAAGGGTCTTGTGTGCATCTCGGCAACCGCGACTGCTCGGTGCAGCGACGCCATCAGAAGCTGATCGAGGAGGCGCCGGCTCCCGGGCTGCCACCGCCGGTGCGTGAGTCGCTGCATGCCGCAGCGGTGCTGGTGGCGCGCAACATCGGCTATCGCAGTGCCGGCACGGTGGAGTTTCTGTTCGACGGCCGCGAGTTCTTCTTCCTGGAGATGAACACGCGCCTGCAGGTGGAGCACACCGTCACGGAGGCGGTCACCGGGCTGGATCTGGTCGAGTGGCAGCTGCGGGTCGCCGCGGGCGAGCCCTTGCCGCTCGCGCAGCCGCAGATCCGTCTCGACGGCCATGCCATCGAAGCGCGTGTCTGCGCCGAGGATCCGGAGCGCGACTTCATGCCGAGCGCCGGTACGCTGCAGCTCGCGGACTGGCCGCGCGGCGAGTCGGTGCGGGTCGATGGTGGCTTCGAGAGCGGCGATGCCGTGCCGCCCGTGTACGATTCGCTCATCGCCAAGGTGATCGCCTGGGCGCCGGTGCGCGCGCAGGCGGCCGCGCGGCTCGCGGATGCGCTCGATCACACCTACCTCGCCGGCATCCATACCAACGAGCGTTGGCTCGGGCGCATCCTGCGTGCGCCGGTTTTCCTCGATGTACGGCACAGCGTCGCGCTCCTCGACCGGAGCGCGGCGCAGTTCTCGCGTTCGGCCGAAGCAACGCCCGCCGTATTGACGTTGGCCGCGCTCGCGGCTCGTCATGCTGACCCGACCGATGGAGCAGGCGCGTCGCCTGCAGGGCAGAGCCCTTGGACCGTGAGCGACGGCTTCCAACCCAACTTACCCGCCCGCATCGACCTGACATTGTCTTCGGGCGGCCGCACGCAGCTGGTGCAGCTGACGCTCGAGGGCGGTGAGCCGCGCGCAGCGGTGCTGCGCCCGCCGGCGGACAAATCCGCTCCTCAGGATGGCGGCGTCCGACTGCGCCTCGCGGGCGTTGCGGTCACGGAGAGCACCGTCACCGCGTCGCTGGATGATCTGCGGCACAGCGCGCGCTGGTTCCGCCGCGGCCCGCAGCTTCATCTCTGGATGGGTGACACGCATCAGGAGCTGCTCATCGACGATCCGCGCACCCACGAATTCAGCGCCAGCGCCGCGACCGGCGGACTCACGACACCGCTGCCCGGCGTCGTCTCGGCGGTGGCGGTGAGTGAAGGCCAGGCCGTGACCGCGGGCGAGGTATTGATGGTGATCGAGGCGATGAAGATGGAGCACACCATCGCCGCGCCCTATGACGGGGTGGTGCGAGCCATCCACTTTGCCCGCGGGGACCGCGTGCCCGAAGGTAGTGAGCTCCTCTCTCTGTCGCGCGCCGGCGACAGCGCGAGTTAGTTTCCCTTCTCGTTCTGGGACGCGGCTCGCAGACGGGCTGACACGGTTGAGACATAACGCGAGTCTCGATCGTAGAAGCGCCAGGGACGACGCGCCCATGCGCCCGCGTAGTCGACGCCGATGCGCGCGCTGCGCGCGATGCGCGGCAACTGGCGGCTCGAGGCGGGCGGCCGCTCGAGCCAGAGCGTATTGCCGCAGAGGTCCGCGCCATTCAATCGCTTGTCGATGTGCATCGCACGGCAGAGCAGGCCCGGGCCCCAGGTCTTGTCATCAAGGTCGCTGACCGGCTCCAGCGCCCGCAGCAGCACGGCGTGCGGCACGCCTTCGGCCGCCGTCACGACGTTGAGGCAATGCCAGAAGCCGTAAATGAAATATACGTAGGCGTGCCCGGGAGGACCGAACATGACCTCCGTCCGCGACGTGCGCCCACGCGAGGAATGGGCCGCCAGGTCCCGCGGTCCCTGGTAGGCCTCGGTCTCTACGATCCGGCCGGCGCGGATCGAGCCACCATCGGCGTGCACCAGGTGCATTCCGATCAACTCGCGGGCGACGGTGAGCGTGTCTCTGGCGTAGAAAGCGCGAGTTATTTTCCGTGCCGGCGGCATTCACCGCGCATGTTACAATAGCAGGCGGGTCGGACTGACCCATGAGGTATGCGGGAATGAGAGTGATGCGAAGGCTGATGCGGCCGAGCCATGGCTCGAGCTGGGCGGCTACCGGTACATTGCTGGCGGCCGGGCTGCTGGGCTCATTGCTGGCCACCTCCAGCCGGGCGGCCGTGTTCACCCTGCCGCCGGACGACAGCTCGCTCATCGGCCAGGATCAGCAGATCCAATCGCAATCTGCCGACACGCTGCTCGACCTCGCGCGCAAATACAGCGTCGGGTACTGGGAAATCCAGGAAGCGAACCCGAAGGTCGACCTGTGGCTGCCCGGACAGGGCACCAGCATCACCATTCCCGGCACCTTCATCGTGCCGCCGGTCGATCACCAGGGCATCGTGATCAACCTGCCGCAGCACCGTCTGTTCTATTTCCCGAAGCGGGGCCGCCACGACCAGCCGATCGTGATCACGTATCCGGTCAGCCCCGGCGAGGGCGATTTTCCGACGCCGGTCGGTGTGACACGCATCATCCGCAAGGTGCCGCATCCCATCTGGATCCCGACGGCGCACATCCTGAAGGCGCACGCGGAAGCGGGCGATCCGATCCCGCGGGTGTGGAAGGCGGGACCCGACAATCCGATGGGGGAGTGGGCACTCGAGACGACGCTGAGCCACGGTGAGATCTACATCCACGGTACCAACAATCCGATGGCGATCGGCATGTCGGTCACTCACGGCTGCGTTCGGCTGTACCCCGAGGACATCGCGGCGCTCTACCCGGTCGTGCGCGTGGGCACTGCCGTGACCATCGTCAACGAGCCGGTGCTGGCCAGCCTGCAGGGCGGGCAACTCTATCTGGAGGTCCACCCGCCGACCACCAGCAATCACGTCCCCGCGCCGCCCAACTACGACCAGATCTCACAGATCATCGATACGGCCATCGGCAACAACGTCGTGGCCATCGATTGGGACGAGGTCCGCCAGGTGGCGACCCAGGCGAACGGCATTCCGGAGCTGATCGGTGTACAGGCCGATACCAAGCCGCCAACCCCGGCCGGCGCTCAGCCGCAGCCGGCTCAGGAGACGACGCTCAGCGCGCCGCACCATTCATCGAGCGGATCTGCCGGAGCAACCTGACGATCGCGCTCGCGCGTGAGAGGAGCGCCACACCGGCGCTCACCTTGCCGATGAAGCCGACCACGCGCCGCTCGCGCATCATGAGCAGCAGCGTCGCGAGCGAGATCAGCCACTTGAAAGGATGAGTCGCGGCTGAGGCCGGCGCCCGCCGGGTCCAGTTGGAGAGCTGCGCGGTCGGGCTGAGCTCCGCGATGCGATAGGCGATCTCCAGCCGCTGCTGCTCGCAGCGGGCGATGAGGTTGCGGCGGCGCACCTCGAGCTCATGCAGACGCCTCATGCTTCCCCTCCCTCGGCGCCGCCGACGCGGCGCTGATCGTGCTCGAATTGCCCGAGCGTTCCCGCGAGAAGGGGCGGGCGGCCGCGGAAAATCCGCGCGCCGATCATGCCGCAGATGAGAGCCAACACCAGGAGCACCGCCATGCTGCCGAGCAGGCCGGCGATCGGGTGCGTCGTCCAGAGGGCGGCCACCACCGCCGTCAGTGCGAAGACGATTGCCAGCAGCGCGCAGGCGACGGCCGCAAAACCCCAGAGAAGCAGCTGCGCAACGTAGACGAGATAGATTTCCGCCTCGACCGCGGCCAGGTCAAGACGAGTCTTGAGCGAATCGATGATCGCGGCCACGAGCCCGCGCAGCAGCCCCGGCTCGCGCGCCCCATCGGCCCGATCAGCGGCCTCCTCGGGAGGGGGTACGATGTAGTCATCCATCAACGCCGGCCCAGCAGCAGCCCGACGAGCAGTGCGAGTCCGCCGGCGATCGCCACCGCGGTCCAGGGATTGTCCCGCACGTAGCCGTCGAGCAGCTGGGCACGCCCCTTGAGATCGCGCTCGATCTCACCGAGCCGGGCGCGCAGGTCACCGAGGGACTGCTCGGCGCGCCGCCGCGCTTCCTCGGTGAGGTCCTCGGCGTTCTCGGCGCTGGCACGCAGCAGCGTCTCGGTGTCTCGCACCAGCGTCTGGATGTCTTCCGCCAACTTTCCGGCATCGAACTGTGGGCTCATGAGATTGCACTCGACATAGGGTTTCAGGTCAGTTTAGCCACCGCCAGCGCCGCGTGCACCATCAGCAGCTCTTCAGCAACCGGTATCACCCACACCCTGACGCGGCTGCGCGTGCCGTTGATACGGGATTCGCTGCCCCGCGCGGCCTGGTTGGCGGCCGGGTCGAGCTCGATGCCCGCCCACTCCAGGTCCGCGAGGATCCGCGCCCTGACTTGCGACACGTGCTCGCCCACGCCGCCGCCAAAAGCGATGCCGTCGCAGCCGCCGAGTACAGCAAGATAGGCGCCGAGGTATTTGCGCGCCCGGTAGCAGTAGAGCTCGATCGCGAACTGTGCCTGCGCGGAGCCGCCATCGAGGAGCGCCTGCGGGTCGGCGGCACTGCCGGAGAGGCCCGCGAGTCCGCAGCGCTCGTTCAACAGCGCCACGACCTGCCCGCCGCTCAGACCCAGCCGCCGCTCAAGGTAGGGCACGATGGCGGCGTCGAGGTCGCCGGCGCGCGTCTCCATGACCAGCCCCTCGAGCGGTGAGAATCCCATGGAGGTATCACGCGGCCGTCCCTGGTCGAGCGCTGCCATGGAGCAGCCACCGCCGAGCTGCAGGGTGATGAGCCTGCCGCCGCCGGGCGGACGGGGCTCTAGCTCGCACCAGCGTCGCCACATCGCCTCGTGCGCCAAGCCGTGAAACCCGTAGCGGCGGACGTCCAGCTCGACCCCGAGGTCGGGCGGCAGCGCGTATTCCGCGGCTACACGGGGCAGGGTAGAGAAAAAAGCGGTATCGAAGGTGGCGACGTGGGTGACGCCGGCGCCGCAGACCTCGCGGGCGGCATCGATCCAGCGCAGGGCTACCGGGTTGTGCAGCGGCGCAAGCTCCGAAAGGCTGGCAATCGCGGCGCGCGCGGTGTCATCTATCAGCGTCGGCGCGGTGAAGCGGGTGCCGCCGTGCACCACGCGGTGGACCACCGCCGTTGGACGATCGGTCAGCCGCCCGAGAAAGCCACGCAGGGCCGCCGCGGGGTCCAGCGAGTGGTCGCCGAGGTGCTGGGCAGCCTGCCGTTTCGGCAGCGCTCCAGCTCCGCTTGCGGCGCGGTCGGCCTGAAAGGCAGCCAGTTTGACCGACGTACTGCCGGTGTTGACGGTCAACACGATCATGAGCAGTTTATATTACGCAGTAACATGACCCGTGCATTGCCGGGAGGCTCCAGTGGATACACAAGCGGTACGCGCAAGCCTGCTCAAGCGGCGGGAAGAGCTGCAGACGCGGGCGAGCAGAGCCAGCGCGGATTTGAGGCACGAGTCCGATCCCCTGAGCGCCGATTTCGCCGAGCAGGTGACTCAGCGCGAGTCCGATGATGTTCTCGGGGCCATCTCCGAGTCGGCGCAGCAGGAGTTGCGCCTGCTGCAGGCCGCCCTGCGGCGGCTCGAGGAGGGCCACTATACGACCTGCGCGGCCTGCGGCGAGCTGATCGAGGAGGAGCGGCTGCACGCCGTGCCGTACACGGACCGCTGTCGCACCTGCGCCGAGGGCACCCGCCGCCGCAGCCCCGGCTCGGCGCCGCCGCGCAAGGGCTGAGCGTGGCGGCTCCCTCCGGCGTCATCACCATCACGACGGACTTCGGGCACCAGGGCCCGTTCGTCGGCGTGATGAAGGGCCGCATTCTCAGCCGCCTGCCGAGCGCGCGGATCATCGACCTGACGCACGAAATCGTGGTCCACTGGCCGGCCGAGGCCGGATTCTGGTTGGCGCGGGCTTTCGAGTACTTCCCCCCGGGCAGCCTGCACGTGGCGGTCGTCGATCCCGGAGTGGGGACCTCGCGGGACATCATCGTGGTAAGCGCTGCCGAGCATTTCTTCGTCGCGCCGGACAACGGGCTTCTCGCCCCGGTGGTGGCGCGGCATCCGGGCGCCGCCATCGTGCGGCTGCGGCCCGGGGGCCTGGCTCGAATCGGTGTTCACCATGCCAGCGCCACTTTTCATGGCCGGGATATCTTCGCGCCGGTGGCCGCGGAGCTGGCGGCGGGGCGCTGCAGCCCCGCCGACCTGGGTGACCCCGTGGCGGCCGCTTCCATCGTGCCCTCCTGGGTCGATGAGCCCGCGGTCGAGCGGGCGAGCGTCTCCGGGGTGATCATCAGCATCGATCATTTCGGCAATCTCATCAGCAACATCGACGCGGCGCTGATCGAGCGCTTCCGGCTGCCGCTGGTGCACGCCGGCAATCATGCCTTCCCGCTGCTACGAACCTATGGCGACACCCGGCCCGGGCAATACCTCGCGCTGATCAATTCCTTTGGCGTGGTGGAGATCGCGCGCGCCGAGCAGAGCGCAGCCGAAGGCCTGGGTCTCAGCCGGGGTGCTCCGGTCACCGTCCGCGACCGGACAGAGTGATTGTAGAGTCATACCTTCTGCATATTGCTCTGGCGCGGGAATCCGCTATAGTTCGCTGCCTTGCTCTGTGCACCAGATGCACTACTCATTGATTTAACTCAGGATTTGCGCCGCTAGATGTCGGAACGAGACAACGAGAGCTTCGATCTCGACGAGGAATTCTTGAGCGGGGCCACCGAGGACAGCACCGATTACGATCGGCTGCTCGACCGGGTGGACAAGCGCGTCCGCAACCAGGCGAAGCGCGGCAAGGCCGCGTGGAGCCGCCTGGAAGAAGTCCTGGCGGACAAGAAGCTCGAGAAGGATCTGCGCGACTTCGATGAGGAGTCGTAACAGCGCTGCATGAGGCGAGCAGGGCGGCCCCGCGTGACAGCGCGACCGGCCCGCCTGGGGGGACTGCTCGGCCTTCGTCAACTACGGGCTCCGGATGGGGCCTCACAGGCGGCCGCCCTCGCCGCTGCTTGCGCAGTGGAACATTCCTGTGACTCGCACCGCATCCGACTGGATCGTCCTCAAATTCGGCGGCAGCAGCGTTTCTTCGCTCGCGAACTGGCGCAACATCGCCAAGGTGGCCGCGGCGCGGCATGCCGCGGGTGCGCGGGTGCTGATCGTGCATTCCGCGGTGACCGGCATCACCAATCGGCTGGAGAAGCTGCTGTCGGCCGCGCGTGGCGAGGCGCAGGAGGAAGAGCTCAAGCTCATCGAGGAGCGGCACCGCCGCCTCGCCGGTGAGCTCGGCATCCCTTTGGGTCCCGACTGCGAGCGTCAACTCGCGGAGCTGCGACACATCGCCGCCGGCATCGCGCTCATAGGTGAAGTGAGCGATCGCACGCGCGCCCGCGTCATGTCGAGCGGTGAGCTGCTCGCGACCGACCTCGGTGCGCGCTTCCTGCGCACCCAGGGACTGACGGTCGACTGGGCCGATGCGCGCGGCATGCTCCTCGCCGAGGAGCGCGGCGCCTCCGCCAAAGCCAACATCCTGAATGCCACCTGTACTTTCGCTCCCGACAGCGCGCTCATCCAGCGTCTTGCGAGTCTCGCGTCCATCGTGGTCACCCAGGGTTTCATCGCGAGCGATGGCGCAGGCAACACCGTGCTCCTCGGGCGCGGTGGCTCCGATACCTCGGCGTCGTATCTTGCCGCCAAGCTCAGCGCCCGCCGGCTCGAGATCTGGACGGACGTGCCCGGCATGTTCAGCGCCAACCCGCGCGCGACCCCGACGGCGCGTTTGCTGCGCTCCCTCCATTATGATGAGGCGCAGGAGATCGCCACCAGCGGCGCCAAAGTCCTCCACCCGCGTTGCATTCTGCCGGCGCGGCAATATCGGATTCCGCTCCATGTCTATGCGACTCAGGCGCCGGACCTCGAGGGCACCGTGCTCAGCGCGGAAGGCAGCGACGGCAACGCGCAGGTGAAGGCGGTCTGCACCAAGAAGGGCCTCACCCTGATCTCGCTCGAGAGCCCCGGCATGTGGCACCAGGTGGGATTCCTCGCCGATGCCTTCCAGG
>JBOIAB010000299.1:0-4974 GCA_050738635.1 Steroidobacteraceae bacterium
CGAGGAGGTGCAGCAGCTGCTCAACGGCCTGGCGAAAACCGCGCCGAAGCTGGTGGAGGATCTGGTGCCGCGCGTGCTGCCCCTTTCGACCGTCGTACGCGTGTTGCAGAACCTGCTCGCCGAGCGCATTCCGATCCGCAACATCCGCACCATCATCGAGACGCTGGCGGAACATGCGCCCCGCTCGCAGGACGCCGCGGTGCTGTTGTCTCACGTCCGGGTGGCACTCGGACGTCAGATCGTGCAGGACATCGCCGGCATCGTCGCTGAGCTGCCCGTCATCACCTTCGAGACAGATCTCGAGCGCCTCCTTTCCGGCTCGCTCGCCGCCAACTCCACGAGCCCGGGTCTCGAGCCCGGACTGGCGGAGCGGCTGCAGCAGCGTGTCGGCGAGGCATCGCGGCGCCAGGAGGCCGCAGGCGAAGCACCGGTGCTGCTCGTGCCGCCACCGCTGCGCGCGCAGCTGGCGCGCTTCCTGCGCGCGGCGCTGCCCAACCTCCACGTGCTCGCCTGGAATGAGATTCCCGATAATCGCAAGGTCCGCGTCGTCACCGCGGTCGGCAGGTAACCAATGAAGATCGTACGACATACGGCACCCGACATGCGCCAGGCACTGCGCGCGATCCGCGAGCAGCTGGGCGAGGACGCGGTGATCCTTTCTTCGCGCCGTCTGACCCAGGGAGTCGAAGTCACGGCGGCGGTTGATTTCGACGCCACCAAGATAGACAGCAGGATGGACAAGTCAGCGCTGCTGGCCGCCGCCGCCGCCGCCGCCGAGAGCGCCGCGCCTGCCAGCCCGCCGGCGGCAGTCGCGCCGCCCGTGGCCGCCCCGACTGTAGCGCCGGCCGCCACCGCGCCGCTTGCGCCTTTCGTACCTTTGCTCGAGCCACAATCCGAGGCTCCCACGCACGCCATGGGCAAGGAGCTGCAGACGCTGCGGCGCATGCTCGAGACACAGCTCGCACAGCTCGCCTGGAACGACCGCACACGCCGCGCTCCGGTGCACGCCGAGCTGCTGCGCGAGCTGACCGAGATCGGCATCGCCCAGGACCTCGCCGACCACATCGTCGGCCAGCTCGATCAGGAAGTCGATCTCACTCAGGGCCGCCGGTTCGCGCTCGCAGGCTTGTCGCAGTATCTGCTGGTGACGGGCGATCGCTGGCTGGAAACGGGAGGCCGTGTAGCCTTCGTGGGCGCCACCGGCGTCGGCAAGACGACCCTGCTCGCCAAGCTGGCGGTGCGTTGGATACTGCGGCATGGCCCGAAGGACCTCGCGCTGGTGTCTTCCGACACCGTCCGCTTCGGCGCCCAGGATCAGATGCAGTCCCTCGGCCAGCTGCTCGGCGTACCGGTGCATGTGCCGGAGCGCTTCGAGGCGCTGCCGGACCTGCTCACGCGACTCGAGCGCTACCGCATGGTGTTGATCGATACACCGGGCTCGAGCCTGCGCGATGCACAGCTCGGCGCGCGTCTGGCGGTCCTCGCCAACTCCGCATCGAAGCTGGAGACGGCGCTCGTAGTCGCAGCGTGCGCGCAGGCGGGTGTGGTCGAGGAAGCGGTGCAACGCTTCCGGCCGGCCAACCCGGCCTCGTGCCTGCTCACCAAGCTGGACGAGGCGGCGAGTCTCGGCGGTGCGCTCTCCGTGCTGATCCGCGCGCGGCTGCCGCTCTCCTACACCAGTGACGGGCAACGCGTGCCGGAGGACCTGCGGCCGGCCAGAGCGCTCGAGCTCGTCTCCCACGCCGTGCGCCTCGCCAAAGCGAGCGGCGCCGCCGCCGACGAAGATCTGTTGCGCCGAAGATTTGGAAGAATCTCCCATGCGACGACCTGAGCTCAGTCTGATCAACAACTCCAAGCTCGAGTCCCTCGGGCAGCCCGTGCAGGTGATCGCCGTCACCGGCGGCAAGGGCGGCGTCGGCAAGACGAGCGTCTCGGTCAATCTCGCGATGGCCCTCGCCGCGGCCGGCCGGCGCGTGGTGCTGCTGGATGGCGATCTGGGACTCGCCAATGCCGATGTCTTCCTCGGACTCTCGCCACAATACACGCTCGCGCACGTGATCTCCGGGGAACGCACCCTGGATGAAGTCATCGTCCAGGCGCCACAGGGATTTCAGGTCGTGCCGGCGGCGTCCGGCGCGGCCGACCTCGCCAGCATGGGCGCCGCGGAGCACCTGGGCCTGGTGCGCGCCTTCAGCGCGCTCGCCGCCCGCCTGGACGTGCTCATCGTGGACACCGCGGCCGGCATCGCCCCGGGGGTGCTGCAGTTCTCGCAGGCCTGCCAACACGTCGTCGTCGTGATCTGCGACGAGCCGGCCTCGTTAACCGACGCTTATGCGCTCGTCAAGGTCCTGAGTCGCAATCATGGCGTCAGCCGTTTCCGGGTGCTCGCCAACCGCATGCGGGCGGCGGGAGCCGGCGCCGAGCTCTTCCGCCGCTTCGAGCGCGTCACAGCACGATTCCTCGACGTTGTGCTCGAATTCGCAGGCGAGATCCCCGAGGACGAGTATCTGCGCCGTTCGGTACGGGAGCAGCGCCCGGTGCTTGAGGGCTATCCGGCGAGTCCGGCGGCACGGGCATTCAAGAAATTGGCGACCGTGGCCGATAAATGGCCGGTGCCGGCCGGTCCGCGCGGAAATATCGAGTTTTTCGTCGAGCGGCTGGTGCGACGAAGCCCGGTGCGGCTGGAAGTGGTGCCGTGAACGCGGCGAGCGCATACGGCGGCCGCCGTGGGCCGAACGAGGCGAGCGAGCTGGTGACTCGCCACGCCGAGCTGGTGAAACGGATCGCCTACCACCTGGTCGGCCGGTTGCCGCCCTCCGTGGAGGTGGACGATCTGATGCAGGCGGGCATGCTGGGGCTGTTGGAAGCGGCGTCGAACTACGCGCCAAATCGCGGCGCGAGCTTCGAGACCTATGCCGGCATCCGCATCCGCGGCGCCATGATCGATGCGCTGCGCAAGCTCGACTGGGCGCCACGCTCGGTGCATCGCAAAGCACGCGCGGTGGCCGCGGTCGTGCAGGAAATCGAGCGGCGCACCGGACGCGACGCGCGTGATACGGAGATCGCCGAGCAGCTCGGAGTGCCGCTCGACGAGTATCACGCCATCGTGCAGGACGCGGCGAGCTGTCGCCTGGCGGCGCTGGACGATACGACGGCCGCGACGGCCGAAGGCGCGGCCGATCCCTTCCGCGAGACGGCGGAGGAAGGGTTCCGGGAAGCGCTGGCGCAGTCGATCGACGGCCTGCCGGAGCGGGAGAAGCTGGTGATGTCGCTCTACTACAGCGAGGGATTGAACCTCAAGGAGATCGGCGCGGTGCTGAAGGTAACCGAATCGCGCGCCTGTCAGCTCCACGGGCAGGCGCTCGTGCGACTCAAGGCGCGGCTGGCTGATTGGCGTGACGGCGTCGCCGGCGCGGGTGCAACGAGACGAGGCAGGCAGTGAGCAAAGATCTGAAATTCCTGGTGGTCGATGACTTCTCGACCATGCGCCGCATCATCAAGAACCTGCTCCACGATCTCGGCTACCCCAACGTCGTCGAGGCGGACGACGGCAACACGGCACTGCCGATGCTGCAGGCGGGCGGCTTCGACTTCCTGATCACCGACTGGAACATGCCCGGCATGCCCGGCCTCGATCTGATCAAGGCCGTGCGCGCCGACGCCAAGCTCGCCAAGATGCCGGTCCTCATGCTGACCGCGGAAGCCAAGCGCGAGCAGATCATCGAGGCGGCGCAGGCGGGGGTCAACGGTTATGTCATCAAGCCTTTCACCGCCGAGACTCTCAAAGAGAAGCTCGACAAAATCCTCGGCGCGGGGAAGTGAACCATCATGTCGAACTTTCAAGTACTGAAACCTGAATACAGCGCGTGCGTGGACGCCTTGTCCGAGGCGCTGCGCGGCGGTGACGAATCGGCCTTCTTCGGCGCCGTCGATCACATCGTGCGCATGCGAGAGCCGGCGACACTCACCGAGATCCGCCGGCTGACCGGCGATCTGCAGAACGCGCTCGAGCGCTTCAGCATCGAGTCGCGGCTGGCGGACCTCGCCGAGAACGAGATCCCGGACGCGAAGACCCGGCTGACGCACGTCATCAAGATGACCGACGAGGCCGCGCACCGCACGCTCGATCTGGTCGAGCAGTCGGGGCCGCTCGCCGAGCGCACCGCGCGCGAAGCGGGCTCGCTCATCATTTCACTCAAGACTTACCGGGACCGGCCAGGCGGCAGCGGCTTCGAGGGCGCCGTGCGTTCGATCGACGCCTTCCTGCCGGTGGTGCGCGCGGTCGAGGCGTTCCTGCCCGCCGTGCGCGGCGACTCGGAGCAGATCCGCAAGAACCTCGCCGATGTGCTGTTGGCGCAGGGCTACCAGGATCTGACGGGCCAGGTCATCCGCAGCGTCATCAAGCTGGTCGGGGAGCTGGAAGAAGCCCTGGCGAGCCTCACCAAGCTTTCGGGAGACCTCGTCGAGCACACGACGCTGGGGGAGAATCCGGACAAGAGCCACGGACCGGTCGTGCCCGGCGTTACGCGCGGCGATGTCGCTTCAGGCCAGACAGATGTCGATGAGCTGCTGTCCGGCCTGGGCATGTAAGGGGCAGCGATGGATATCCTGAGCATCGTCGGACTGGTGCTCGCCGTCAATGCGGTACTGCTCGGTGCAGTGCTGCGCGGCGCCGGCGTCATGGCGCTCGTCTCCACCGAGGCGTTCATGGTGGTGGGCGTCGGCACGATCGCCGCGACCTGCGTCCAGACACCGCTGCCGGTCCTCAAGCACGCACTCAAGATCTTCCCTTGGATCATCCGGCCGCCCTCGCGCGACGGCAAGGCGATCATCGCCAAGATCGTCGACTGGAGCAACACCGCGCGCAAGCAGGGATTGCTCGGCCTCGAGCCCCTGATCGCGCGCGAGTCCGATGGGTTCGTGCAGAAGGCGCTGCAACTCGTCGTCGATGGCAGCGAGCCCGAGGCCATCAGC
>JBOIAB010000300.1:0-2789 GCA_050738635.1 Steroidobacteraceae bacterium
GCGCTGTCCCAAGTGCGGCACGCACCACGACCGTGACATCAATGCCGCACGCAATATCCTGCACCAGGGGATGAGAGAGATTGCCGGTTGTGACGACCGGGTCCTGCGCGTGAATGCGAGAGATGCATGCTTCGATGACTATGAGTTCATCGAGCAGGTGCTCGCAGAGGAAGCGCGAAACGGGCACCGTGAGCGAGCCTGTCTGGAACAGGCGAGCTCGCGGTAGCAGCGTGGTCAAGCTGGTTTCTGCGCCGCCACGAGAGTCCGGCCGCCATCGGTCCCGCGCTCGCGCTGAGCTTCGTGCTCGCCTCGGCCGGCTCGGTCCTCGGCGGCCGGCTCAGCCGGCGTTTGGGCGCGGTGCGCTCGGTGGTGTGGATGCGCCTGCTTGGCCTCGCACTGCTGGTGGCGGTCCCGTTCGCGCCGACATTCCTCGCCGCCGCCGGCCTATACGCACTGCGCTCCGCATTCAACCGCGGCACTACCGGCGCGCGCCAACTGGTGGCGGCGGGCCTGACGCGGGCCGAGCGCCGCGGTCTCGCTGCCAGCGTACAGAGCCTGTCCTCACAGCTCCCTCGGGCCGCCGGTCTTGTATTGGGCGGCTGGCTGATCCATCGCGGCGAGTTCATCGCCCCCTTCCTCCTCACGGCGGCGATGCAGGCGCTGTACCTGGTGCTCTACCGGCACTTCTTCGGCGCCACCGGCACGCAAACAGCCTGAGCGTCACCGCGCGGCTCCAGCTTCGCCCGCTGCAACAGGCGGAACCTCACGCCGGTTCCAGGTGTTCTTCTGGCAGCGTCCACTGACTCAGTGCGGGGTGCGGTTGCCCCGTGGAAGGTTCCTGATATGGCCAAGACGGTCAGCGACTACTTCGTCGAGCGGCTGCATGCGTGGGGTGTCCGTGTGATGTTCGGATATCCGGGAGACGGCATCAACGGAGTCTTCGGCGCCCTCAATCGCAGCGGCAGCAAGATCCGCTTCATTCAGGCGCGGCATGAGGAAATGGCCGCATTCATGGCATCGGCGTACGCCAAGTTCACCGGCGAGCTCGGTGTCTGCATAGCCACTTCGGGTCCGGGCGCCTCGCACCTCGTGACCGGCTTGTACGATGCCCGCCTCGACCACATGCCGGTGCTCGCCATCGCCGGCCAGCAAGCGCGTACGGCCATGGGTGGTCATTACCAACAGGAGGTCGACCTCGCCAGTCTCTTCAAGGACGTGGCGGGCGCGTTCGTGCAGCAGGCCGCCTCGCCGGCGCAGATTCGCCACCTCGTCGATCGGGCCATCCGCACCGCTCTCGGTGAGCGGCGCGTGACCGCCATCATCCTGCCCAATGACCTGCAGGAGATGACCTATGAGGAGCCGCCGCGGGCACATGGCACACTGCACTCCGGCATCGGTTTCACGCGGCCGAGAACTCTGCCCTACGAGCCTGAGCTGCGACGGGCCGCCGAGGTACTCAACAGCGGCAAGAAAGTCGCCATGCTGGTGGGTGCCGGCGCGCTGGAAGCCACCGACGAAGTGATCGCCGTTGCCGACCGCCTCGGCGCCGGATGCGCGAAAGCGCTGCTCGGCAAGGCGGTGCTGCCCGACGATCTGCCTTGGGTAACCGGCTCCATCGGGCTACTCGGTACGGAGCCGAGCCTCAAGCTCATGACGGAGTGCGACACGTTGCTCATGGTCGGCTCCGGCTTCCCCTATTCGGAGTTCCTCCCGAAAGAGGGACAGGCACGCGGCGTGCAGATCGACCTCGCGCCCGACATGTTGTCGCTCCGCTATCCGATGGAAGTCAACCTCGTGGGGGATGCCGCCGAGACCCTACGCGCGCTGCTGCCGCTCCTCGAGCAGAAGGCCGAAGGCTCCTGGCGCAAGCAGATCGCCTCCAACTTGGAGAAATGGTGGCAAACGCTCGAGCACCGGGCAATGCAGCCCGCGAACCCCGTCAACCCGCAGCGCATTGCCTGGGAGCTCTCGCCTCGGCTACCCGATAACGTCATTCTCACGAGTGACTCCGGATCGTGCGCCAACTGGTGGGCACGCGATATCAAAATAAGGCGCGGCATGATGGCCTCGCTCTCCGGTGGCCTCGCCTCCATGGGCGCTGCGGTCCCCTACGCCATTGCAGCGAAATTTGCTCACCCGGATCGGCCGGTGATCGCGCTCGTCGGCGACGGCGCCATGCAGATGAACAACATGGCGGAGCTCATTACCGTGGCCAAGTACTGGAAGGAGTGGGCCGACCCGCGCTGGATCGTCTGCGTGCTCAACAATTGCGATCTGAACCAGGTCACCTGGGAGCAGCGGGTGATGAACGGTGACCCAAAATACGACGCCTCGCAGCAGATCCCCGATGTTCCCTATCACCGTTTCGCCGAGCTCATCGGGCTCGAGGGCATCTTCGTCGACCGGCCGGAAGCTCTTGCGCCGGCCTGGGAGCGGGCGCTCAACGCGCGCCGGCCGGTGCTGCTCGAGGTGAAGACAGACCCGGAAGTGCCGCCGCTGCCGCCGCACATCACTTTCGAGCAGGCGGTGCACTTGACGGAGGCGCTGCTCAAGGTGGATCCGCACGAGAAACGCGTCATCGGCGGCACGGTCCGGCAGAAGCTCGCCTCGCTCCTTCCGGGACAAAAGGATGAGTGAGCGCCAAGCCGCGGCGATCAGCGCGGCCGCCCGCCAACTCAATCTCGGCGCCGCGCTGCTCGCCTTGGCGGTACTGGCGGACAGCGGCGTCGAGCACTATCGCGGCTCGTTCCACAATCGGGCGATGTATGTGCCGCTCGCTTCGGCGGCGC
>JBOIAB010000301.1:0-24420 GCA_050738635.1 Steroidobacteraceae bacterium
GCGCTGTCCCAAGTGCGGCACGCACCACGACCGTGACATCAATGCCGCACGCAATATCCTGCACCAGGGGATGAGAGAGATTGCCGGTTGTGACGACCGGGTCCTGCGCGTGAATGCGAGAGATGCAGGCTTCGATGACTATGAGTTCATCGAGCAGGTGCTCGCAGAGGAAGCGCGAAACGGGCACCGTGAGCGAGCCTGTCTGGAACAGGCGAGCTCGCGGTAGCAGCGTGGTCAAGCCACGTGAGCGTGAGCGTCTGGCGGATGCTCTCGACCGGCAGCAGCAAATATGCGGTCGAGTCGCGCGCATTCCAGCGCCAGTTGGCTGCGCGCGTGCCGTCGACCGTGATGGACGCAGGCCGGTGTGCGGTGTGAATACGCACGCCGTACGCCCTCGCCTGCCGCTGCCCGGTGTAGGAGCCGGTGGTGGGGCCTATGACGAGCCGGTGGCCAGACGCGGAAGTGCGGTACCTCAGCGAGGTCATCGCATGGGCGCCGTGCTCGTAGTCGAGGGACGTTCCATCATCCTCGTAAAGGTCGAAGCGGCCGTTGCCTTCGCCGTAAACATCGATCGTCAGGTCATCCAGCCCCGCGTGCGCATGAGGGCTCGCCGCCTCCTGCTGCGGAATGACCGCTCCCTCGCGCACGAAGACCGGGGTTGCATCCACCGCGTAATGAGCGGTGAACGTGCTGTCGCCCCGATAGCGCTTGCCGGTGAAGAAATCCATCCAGTTCCCGGGCGGCAGGTAGAGGGTACGCTTGCCGTCCGCCGCCAGAACCGGCGCAACCAGCATCTGCGCACCGAAACCATATTCGTGGAAGTGCCGGTAGGCCTCGGCGAGGTCCGGCCACTCGAGGTAGAGCGGCCGCAGGAGCGGCAGGGCGAGCTGGTGCGCCTGCCAGGAGTAGCTGTAGAGATAGGGGATGAGCCGCTCGCGCAGGTTGAAATATTTGCGCATGAGCGCCACGCCCTTCGGCCCGTATACCCACGGCATGCGCGTGTTGCCCTCGAGCGGATTCTCGTGCGCGCTGTGCATGCGCAGGATCGGACTGAAGGTGCCGAACTCGAGCCAGCGCGCATAGAGATCGAAGGGGATCTTCGCGCCATGGAAGCCGCCGATGTCGTTGCTGATATAAGGAATGAGCACGTTGCCACCGCGGGCGGTGTAGGCAACTTCGTAGGCGAGCACGCGCCACTGCGAATACGCATCGCCGGTGAAGAACCCGGGATAACGCTCGCTGCCCCAGCCGCCGTAGCGGCTGAGGATGAAGGCGCGCTTGCCCGTTTGTTGCCGCGTGGCGTCGTAGAAGACCTTGTTGGTCCAGAGCTGCGGGTCGAGGCCAGGCATCTGCGCCGCGCCGCCGCCGCCGTCCACCCACCAGAAATCGAGTCCCTGGCGGATGAGCGGCGCGTGCAGGTCCTGCATGGAAACCTGCGCCTGCCTGCGGTCGGCCAGGTTGAAATAGATGCGCGGCGGTGGCGGCACATCGCGCAGCGCGACCGGCCCGCGCAGGATGCCGGCCGGAGTTCGCGGTTTCGGCGCTGGTGGCGGCTCGACACGCAAGGCGATCACGTTGCGCTCTCCAGGATGCAACGCCGCCCTGACATCGGCGTAAGTCAGCCGGCGCGGCCACTGCACGTGCGTATGCCGCACTTCCGTGCCGTTGATGAACAGTCGGTACGGGCCTGATACCTCGCCCAGATACAGGTAGACGGCGGGCGGCAGTGCGGCCGGGACACGCACGGAAATCCGGTACCAGCCGGTTCCCTTCTGCTTGCGATCCGGCGTGAAATGCCAGTCCAGCGGCAGTTCCTCATCGTAGGACGGTCGTGGCGGCAGCGGCTGCCCCAGGTCGCGCAGCGCTGCGGGCGCATGGCTGTCGCTGTAGGAAAGGATGCTCTCTTCGGTGTTGGCATAGCCGGGATGGTCGTTGAGCGAGAGCTCGAGTCCGCGCGCGTGCAGCCAGTCGATGAGCGCCTGCGGCTGCGGCACGAGCGGGCTCCAGTCATAGCCGCCCTGCCAGCCGTAGTTGTGCCAGGCGAAATCGAGCACCAGCCCCGCAAGCGGAATGCCACTCTGAAGCAGCCGGCTGACTTCAGTCTCGAGATGCTGTTCGCCGTAGCGGCGCATCGCCGGCAGGCGGGTCTCGGCGGTGCCGGGAAAGTATTCGAAGTTGAGGTCGGTGATCCAGGGCCCGAGTGCCTGGCGCGGAATCATCGGTACCGGCCCGCAGAGCTCGGCGTACTCCTCGAGCGGCCGCCGGTAGTCATGGTTGTAGGTGAAGAGATACCAGTCCTGGCCCTTGGATCCCGGGCGCGGCTCGATCCAGTCGTGCCCGGCGTCCCAGACCGGACTCACGCTGTCGTCGAGTAACGCATAACCGCTGCGGCTGAGGAGCCCGGGCGTCGCGGGTTGCAACAGCACCTCGATGCCCGGTATCACATCGTGTACCGGACTGCCGAGGTCATCACCGGGCGGTGGCAGGTTGGCGCTCTCGATGTTATCCAGAGAGTACGTGAGGCCACCCAGATTGCCGCGATCGGTCTGCCCGGGAAGCCACGCATGCCGGCCACCGGCTGGATCCCGCCAACTCACGGAGATGTTGGCCGCGGCGAACGCGCCCGAATCGAGCCGGTAGCGCAGGGTCATCGCCCGGCTGGTGATGATCAGCCAATCGCCGCTACGGACTTCGGTCACCGTAACCGCGGGCCAGTCCCTTTTCTGCACGACGGCGGTGGGAGCATCTATGAACCGCGCTTGCGGCGAGTACTCCATGCGCACGAGGGACGGCGTCAGGAACTCGAAGCGTGCCTTTCCGGCGGAGATCGCCGTCGTCGCATGCGCCTGCGGAAGCAGAACCAGAAGCGCAGCCGCGGCGACGCCGAAGGTGTGAAGAGTCCTCATGCGGGGCTGCCAGTATCCCTCAATGGGGCGATGTCGCGTAACCATCCGTGAGGGTATCGAGGAAGGCAATGACGTCCTGGATCTGCGCGGGGGTGAGTGCAGGCGGATCGCCGGGGTGGCGATCGAACGGCGCGTCGACGGTATCGACGTTCGCCCGATACTGCCGCGGTATTGAGCGGAAAGAGGTCGGCCTTGTCGCCGTCATAAGCCTCTTCCTCTGCCGTGTAGCCGTGGTTCTGGTCGGCCGTCGCCGCCTGAGTCCGATCCAGGCGGAAAGGATTGGCGGCAATGGTGCCGTTCAACGCATTGGTGAAATTGGGATTGTTGGTCAGCAGGTGGGCATTCGTCAGGTTGTTCACCCGGGGAGTGCCCTGATCGCCGCCGCCGTACTGTGACGCCCCAGTGACAGGCCAGCGGGCATTCGCTTCGTCGCGGCGCCGGGGGCATTTGCCGCAGATCACCCTCGGGGAGCCGCTATCGGGTACTCGGGCGGTGCGGCGATCGGGCATGATTGCGCCCGCCGCCGGCCCCAGGTGCGCGCCGGCTTGGCTGGAGGTATCTCGAAATGAAGCAAGCGGTCACACTGATCGCGGCGTTCTCGATCACCACCGCCGCAGCGTTCGCCGCGCCGCCGAAGAGCGCGTCGGGTATGAGCCCGCCGGAGTCCGGCCCGGCTCTCGCGAGCGTCTTCACGCCACGGGCGGTGAAGAGCACGGGAGCGGTGACCGTCGAAGGTCACAAGATCGCCTACGACGCCGTCGCCGGCACGATCATCGTGCATCCGAAGGGATGGGATGACGCCGCACCGCCGAAGGGCCCGAAGGGCGCGATCGGCACCGCAAATGGCCCGCCCGTCGCCTCGATGTTCTACATCGCCTATTTCAAGCAGGGAGCCGATCCGCGCACCCGCCCGGTGACAGTCCTTTATAACGGCGGCCCGGGCTCATCGACCATCTGGCTGCACATGGGCGCCTTCGGCCCGGTGCGGGTCGTGACGACCAACGACTCGCACACGCCTCCAGCCCCCTACCGCTCGGTGGACAACGCCTACAGTCTGCTGGATGCCTCGGACCTCGTCTTCATCGACGCCCCGGGCACCGGCTTCAGCCGCATCGAAGGCAAGGGCAAGCAGAAGGCGTTCTGGGGCGTCGATCAGGACGGCAACGCCTTCACCTCCTTCATCACGCAATTCCTGTCGAAGTACAGCCGCTGGAACTCGCCGAAGTTTCTCTTCGGTGAAAGCTACGGCACGCCACGCTCGGCGGTGCTCATCAACGATCTCGAGACCGGGGCGGACATCGACTTCAACGGCGTCATCCTCCTCTCGCAGGTCCTCAACTTCAACCTGATGGCCGACAGCCCGGAGGGTAATCCCGGCGTCGATCTGCCCTACGAGATCGAGCTGCCGACTTTCGCAGCTACCGCCTGGTATCACCACAAGCTCGGCTCGCAGTCGACCGACCTGGAGAGCTTTCTGCAGGAAGTCGAGCAGTTCGCCCTCGGTGACTATGCCGATGCGCTGGCGCAGGGCGCGAACCTTCCCCCAGATCAATTCAACGCCATCGCCGCGAAGCTCCACGACTACACCGGGCTGCCGCTCGCCTACATCAAGAAGGCGGACCTGAGGGTCAGCGGTCGGGAGTTCTCCCAGGAGCTGCAGAGCGATTCGGACCTGACCACGGGCCGGCTCGATACACGCTTCGCCGGTCCCACCATGGACCCGCTGGGCGAGTACGCCGAATATGACCCGCAGTCGGCGTCCATCGGCTCCGCGTACGTCTCGGTATTCAACCAGTACGTGCGCCGCGACCTGCACTACACGACGCAGCAGGAGTACTACCCCGAGATCGGGATCTGGAACATCTGGCAATTCAAGCATCAGCCGCCCGGCGCTCCCTTCCAGCTGCAGGGGGCCGTCAACGTGATGCCGGATCTGGCCGCGGCGATGAAGTACGACCCCAAGCTCAAGGTCAGCCTGAATGGCGGCTACTACGACCTGGCGACGCCCTTCTTCCAGGGTATGTACGAGATGCACCACCTGCCGATTCCCGCCAACCTGCAGTCGAACATCGAGTATCACTACTACCAGTCGGGTCACATGGTCTACGCCAACGAGGTTTCACTGAAGCAGCTGCACGACAACGTGGCGGCCTTCATCCGCAAGAACAGCAATCAGGCAGGGGAGTGACCATGAGCAACCCCGTGAGCAACACACTCCTCAGGAAGAGCGTTTCCGCGCTGGCGGCCGCATCCCTTTTCGCCCTGGTGCAGGGCTGCGCCATGCAGCCCTCGCAGAATCAGCAGTCGAACGACTATGCAGCGTCGGATACCGCGACGACCGCTTCGACAACGACCGATCAGATGTCCGCCGATCACGCGGCCGACGCGAAGAAAGCCCACGGACACCACCAGGGCAACCCGTACTTCAATATCGCCACCAGCACGAGCGAAGGCTCGGTGACCGTCGAGGGCACCACGATCCACTACCACGCGGTAGCTGGCCTGCTGATCGTGCACCCGAAAGGCTGGAACGATGCAGCCGACAAGGGTGGTGGCGACGACATGCCGATGGGGCCGCACATGGGCCCGCACCACGGACATCACGCGGCGAAGAGACGGCCTGAAGCGTCGATGTTCTACGTCGCGTACTTCAAGGATGGCGAGAAGCCGGGCGACCGTCCGATCACGTTTGCATATAACGGCGGGCCGGGCTCCGCGACCATGTGGCTGCACATGGGTTGCTTTGGTCCGCACCGGATAGCCACCGCTGACCACACACCCACGCCGCCCGCCCCTTACCAGCTGGTCAACAACGACTACAGCCTGCTCGATGCCAGCGATCTCGTCTTCATCGACGCGCCGGGCACGGGCTTCTCGCGCGTGACGCCGGGCGCGGAGAAGGACTTCTACGGTGCCGATCAGGACGTGCATGCCTTCTCCGAGTTCATCATGCAGTTCCTGTCCAAGTACGGCCGCTGGAACTCGCCGAAGTATCTTTTCGGCGAGAGCTACGGCACGCCGCGCTCGGCCAACCTCATCAACGTGCTCGAGTCCGACGACGACACCGACTTCAACGGCGTGATCCTGCTGTCGCAGATCCTGAGCTACGATGAGTCGACCGGCCAGGCCCGCTTCAACCCCGGCGTCGACCTGCCGTACGAGGTGGCGCTGCCCACCTATGCCGCGACCGCGTGGTACCACCATAAGCTGCCCAATTCCGGCCAGCCGCTGGAGCCCTTCCTCAAGGAAGTGGAGCAGTTCGCCCTGACCGACTACGCGCGGGCGCTGCGCGCGGGCTCGACCCTGAGCTCCGATCAGCGTGATGCGATCGCCGCCAAGCTGCATGACTACACCGGCCTGCCGGTGAAGTACCTCGAGCAAGCCGACCTGCGCATCGACGGCGGTGAGTTCGAGCAGAACCTGCAGGGCGATGCCGACACGACCACGGGCCGGCTCGATACCCGCTTCTCGGGACCCTCGCTCGACCCGCTGAGCGAGCGTGCCGGCTATGACCCGCAGTCGGCCGCGATCGGCTCGGCATACGTCTCGGCTTTCAACAACTACGTGCGCAAGGATCTGCACTACGGAATGAAGATGAGCTACCGGCCGTCGGCGCGGCTCTTCGGTATCTGGGACTCCCGCCATCAGCCACCGGGCGCCCGCGGGCCGCTGCCGCAGGCAATGAACGTGATGCCGGACCTCGCCAACGCCATGAAGCTCGACCCGGACCTCAAGGTCATGCTGAATGGCGGCTACTTCGATCTCGCCACGCCTTTCTTCGAGGGCATGTACGAGATGGCGCACCTGCCGATGCCGCAGAAGCTGCAGGCGAACATCGAATATCACTACTACGAGTCGGGCCACATGGTGTACGCGCACGTACCGGCGCTGAAGCAGCTGCACGACAACGTCGCGGCCTTCATCGCCAACACGGAGCACCAGCAGCAGCCCGACCAGCAGAGCGATCAGCAATAGACGCCCCCTTCGGGGGCATCATGGGTGGATTCACGCCGCCGGCCTCCAGGCTGGCGGCTGCATCAGAGGTACGTCTACATGAAGCAGATGCTCCCATTCGTCGCGGCGCTGTCACTCGCCACCGCCGCTCTCGCGGCGGCGCCCAAAGCCGCGCCCGCGAAGAGTGCGCCCGAGTCAGGGGCGCAAGCCCCCGCAGGCGTCTTCGCCGGCCAGAGCGCCAGGAGCACGGGGGCGGTGACGGTCGAAGGTCACAAGATCGCCTATGACTCCGTAGCGGGCACCATCGTCGTCCACCCGAAGGGCTGGGACGATGCCGCCAAGCCCCAAGGGGCGAAGGACGCAATCGGCACGGCGGCTGGGCCGCCCGTCGCCGCGATGTTCTATGTCGCCTACTTCAAGCAGGGCGAGGATTCGCGCACGCGCCCGGTGACCTTCCTTTATAACGGCGGCCCCGGCTCATCGACCGTATGGCTGCACATGGGCGCCTTCGGGCCGGTGCGCGTGGTCACGAGCAATGACAGCCATACGCCTCCCGCACCGTACGGTGCGGTGAACAATGCCTACAGCCTCCTCGATGCCTCGGACCTCGTCTTCATCGACGCCCCGGGCACGGGCTTCAGCCGCATCGAAGGTAAGAACAAGGAGAAGGCGTTCTATGGCGTCGACCAGGATGGCTATGCGTTTTCCGACTTCATCGCGCAGTTCCTGACCCAGTACGGCCGCTGGAACTCGCCCAAGTACCTCTTCGGCGAGAGCTACGGCACGCCCCGCTCGGCAGTGCTCATCCACGATCTGGAGTCTGACCGCGCCATCGACTTCAACGGCGTCATCCTCCTCTCGCAGATCCTCAACTTCGACCTCGGCGCGGATCAGCCGGAAGTAAATCCCGGCGTCGAGCTGCCCTATGCGATCGAGCTACCGACCTTCGCGGCCACCGCCTGGTATCACCACATGCTCGGCTCGCAGCCGGCCGACCTGCAGGGCTTCCTCCAGGAGGTCGAGCAGTTCGCCATGGGTGATTACATGCACGCGCTCGAGCAGGGCGCGAATCTTCCCGCAGATCAGTTCAACGCCATCGCCGCGAAGCTCCACGACTACACCGGCCTGCCGCTCGCCTACATCAAGAAGGCGAACCTGCGCGTCAGCGGCATTCAGTTCGAGCACGAGCTGCAGAACGATTCGGACCTGACCACCGGCCGGCTCGACTCGCGCTTCTCGGGTCCCAGCATGGATCCCCTGGGCGAGTATGCGAACTATGACCCGCAGGCGGCCTCGATCGGCTCGGCCTACGTCTCGGTATTCAACGACTACGTGCGCCGCACGCTCCACTACTCCACCGCCGAGACGTACTACCCCGAGATCGACAACAATTCCTGGGAATTCAAGCATCAGCCGCCCGGCGCGCCCTTCCCGCTGCCGGTCTCGGTCAACGTGATGCCGGACCTCGCCAGCGCGATGAAGTACGACCCGAAGCTCAAGATCTGCCTGAACGGAGGCTACTTCGACCTGGCGACGCCCTTCTTCGAGGGCATGTACGAGATGCACCACCTGCAGATCCCCGCCAACCTGCAGTCCAACATCGAGTATCACTACTATCAGTCGGGTCACATGGTCTACGCCAACGAGGCCTCGCTGAAGCAGCTGCATGACAACGTGGCAGCCTTCATCAAGAAGACCGACAATCAGGCGGGGGGCTGAGCATGAGCGAGAAGATGCGCACGACAGCTGTTGCAAAGAGCGTCTCCGCGGCTACCGCCGCCTGCCTGTTTGCTCTCGTCCAAGGTTGCGCCATGCAGCCGACACAGCAGGCTCAGACGGCGAGCGACTACACCCCGTCGGACTCCGGGGCGAGCGATCCCGCGCCCGACCCCAAGCCTGCTGGCCGATCCCAGTGGGCAAAGGCTCATGCTCACAAAAGCAACCCCTACTTCCGTACCGTCACCAGCACGAGCGAAGGCTCGGTGACCGTCGAAGGCAACGCAATCCACTACCACGCGGTCACCGGTCTGCTGATCGTGCATCCGAAGGGCTGGAATGACGCAGCCGACAAGGACGGTCACGCGCAGAAGAAGTCGCCCGAGGCTTCGATGTTCTACGTGGCGTACTTCAAGGACGGCGAAAAGCCGGGCGACCGCCCAATCACCTTTCTCTATAACGGCGGCCCTGGCTCCTCGACCGTGTGGCTGCACATGGGCGCCTTCGGACCGCGCCGGGTGGTCACCGCGGACCACACGCACACGCCGCCCGCACCTTATCAGTTGGTCAACAACGACTACAGCCTGCTCGATGCCAGTGACCTGGTGTTCGTCGACGCGCCGGGCACGGGTTTCTCACGCGTGAAGCCGGGCGCCGAGAAGGACTTCTTCGGCGCCGATCAGGACGTACATGCCTTCGCCGAGTTCATCATGCAGTTCCTGGCGAAGTACGGCCGCTGGAACTCACCCAAGTACCTCTTCGGAGAAAGCTACGGCACGCCGCGCTCCGCGAACCTGATCAACGTGCTCGAGACCGAGGACGATACCGACTTCAATGGTGTCATCCTGCTGTCGCAGATCCTCAATTACGACGACTCGCCGGACATCGTGCGTGCCAACCCGGGCGTCGATCTCGCATATCAGCTAGCGCTGCCCACCTATGCCGCCACCGCCTGGTATCACCACAAGGTGGCGAACCCCGGCGAGTCGCTGGAGCAATTGCTGGGTGAGGTCGAGCAGTTCGCAATGGGCGATTACGCCGCGGCGCTGCGCGCGGGCTCGACCCTGAGCTCCGGCCAGTTCGATGCAATCGCCGCGAAGCTGCACGACTACACCGGCCTGCCGGTCCGCTACATCAAGAAGGCCAACCTGCGCATCAACGGCAGTGAGTTCGAGCAGAGCCTGCAGGCCAACGCCGACCTCACCACGGGACGGCTCGACTCGCGGTTCTCGGGTCCGTCCCTGGATCCGCTGAGCGAGGGCGCGGAATATGATCCGCAGGCCGCATCAATCGGCTCTGCGTACGTCGCAGCGTTCAATAACTACGTGCGCCACGACCTCCACTACGGAATGCGGATGACCTACAAGCCGGAGATTCCGCTCTTCCGCTCATGGGACTATCAGCATGCACCTCCCGGCGTGGGTGCACCGCTGCCGCAGGCGCTCAATGTGATGCCGGACCTCGCGAACGCGATGAAGTTTGACCCCAAGCTCAGGATCAGCCTGAACGGCGGCTACTTCGACCTGGCGACGCCCTTCTACCAGGGCATGTACGAGATGGCTCACCTGCCGATGCCGCGCAAGCTGCAGTCGAACATCGAGTATCACTACTACGAGTCCGGGCACATGGTGTACGCCCATGTGCCGGCGTTGAAGCAGCTGCACGACAACGCCGCGGCGTTCATCGCGAACACCGAGCACCAGCCTCACTCATAACGTAGCGCATGTACCGGATTGGTGCGCGCCAGACGCAGGGTGATCGCATATACGGTCGCCCACGCGATGAATAGCGCGGCGGCGCTGGTGGCCAGAAAGTAAAGCGGATTGAGGGAGATCCGATAGGCGTAGCCTGCGAGCCACTGGTGTAGGTAGTAATACGCGACGGGCCACGCAATGAGGTTCGCCGCGAGCACGGGAGTGGAGATGCGCCACAGCATCAGCCGTACGAGCTCGCTCGTGCGCGCACCTACGATCTTGCGCACCCCTATTTCCTTGGTGCGACGCTCAGCCGTGAAAACCGCGAGGCCGAAGAGGCCGAGGCAGGCAATGAATATGGCGATCGCCACGAAGAATCCGAGCAGGATGCCTTCTCGATCCGCCGCGCGAAAGTAGTCGTCGAAGGTCTGCGTCAGAAGATGGCGCTGAATCACCGCGCCGGGCTGGAACTGCCGCCAGGTACGGTCAATGAAGGAGAGCGTCTGCGCAGTCCGATCGGCGCGGATGCGTACGGAGAGATCAGTCATCTTGAGAGCATCCGACGGGTCGAACCAGAAGATCATCGGCTCCACCGAGTCCTGTACCCCACGCAGATTGGCGTCGCTCAGCACGCCGACCACGGTCGCATGCGCTCCCATTCCCGGCAGTCGCATTCCCACTGCCTGCGCCGGCGACCGCCCGACGCGACGCGCCGTCGCGGCGTTGATGAGGACGTCGCGAATATCCTTCAGACTCGAGGCGTCTTCAGCACGATTGGCCGCCAGAGGCCGACCGGCGAGCAGCCGCATGCCATAGAGCGCGGGAAACTCCGGGCTCATGTTGAGCATTTCGGCCTGTACCGCCGGCTGGCCCGGAAGCTGAAACTTTGTGAAGAATCCATGCAGGGCAAAGGGTGAGCCCAGCGAGTAGGCTACGCCCTCGATGCCAGCGTTGCTCCTCAGTGCGTCGGCGAGACTGTCGCGCTGAATGCGGGTAAGCCGGGAGATGCCCTGAACGACGACGATCCCGTCGCGCCGTAGGCCCAGATTCGCGTGGCGCGCGAACTCGATCTGCCTGAGCACGACGACGGCCGCAATCGCAAGACCAATGGAAATGGCGAATTGCGCGACGACGAGCACCGAACGCAGCAATCCCGAGCCTGACTTCGCGTTCGCGCCGGGCTTGAGCCCCGCCGCCGGCCGCAGAGCGGATAACACCAGCGCCGGATAGAAGCCGCTAAGCAACCCAACGGCCACGGTGCCGGCGGTCAGCTCCGCGAGCAGCCTCCAATTGCCATAGTGCAGCACGATGGGCTCACCCAGAAGTCGGCCGAAAGCGGGCAATAGCATCTCGACGAGCGACAAAGCGATCGCCAGCGACACCAGTGCGGTGAGCACTGCCTCGCCGAGAAATTGCGCGATGAGCTGCCGGGTTGCCGCTCCGGCGACCTTGCGAACCGCAATCTCACGCGCCCGCAGTGTCGCCCGCGCCGTCGCGAGGTTCATGAAATTGCAGCTTGCCACCAGAA
The DNA here is from genome assembly GCA_050738635.1 of Steroidobacteraceae bacterium. GTDB lineage: Bacteria > Pseudomonadota > Gammaproteobacteria > Steroidobacterales > Steroidobacteraceae > 13-2-20CM-66-19. The sequence continues at coordinate 11,799 of JBOIAB010000301.1, forward strand.
CAATCAGCATTGCGATGACCGAGAGACCATAGACGACGGCCCAGCTGCCGGCCGGCCGCATGCCCAGGTATGCGTCACTGGTCAGGTGCGCGTCCCGAAAGCGCGTCAGTGAATATCTCTCGCTATGGCTCACCGGCGCGGTCAGGCCGAACTTGTGGTAGTCGAACGATCGATCGATGAGCGGGCGCAGCGCAGCGCTTACCGTATCCGGCCTCGCATGCGGCGAAAGCTCGAGATAACCGTAGTCTCCGTCGTTGGCCATCCAGTCCGATGTTTTCTCATTGGCAGCCAAGCTGTCAGCGCGCGACGTGTTGGGCATCACGAGGTCAGCGATCAACTGAGTATTGTGCGGCAGATCACGGAGCACACCGGTGACCGTCAGCGGATAGCCGGCATCGAGGCAGGAAGTGTCCTCCGCTGCACAGCCACTGTTATGGTCCGGGCTCACCGTCACGGTCCGTCCGACCGGGTCCGAGCTGCCGAAAAGCTTATTGGCGATGGTCTGCGACAGCACGATCGATTCAGGCTGGCTCAGGACGCGTGTCGGGTCTCCCTCGGTGAGGGGCAGGCGGATGATTTGGAAGAAATTCGGATCGACGACGGTTACGGTCTCGTGGAACGAGCGTTCTCCGGCATGCACAGTCATATACTCCGGCATGACGTGGGTAAACGCCTTCACCCCCGGAGTTTTCTGCCCGACCACCGTCACCACCGGAAAGGGGGCTTGCGCCATCCGCAGCAGGCCATGACCGGGGACCGACGCGGCTCTCTCCAGCCTGTATAGATGAGAGGTCTCGGGGATCCAGCCGTCGTAGGAAAGCTGATCGCGCACGTAGAGCGTGATCAGGATTGCCGCCGCCAGCGCAATCGAGAATCCAGTGATGTTGATGAAGCCATAGAGCTTGTGCCGTAGAAGACTCCGAACGGCAGTCACGAGATAATGTCGCAGCACCGCGCAACCCTCACTTCACAGTCAGGAACTGAGTCCGGTCGTGCGGCGGCTCCTGCCACCCGCCTCCCAGAGCCTCGTAGACATGCACCAGGGCCTGCCGGCGAGCGAGCTTGGCCTGGGCCAGCTGATCCTTGGCCTCGAATAATGTCTGCTGCGCCTGCAGCACATTGATCAAATCCGCAACTCCCTGGCGGTACTGTAACTGCGAGATGCCGAAAGCCTCCTGCGCCGCGTTCACTTCACGCCGCAGGTGATCCTCCTCCCGCGCGTAATTGGCCACCTGGCCGAGCGCGCTCTCGACGTCTGCATAGGCGTTGAGCACGGCTGATTGATAGTCGGCCACCAGCTCCTGCTGGGTCGCGTAGGCCAGGTTCTTCTGTCCCACGAGCTTGCCGCCTGCGAATATCGTCTGCACGAGTTCTGCCCCGGCATCCCAAAAGGAGCTCGGGCCGTGCAGCAGCGTGTTGACCGCCGCGCTGCCGAAGCCGTCGCTGCCGCTCAACGCGATTTGCGGCAGGAATGCGGCGCGTGCCGCCTGAAGGTTGGCATGCGCCGCTGCCAGATTGGCTTCAGCCTCGGCGACGTCCGGCCGACGCAACAAGAGCCGCGACGGCAGACCTGCCGTCACAGCCGGCAGCCGGATGTCCTCTGTGATGGGTGCATGAACGTCGAAAGACTCCGGCGGTCGACCGATCAGCACCGCGAGCTGCAGGCGCGCTTCGAGTTCCTGCTCCTCGAGCACCGGCAGCTCGGCCTGGACCGACTCGACCTGCGCCTCTTCCTGCGCCAGGTCGAGATGCGAGGCCGTGCCGGCAGAGACTTTGAGCTTGATGGTGCCGAGAATTCCATTGATCGCGGTAATGTCCTCCTGGGCGATGGCGATCTGCTCGCGTAAGGCCAGCACGTTGAAATAACTATCGGCAACGGCCGCTGTGATGGTCAGCGCCGTCACCTGCTGCGCGAAGCGCGACGACTTCATGGCCTCCGTGGCGGATCGCAGGTTGTCGCGCGAGAGGCCCCAGACGTCCAGATCGTACGTCGCATCCAGATTGAGGCTGAAGCTGTTGCCCGTGGAGACCTGCTGCCCTGTTTCCACTGCCCGCTTTCCCACGCCCGCGCGAATCGCATCGGCCTGCGCGTTGACCTGCGGAAAAAGCGCGGCACGCTGGATCGTGACCTCCGCCCTCGCCTCCTGCAACCGCGCGGCCGCTGCTGCCAGGTCGCGATTGTCGGACTGAGCCAAGGCGATGAGGTTGGCCAGCTCCGGACTGCCGAAGCCGCGCCACCACCCAGCGCGTGGCCACACGGGCACCGCCGTCGCGACCGGTCCCGTAAATTTCGACGGCACGAATGACGGAGTCAGTACCTGCGGCGGGCGCGTCGCGCAGGCCGAGAGAAGCATTGCCAACGCGGCCACCGCCGCGCCTCGCCGATAGGCGCGCGAATGCCGCGGCGCGGGCGATCTACTCGTAGCGCAGTGCATGGACGGGACTGGTGCGGGCCAGGCGCAGCGTGTTCGCATACACCGTCCCCCAGGCAATCATCAGGGCCACGGCGCCTGCAGCCAGGAAGTAGACCGGGTTGAGGGTGATTCGATAAGCGTAATGCGCGAGCCACCGGTGCAGATAGTAATATGCAACCGGCCACGCCAAGAGGTTCGCGGCCAGGACGGGCAGCGAGATCCGCCACAACATGAGCCTGATGATGTCGTTGGTACGCGCTCCGGAGACTTTGCGGATTCCGATCTCCTTCGTGCGCCGCTCGGCGGTGAATACCGCGAGGCCGAAGAGTCCGAGACATCCGATGAAGACGGCCACCACCACGAAGACCGCGAACATCGTCCCCTGCTTCTCATCCGCGGCGAACTGGTCGTTGAATGCGTCGCTGAGGAAATAGCGGTCCAGGGCGACCGCGGGAGCCACCGACCGCCACACCCTGTCGATATAGGGAAGCGGCTGCTGCAATTGTGCGGCCCTTACCCGCACCGAGAGGAATGCCGCCTGGCCGCCATCCGGCAGATACACCGAGGCCTCCGGCAGCCCGCTCACGCCGCCTATGGCCACGTCATCGAGAACACCAATGACCCGCAATCTTCCCCATTCACTCGAGAGCGTCTGGCCGACGGCCTGGTCCGGTGAATAGCCCAGCTGACGCGCGCCCGTCGCGTTGAGAAGAACGTCCAACGTGGCCGATGGCCCCGCTTGCTCGCGGTCCTGCAAGTCCGACGGCAGCCTCCCGGCGAGCAGCCGGATCCGGTAGAGCGGCGCGAAGGTGGGGCCCGCTCGCATGAAGCGGATGCTCGCGCCCTCGGGAACCCGGCCGGAGTGGATTCGCAGATAGAACGAATTCCAAAGATCGAACGGCACGGTGTCCGACAGCGCCGTCGCGTCGATTCCCGGGCCTGAGCGCAGAATGCGCGCCAGTCGTTCGCGCGCGTCCGGCGATACGTCGGTCAGGTCGCGCAGGACGACCACGTCCTCGAGATTGAACCCAAGATCGACGCTGCGCGCGTAGTTGATCTGCCGGAATACGATCATGGCCGCGATGCCAACGCCGATGGACACCGCAAACTGCGCGATCACCAGCGCCGAGCGCAGCACACCCGAGCCACGGCGCTCACTCCCTCCCGACTTGAGAGCCAACGCGGGACGAAATCCCGAGAGCACCAGCGCCGGATAGATCCCGCTTAGAAGGCCGACGGCGATGGCGCCGCCCGCCATGGCCAGCATCAGTCGCCAGTCGGCCAGATAGTTCAGTCGCAGCGGCTCGCCGAGGAGACGCTCGTATTCGGGCAGCAGGATCTCGGCGAGCGAAAGTGCGATGCCGAGGGACACGAGCGCCGTCACCACCGCCTCGATCAGGATTTGCAGGGCGATCTGCCCGCGCTTGGCTCCTGCGACCTTGCGCACGGCTATTTCCCGCTCACGCAGGGTGGCGCGCGCCGTCGCAAGATTCATGAAGTTGCTGCAGGCCACGAGCACGATGAGCAATGCAATGACTGCAAAACCGTACACGGTCGCCCGGTTCCCGCCTGGAGTCATGCCGCTGTACCTGTCGTTGTCCAGGTGGACATCACGGAAAGGAATCAGGCTGAAGCGCTCCACCTGGCTGCCGCGGACATGTATGCCGAGTCGCTTGAAATCGGCTGAGCTGTCAACGATCGGATCGAGCGCCGCGAGCACCGCCGCGGGCCTCGCCCCTGGCGCGAGCTCGACATAGCCATAGGCACCGAGCGTCGATGTCCAGAAGTCATCCTTCTCAGTGCGCGTGACCTCGTCGGCTTGCGAATCGTTGGAGACCACGAAGTCGGCGATCAGCTGCGTATTGTGGGGTAGGTCACGCATCACTCCCGTGACGGTCAACGGGTGGGTGACGCCGTAGCCGTAGCACGAACTATCGTGGGGCGCGCAATAGTCGATGAGCTTGCCACTCACTCGCAATGTCCTGCCCAACGGGTCGGCGCCGCCGAAATACCTGCGCGCCATGCTCTCGGAGATCACTATCGATTCCGGCTGCTTCAGGGCCAGCGCCGGATCGCCGCGCAGAACCGGGATTCTCACCACCTGGAAGAAGTTCGGATCGACGAAGGTGACGGTCTCGTGCCCCTTGCGGTCGCCGGCCATCACGGTCATCTCTTCCGCCACCACGTGCACGACCGCCTTGACCTGTGGGATCTTTTCGCCCACCGCCGTGAGGATCGGAAACGGACAGCCGGTGCCTGGCGAGGGCGGCCCGCCTGGGAAATGAAAGGTCGCGGCCAGCCGGTAGAGATTCTGTGTGCCCGGAATCCAGGCATCGTAGGAGAACTGGTCTCTCACGAAGAGCACGATGAGGATCGCGCATGCGAGAGCGATCGACAGTCCCACCACGTTGATGAAGCTGTAGAGCTTGTGCCGGACCAATCCGCGCGCGGCCATTCGAAGATAATGTCCCAGCATCGCTGCCCTACTCGTACCGCAGCGCGTGGATCGGGCTGGCGCGCGCCAGACGCAGGGTGTTGGCATACACCGTCGCCCACGCGATCAGCAGCGCCGCCGCGCCGGCGACCAGAAAATACAGCGGGCTGAGAGAGATCCTGTACGCATATCCCGCCAGCCAGCGGTTGAGATAGTAGTAGGCCACCGGCCACGCGATCAGGTTCGCCAGCATCACGGGTACGGAGATCCTCCACAGCATCAGACGCAGGATGTCGACAGTGCGCGCTCCCGAGACCTTGCGAATGCCGACCTCCTTCGTGCGACGCTGGGCGGTGAAGACCACGAGCCCGTAAAGCCCCAGGCAGCCGATCACGATCGCGATGATGACGAACACCCCGAATACGGCACCCTGCCGCTGGTCGGACCGGTAGAGCTGCTCGAAGTTGGCGCTGAGGAACGAGCGCTGGATGGCGTTCATCGGCTCGAACGCGCGCCAGGTGCGATCGATGAAGGCCAGGGTCTGCGGAATGCTTCCAGGGCGCAACCGCACTGAGAAGTCCATGGGGTAGCCTGGGAAATAGAGGTACACGGTCGGCTCGACCGGTTGGCGTGCCCCTTGCGTGTCCGCGTCTCCTATGATTCCCACGATGTGGACCGGCACGTGAACGCCGAAGGCGTTGAGCATGATCGACTGACCGACCGCCTGCCGCGGCGTGAAGCCGAGTCTTTGGGCTGCGGCTACGTTCAGGAGAATGTTTCGGCCTGTGTTCGATTTCGTGTTCGAGAACCGATCATCGCCGCGGCTTACGGACAGCATTCGTCCGGCGAGCAGAGGCATACGGTAAGTCTGCGGGTATCCGGGATCGATGGGGAGCAGATTCAGGGTCATCAAGGACGCCTGCCCAGGCACCTGAATGCCTGCCGTGAGCGCGCCGGTTCCAAACGGCAGGAAGGCGGAGAGCCCCACCCCGCTTACTCCTGGATTCGCGCGCAGCGCCTCCGCAAGCGCTTGCTCGCGTTGACCGCCGAGATCGTTACCCTCGATGACGACTACGTTGTCCCGATTGAAGCCGAGATCCAGGCCGCGCGCGTAACCCACCTGGCGAAAGACAACGAGCGCCGCGATGCCCAAGCCGATGGACACTGCGAATTGCGTGAGCACCAAGACGTCGCGCAGGCCGCCCGGCCTCTTCAGGCCACCGCCATGAGCCTGCAACGCAGCGACCGGACGCAGACGCGAGAGAATCAGCGCCGGATAGATGCCACTGACCAACCCTGCGGCGACAGCGATGCCCATGATCACCAGGTCCAGCCGCCAATCCCGCGTGTAGTCGAGCACCAGCGACTGCGCCAGGAAACCATTGAAGGCCGGCAGCAGGATCTCCGCCGCCGCCGCCGCGCAGGCGAGGGAGAAGAGCGCAAGCAGCAAGGCTTCGGCAAGGAACTGCACCGTCAGTTGCCGGCGTGTTCCGCCCATAGTCTTGCGCAGCCCGATCTCGCGCGCCCTCAACGTTGCGCACGCAGTCGCCAGATTGATGAAGTTGAAGCAAGCGACCAGGAGAATCAGGGAGCCGATGATGATGGCCCCATATACCATCTCCCGGCTCCCCGGAGGCGTCATATTGTCGCGCCAGCGGGAAGAGTCGAGGTGCACCTCGTTGAAGGGAGTGAGGTGTATTGCGTAAGCCTGACTCCCGCGCGAGAGAACACCCGTCTGACGCATGACTCCCGTCATGTCTTGATCGAGAATCGGCTGCATCGCCGCCACGATAGCCGCCGATTTGACGCCGGGCGCCAAGGTAACGTACGTGTACGTATCCAGGTAGAGCCACAGATGACTCACGACGCTCAATACATCCCCATCAGCCTGCGAAGTCGACGGGATGAATACGTTGCCGGTCAGCTGAGTGTTCTGAGGAAGATCCCGCACCACGCCCGTCACGCGCAGCAGTACACTCTTGCCCGCGCAGGCGGGGCCATTATTGGGGCAGGCCTCGAAAGCGGTGGTGAGGGTGCGGCCCATTGGGTTGCTGTTGCCGAAATATCGCTTCGCCGCGAACTGCGAAAGCACCACCGACTCGGGCTGGCTCAAGGCGGAGCGCGGATCGCCCGCGACAAAAGGCAGGCGAATGAGCGTGAAGAAATTCGGATCCACGAAGTCCGCCTTTCTCTCCAGGAACTGCCGATCGGATTGGATCAGCGTCACGGTGCCGGTGGAGATGCGGGCCATTGCGGTGACCCCGGGAATCCGATCACGCATTGCGATCCCCACCGGATAGGAGCCCAGCGCGCTATCGAGCGGAGCTTTACCGGGCAACCGTAAGGTGGATTCCACGCGATAGAGGTTTGCCATTCCGGGGAGCCACTTGTCGTAAGAGAGCTCGTAACGGACAAAAAGGACGACGAAGATGACGCACGTCAGAGCGACCGATAACCCAAGGACGTTGATGAAGCTGTAGAGCTTGTGTCGGGTGAGGTTGCGTGCCGCCACCGTGAGGTAATGTCGCAGCATGCTCGATTACTCGTACCGCAGGGCGTGGATGGGCCGCATCCTGGCCAGCTGCAAGGTGTGGGCGCAGACGGTAGCCCATGCAATTAGCAGCGCAGTCGCGCCGGCCGCGAGGAAATAGAGCGGACTCAGAGGAATCCGATAGGCATAACCCTCGAGCCAGCGATGGAGGTAGTAGTAGGCAACCGGCCAGGAGATGAGGTTCGCTGCCAGCACCGGCACCGAGATCCGCCACAACATCAGCCTGACGATGTCTGCCGTCCGGGCTCCGGACACTTTTCGGATACCGATCTCCTTGGTGCGCCGCTCGGCGGTAAAAACCGCGAGGCCCAGCAACCCGAGGCAGGCTATTGCCATGGCGATACCGACGAAGACTTCGAACATCACTCCCTGCTTCTGGTAACTGCGATACAGATCCTGCATGTCGGCGCTCAGGAAATAACGCTGCGAGGATGTCAGCGGCGCGAAGTCGCGCCACGTGCGGTCAATGAATGCCAGAGTCTCGGGGATGTGCTGGCCGCTGACGCGGATCGAAAGCGTGGACAACCCGTATCTGTCGTAGAAGTACACGGTGGGTCTAACGGGCTCCATGGCACCACGAAACTTGGTATCCGCCAGTACGCCGACGATTTTGACCGGGCTGCTGTTGTAGATGATGGTCTTATCGATGGCCTGAGCGGGCGTATAGCCGAAAGCCGCGGCTGCTGCCTCATTGACGAGGATGCTGTGCCCCTCGTTGCCGGAATCGATTCCGTCGCTCAGGGTGTCGGTGCCGCGATCCTCCGCGAGCAGTCGGCCGGCCAGCAGGCGAATGGAGTACAACCGTGGAAAATCCGAGCTGATGTTCAGCTTGTCGACAGTCAGGGTGTCCGGCCGCCCCGGTAGCTGGACCAATCCGACCGGGTGCCCACTGCTGAACGGAACATCACTCGAGAGGGCCGCGCCAAGCACTCCCGGATAGTTGCCCACGGCCCTCCTGAAGCCCTGTGTACCCGGATCGCCGCCCGTCCTCATGACGACTACACCGTTCGGGTCGAAGCCGAGCGCCATGCCGCGCGCGAAGCCTATCTGGCTGGAAACGACCAGCGCTGCGATGGCGAGGCCGATGGAGACGGCAAATTGCAGCAGGACCGTGGCCCGCAGCCGGCCCGATCCGGCCGGCCCCGAGCTGTTCGACCGCAGCTCCGCTCCGGGCCTGAAGCCGGAGAGAATGAGCGCGGGATAGCCGCCGCTGATGAGGCCCGCGGCGATCGCGATGGCCACGATCAGGAGCGACAGACTCGCATCGCGGACATAGTGGAATGCGAGCGGCAACGTGATGAAGCTGTCGAAGGCCGGCAGCAGCAACTCCACGAGTGCAAGCGCCAGCAAGAGTGCGCACAGCGCTATTCCCACTGATTCGCCCAGGAACTGCGCGATCAACTGCGGGCGGCTGGCGCCGACGCACTTGCGCAGCGAGATCTCGCGCGAGCGCAGCATGGCCCGCGCGGTCGCGAGATTCATGAAATTGAAGCACGCGAGGAGCAGGATCAGCGTGCCGATCACGATCAGCCCATACACCGTGATCCGGCTTCCGGCGGGGGTGAGGTTCTGGACGTCATGGGCGGAATCAAGATGCACCCGGGTGAAAGGCATCAGGTGGATCTCGAACAGCCGGCTGCCGGAGAGGCTCAGGTGCCTCTGCCTGATCCCTGGCCCCATGGCGTCATCCATGAGGGTTGCGAGTCTCGCGAGGACTTCCGCAGGCGCGACATGCGGCGCAAGCTTCACGTACCCGTAATAACTCGCCGACAGCCAGTCATGCTTGTCGGACGGACCGATCATATCGGCGCTGGACGTATCGGGTATGAGCGCCTCCGCAGTGAGCTGAGAGTTGCGCGGCAGGTTTCGGATCACACCCGTGACCGTCAGATCGATCGTGCTATCTGCACAGGCTGTCCCAGCTCCCATACAGTGCCTTCGGCGGACAGTGATCGTGCGTCCGATCGGATTCGCATCGCCGAAGAACTTCCGGCTCGCGTCCCGCGACAGAAGCACGGATTCCGGCTGTGTCATTGCGGTGGCGGCGTGGCCTGAGATCAGCGGCAAGCGGATGACCTCGAGGAAATTGGGATCGACCACGTCCACGGTTTCGAGGAACTCCCGGTTGCCGGCCGTCAGGGTCATCATCTCCGGCCGCAGACGCGTCGCTGCGACGACTCCCGGGATCTTTTCAGCCATGGCCGCGGAAACCGGGAAAGGCACCAGCGCTGTGTCGAGCGCCGAGCGTCCGGGGATATTCGCGGTCATCTCCAGTTTGTAGACCCGCTCCGTGCCCGGCAGCCATTTATCGTAGGAAGTCTCGAATCGCACGTAGAGGGCAATGAGAATCACGCAGGCCAGGCCCAACGCGAGGCCCGTGATGTTGATGAAGCTGTACAGTCGGTGGCGGATGAGCTGGCGCGCGGCGATCAGGAAATAATGCTTCAACACGATCGCCTACTCGTACCGCAGCGCGTGTACCGGGCTCGCCCGTGCAAGTCGAAGAGTGTTCGCGTACACCGTCGCCCAGGCGATCAAGAGAGCTGTCGCACCCGCGCCCACGAAGTACAGCGGACTGAGTGCAATGCGCTCCGCGTACCCTTCCAGCCAACGATGCAGATAGAGATAGGCCAGCGGCCACGCGATGAGGTTCGCCAGCAGCACCTGAGCCGAGATCCGCCACAGCATCAGTCGCACGATGTCGCTGGTGTGGGCACCGGAGATCTTGCGGATGCCGACCTCCTTCGTCCGACGCTCGGCCGTGAACACCACCAGGCCGAAGAGGCCGAGACAGGCGATGACGATTGCGATGGTCACGAAAGCGACGAACATCGTGCCCTGCCTGTCGTCCGAGGTGAAGAGGCCATTGAAGGCGTCGCTCATGAAATACCGCTGCATTGCGGCTTTGGGTGCGAACGCCCGCCACGTGCCGTCGATGAAGGCGAGTGCCGCGGAAAGCTGGTCAGCGCGCACACGGACCGACAGCAGGATGCAATCGTCGGTATCGACCATGTACACCACCGGCCACACCGCACTTCTCATGTCATCCTTCATTGCATCGTTGAGTACCCCGACGATCCTCAGATGCGAGTCGCCGATGTCGATTGTCTTGCCGACCGCTTGCGCGGCGGTAAATCCGAAGCGGCGCGCGCTCTCGGCATTGATCAGGACATTCTCAGCCCGCATGTCCTCCGCGCGATCGGCGGACAGGAGTCGCCCAGCGAGCAGGCGCATGCCATATAGCGACGGGAACTCCGGGCTGATCATCACCACGTGGGCCGTGGTGCCCGCGACCTCCCCTGGCACGTGCGCCACCTCGTTGAATGACCACCCGGTATCGAAAGGGACCACGTTCGAAAGCGCGCTGCCGATGATTCCCGGTCCCCCCTTCAGCACACGCGCCAACCGCACGCGTGCGTCAGCGGGTATGTTGGACGCGCTTTTGATGACTACCATGTCGGAGCGATCGAATCCCAGGTCGAGCGTGCGCGCGAAGTGGATCTGCCTGAAGATCACGATCACGGCGATGCCGAGCCCGATCGAGACTACGAACTGGCCGACGACCAGCGCCGAGCGCAGCAGGCCCGAGCCGACAGGTCCGGCGCCGCTTCCCTTCAGTGTCGCAACCGGACGGAAACCCGAGATCACCATCGCCGGGTAGGCACCGCTCAGGAGCCCCACGAGGATCGTCCCCGCGACAGTGGCGAGGAGCAGCAGCCCATCGCTCAGGTAGTGCAAGGCGATAGGCTCGTCGAGGAAGCGGTCATAGAAGGGCAGCAGGATCTCGACCAACGAAAGCGCAATCGCCAGCGATATCAGAGTCGTGCAGACCGCCTCCACCAGAAACTGCAGCGCGAGCTCGGCGCGCCTCGCGCCAACGACTTTCCGCAGCCCGATCTCTCTGGCGCGCAGGGTGGCGCGCGCCGTCGCCAGATTCATGAAGTTGCAGCACGCGACCAGCACTATGAGGAGCGCGATGACCGCGAAGCCATAAACGGTCGCCCGGCTCCCGGTCGGCTTCATCTCGCCGAACTTGCCGCTCGTCAGGTGGACATCGCGAAACGGTGTCAGGCTGTACTGCTCGAGCTGGCTGCCCGTCATCGAGTCACCTGTCTTGACGGACCGGTCGAGTATCGGCCGCAGCGCAGCGAGCACTTTTTGCTGATTCGTGCCCGCCATCAGCTTGATGTAGCTGACGTTGCCTAGCGTGCCGGTCCATGCGCCCGCCTTCTCCGCCGGCGTCAGCTCGTCAGCCTGCGACGTATTCGGCATGACGAAGTCGGCGATGAGCTGCGTGTTGTGGGGCAGGTCGCGCAGTACGCCTGTAACCCGCAGCGTATGTGTGGCGGAAAAGCACGCGGTATCGCTCGGCTTGCACTGGAACGGCGCCACGCCGCTGATCTCGAGGAATTTACCCACCGGATCGGCGCCGCCGAAATACCGGCGCGCCATGCTCTGCGAGAGAACGATCGACTCCGGCTGGGCGAGCACGGTCGCCGGGTCTCCGGCGACGAGCGGCAGCTTGATCACCTGCAAGAAGTTCGGATCGACGACGGTGAGCGTCTGCAGGGATTGGCGGTCACCGGCTTTGACCGTCATCTGCTCGGGGACGACATGCGTGACCGCAGCAATACCCGGAATTTCCGCCTTCATCGCGTTAAGCACCGGGAATGGGCTCAGCGCCACCGGCAGAAGACCTCCTCCCGCCTCGTGCCACGTCACCTCCAGGCGATAGAGATCCTGCGTGTCTGGAATCCAGGCGTCGTAGGAAACCTGGTCGCGCACGAAGAGCAGAATGAGGATCGCGCACGCAAGCGCTATCGACAGTCCGGCAATGTTGATGGCGCTGTACAGCCTGTGCCTCACCATGCTGCGCGCCGCCATGACGAGGTAGTGTCGCAACATCGCCTTACTCGTAGCGCAGCGAATGGACCGGACTGGTCCGGGCCAGGCGCAAGGTGTTTCCGTATACGGTCAGCCAGGCGATCAGCAGGGCCACGATACCGGCCCCCAGGAAATAAAGTGGGCTGAGCGCGATCCGGTTGGCGAAGCCGTCGAGCCAATGCCGCAGGTAGACGTAGGCGACCGGCCAGGCGATGAGATTCGCGACGACGACCGGGACCGAGATCCGCCACAGCATCAGTCGCACGATGTCGGCCGTACGCGCGCCGGAAACCTTGCGGATGCCGATCTCCTTCGTACGCTGCTCCGCGGTGAATACCG
>JBOIAB010000302.1:0-9642 GCA_050738635.1 Steroidobacteraceae bacterium
TTCCTGCCTACGCATCAACCATGTCGTTACCGCCATGGCTGCAAGGCTGAATACCGGGCCTGGTGCTAGCAGCTACCCGGGCAATCCCTCGCTAGAACGTGCGGCATTGCCATGCCGCAACCGCAAATTTGCCTGGGCGGCCCCGCTCTTTTCCGGCGCGCTGGTAGGTATCACCATGCGGCTCCTCTACTCAGGCAAACCGGGTCAGCCTTATCACGCGATGATGAGCTCGTTCGTGCTACTGGTCCCGGTCGTCGTCGGTGCTGTCGCGGCGTACGTGGCGGAACAAACGCGCCGTCGAAGTTTCTGGTATCACTTTTGGGTTGGCGCGAGCGCGAACGCCCTTTTTGTACTCGGGTGCTTCCTCATCCTGATCGAGGGCCTGATCTGCGTGGTGCTCGCGATTCCACTGTTTGCTTTGCTCGGTGGACTTGCCGCAATGGCCATGGGAGCGGTGTGTCGCTGGACCAAGTGGCCACGGCAGACCATTTACAGTCTCGTCAGCCTGCCGCTGCTTCTGGGTGGCTTTGAGCAACATCTCCCTGTTCCCCAGGAGGTGCGCTCCGTTGTGCGCATCCGCGTCGTCGCCACGACTCCGGACAGGATCTGGCGGCAACTCACCGTGGCCGACCACATTCAAGCCGGCGAGATCGGCGGCGCATGGATGTACCGCATCGGAGTTCCCCTGCCGTTGTCCGCCGTGACGGAGCTCGTTGATAACGAGCACGTGCGGCACATCGTCATGGGGAAAGGAATCCACTTCGACCAGGTGGCCGCAGACTGGCAGCCGAACCATCGGATCCTGTGGCTCTATCGTTTTTCTCGCGACTCGTTCCCGGCGCGAGCGCTCGACGATCACGTCAGGATCGGCGGCGCTTATTTTGATCTGCTCGACACGGAGTACGCCTTGCGACAAGTCGCGGGTGGAACGGAGCTTCGGGTGACGATGAGATACCGCCTCGGGACGCCGTTTAACTGGTACGCGGGAGCCATCGCGAGGTTCTTCGTGGGGAACTTCGAGGAGACCGCTCTACGGTTTTACGGGCGTCGCGCTCTCGCCGGCTAACGCCGGGCGAGGCAGTGAGAACCGTTTGCGCCTCACTGGACACATACGAGTTGATGATCCAGCTTCTAAATTCGGAGCGACACTACGGCGCAATAGCGATCGCATTGCACTGGCTGATGGCTCTGCTGCTCATCGGCTTGGTCGCAATGGGCCTGTATATGGTGTGGCTGCCGGACACCGGCTACGACGCGTGGAAAATCGTTCTGATCCTCGCCCACAAACAGCTCGGAATGCTGGCCCTGGTCATCGCCGCGCCGAGGCTGTTCTGGCGCCTCGCGAATGCGCTGCCTCGCCTGGTCGGCGCATTGTCCGACTGGCAGACAGTCCTGGCGCGATTCATTCACCTGTGCGTTTACGGGCTGATGTTCGCGCTCCCCGTGACCGGCTGGCTGATGTCCTCCGCGGCAGGCCTTCCAATATCAGTTCTGGGCCTCTTTACCCTGCCGGATCTGGTGGGCCGCAATGACCTTCTATTTCAGACCCTCATTCAGGTGCATGCAGCGCTCGCGTTCGGCCTGATCGCATGCCTGCTCGGGCACATGGGCGCGGCCCTGAGGCATCATTTCCTCCTACGCGACGCTACTCTGAAGAAGATGCTGCCGGGCTCTGACGGCTAGGGCCTGCTCTTGAGGTCGCCTTCGACGCGGTGTTTTCCAGGACGAACTCGGCCATCTGTTGCAGGGCTTTCGCGGTTGCCGCATTGGCTGCTACGCCTCCCGCGCGGGAATTCATCTGCAGCATCGGCTCGCGCACCGAGATGTCCCGCGTGGCGATCACCCCGGTCGCGCCATACCCGGCAAGCTGAACGCGCAAAGAGAGCACGAGAGTCGCCGATTTCGGCGTGAAATCCTGGATCAGATCGAGAATTTCGGTGCGCACCGAGTATTCGTACGGCCCGGTGTAAGGCGGCATCACAACGATGCGGAAAGAATGAGTCTTCTCCAGGGTCGCGACCACAAGGGGCTGGATCATCTGCGACGGCGTCGCTCCCCACTGACGCTGGCTGAAATAGGCGATGTCCGCGGCCGCGATCTATATGCCATGAGCACGGTGTCGTAGATGGGCATCGTTGCCGGCGGGAATACCAGGACCGTACCCCCGTCAGTTTCGCGCTGAGGTACGGCGGTTGGAACCTGATTCAACACGGACTTCTCGATTTCGAGCTTCGACGGAGCGAGAAGCGCGCAGCCCTGGATTGCGACGCACATGCTCGCCGCACATAACATCGCCACCGTCGCACGCAGGGACGGCACTCTCACTTTTGCTCACCCGGCCCGGGCCGCGGTGCCTTCCTACCGCGCACGAGAACCGTGGGATCCCGCTGGATCTCGGCCGTGATCTGCTCCAGTGAATCGGACAGTTGGTGCAGCTTGACGAGGGTTTGATCCGCTTCGGGCAGAAGCTCGGTCTGCATCGCTGCGACCGCCTGCTGACTCGACTCCAGAAGCGGGCTGATCCGGCGGCTCGCCGCCACGGCGTTCGTGCTGGCGGCTTGTGCATTCTGGATGATGGCGTCCAGCTTTTTGCCATGCACGGTGAGCGCCTGCATCACCGCCTGCAAGCCGTCCAGCGATTGCTTGAGCGATGCGACTGTGTTGCGGTCGAGCACCGACTGCAGCAAGGCAGTCAACTGCTGGACGTCCTGCGTCGCCGCATCGACCGATTCGTCCATCGTCAGGGATCGCGACGGCGCGGCGGGAATCAGTGGAAATGGCGTACCGGCGTACAGCACCAGCGGTCGTAGATCGGTGCCGACATCCTCGAAGTCGACGTAAGACGTAGCCCATGAAGCCCCTGGCCGCGAGGCCGCGCGTGGTAACGGTGGCGATCGTGGCCCTGGTCACGGGAGCGTCGCGCCTGACGCTGAGCAAAATCTCCACTGTGTGCGGATCGACAAGGTCCACTTGCTTCACCGTCCCTACCGGAACGCCGTGAAACTCGACGGGGGCACCGGCCGTCAGGCCCGATACCGGATCACGGGTGCGGATCTCAAAGGTCGTATAGCGGCTGAGCGTCGCCAGGTACCAAATGGCCCCCGCCGCCGCGCCGGCGACGAGCAACACGCAGAAGGCGACTCTCGCCCGAACCTCTGCACTCAAATTCAAATCAAAGCGCCTCCACCACGCGGACCCAGCCGCCCCGTTCGTAAGTCACCGGTCTGGCCAAAAGGGTTTCACCCGCACACCTGGACCGGAGCCTGGGGCACCGGATTGGGCTGCCGTCGCGCAGTCTCGAAAGAGCGCTCATGCCGAATTTTCTCGATCCGAGCCGGATCGGAGGAGCCCTGCTCCTCGCGACACTATTCCTTCTGGCAGGAGTAATCCTTTCCGGGCTGGTTCATCGTCTCGGCAAAGCGCTGCAACTGGACCGATCCGAGCGTATCGACCAGATCACCTTCTCCTTTCTCGGCCATCTCGCATTCCTGGTCATCTGGGTCCTGCTGCTGACGTTCTATGCGCACCTCATTCCGGCTCTTAACCGACTCGGCACGGCGCTGCTCACCGGAGTCAGCCTGATGTCGGTCATCCTGGGGTTCGCGGCTCAGGCGACCCTCGGGAACCTCGTGGCGGGAATCAGCCTCGTGTTTTACAAGCCTTTCCGGCGTGGCGACCGGCTGCAGATTCAGGCGCCTACGGGGCTGGAAGTCGGTGAGGTAGAGGATATTTCCCTCGGCTATACGGTGCTGCACACTGATGATCACCGCGAAATCATCATCTCCAACGGCACGATGGCCCAGCAGACGATGATCAGGCTGCCGCGCAATTCCGGGCCACGCGGACAAGAGGCAGGCTGATTGAGCCGCTTGGCCGCCAATGTGCTCGGCCGAGTGGCGTGCCGACCTGATCCGGACGCGCTTCAGCTAGAATGAACGGCAGTCCCCGGGAGTTCATGTGCCATCCGCAGTTCCGCAATCCGTCGCGGCTCAGCTCACCCAGGCGGCCATCTTTCTGGTCGCCACGGTCAACCCCGGAGAGGCGAACCCGACCGCCGTTCGTGCGCTATGTGGCGATCTGGCCGCGCTCCTGCGCGCAGTCGGCTTCCGCGACCTCGAGGGCCGGCTGTCCTGTGTAACGGCATTCGGCTCCGACGCATGGGACCGTCTCTTCGGGACGCCAAAACCGAAGGATCTGCATCCCTTTCGCGAAATCCGCGGCCGCCACCATGCGGTCGCAACGCCGGGCGATGTTCTCTTTCACATCCGCGCTACCCGGATGGACCTCTGTTTCGAGCTCGCGACACAGATCATGTCGCGTCTGCGCGGCGCCGTTACCGTCGCGGACGAGGTGCACGGCTTCAGCTATTTCGACGATCGCGACTTGATCGGCTTCGTCGACGGCACGGAGAACCCGCTGGGTCAGGCCGCCATCGACGCCACGCTCATCGGCGAGGAGGATGCCGGGTTCGCGGGCGGCAGCTATGTGATCGTGCAGAAATATCTGCATGATGTCGCGCGTTGGAACGAGCTTCCCGTCGAGCAGCAGGAGAAGATCATTGGCCGCACCAAGCTGGCCGACATCGAGTTGGACGATGCAGTGAAGCCGACCTGCGCCCACAACGCCCTGACCACCATCGTCGAGAACGGTAAGCAGTTGGAGATCGTACGCGACAACATGCCGTTCGGAGACGTCGGCAAGGGAGAATTCGGCACCTATTTCATAGGCTATACCCGCTCGCCGCGGCGGATCGAGCTCATGCTGGAAAACATGTTTGTCGGCCGCCCCCCGGGTAACTACGACCGGCTGCTCGATTTCAGCCGCGCGGTGACCGGGACGCTCTTCTTCGTGCCGTCGGCCACGATGCTCGGAGACGTTGCCGCGAGGCAAGCGGTACGATCGACTGTGGGGCCGGCGGCGCCAGTGCTCGAGCCTGAGGTCGAGCCGAAGGCGAAGCAGCGTTCCCCGGATGGATCACTCGGTATCGGTTCCCTCAAAGAGAGAGGCAGAACATGAATAATCTGCATCGAGAGCTCGCGCCAGTCTCCGACAAAGCCTGGGCACAGATCCAAGAGGAAGCATCGCGAACCCTCAAGCGACATTTGGCGGCGCGGCGCGTGGTGGACGTCCAGGGCCCCAAAGGTTGTGAGCTCTCCGCGGTCGGCACCGGTCACCTGCGGCAGATTAACTCGCCCGGCGACGGTATTCAGGCTGCGCAGCGCGAGGTGCAGGCGCTCGTCGAGCTGCGCGTTCCGTTCGAGCTCGCACGTGAGGCAATAGACGATGTAGAGCGCGGTGCAACCGATTCCAACTGGGCACCGGTGAAGGACGCGGCGCGCAAGATCGCCTTCGCCGAGGATCGGGCCGTATTCGATGGATACGCCGCGGCAGGGATTCAGGGCCTGCGCCAGGGTTGCAGCAATCCGGGAGTCGCGCTCCCACTCAACGTGAGAGGTTACTCGGCGGCTGTGGCGCAGGCGGTGAGCCAGCTGCGGCTGGCGGGTGTCAGCGGTCCCTACGCGCTCGTGCTCGGCGCCGAGGCTTATACGGCCGCGACCGGCGGCAGCGACGATGGCTACCCTGTCCTGCGCCATGTTGAGCACCTGATCGATGGCGAGATCGTTTGGGCACCGGCCATCGAAGGAGGCTTGGTGGTGACGACCCGCGGCGGTGATTTCGAGCTCGACATCGGCCAGGACATCTCGATCGGCTACGCCAGCCACTCCAAGACGACTGTCGCGCTATACCTGCAGGAGACTTTCACCTTCCGGCTGCTGACCACCGAAGCCGCCCTGGTACTCACACGGGAAAAGAAGTAGGCGCGCGAAACGTCGCCGAAGGCGAAGCCTCAGGGACTCGCATCCGCGGGGTTGCCCACACGCGAGATCAGGGGGCCCCAAAACCACGTAAATCAGAAGGAAATCGCCGCCCACGCGGCAAGTGTCAGTAGCACTCTCATAGCCTTTCCTCGCACCACATGCGAGAAAGCTACCGAAGGACCGGTGACATCTCAATTCACAACGCGGTTTAATTCCGGTGACATCTAAATGTGCTGCGGAATGGCCGCGGCAAAAAACCGGTCACCCGGCGCACGCATACCGAAGCGGTTCGTAGGCTGACTGCACTGACATGCCAATGCAAGGGTTGATGCTACGGCGCGGGTAGGGATCCACCCGTGTGCCAGAAGGTAATGATGACGCCACCGGCGACGATCAACGCGCCGCCCAGCAAGATCGGCAGTCCCGGCAAGGTCTTGAACACCAGGAAGCTAATGATCTGCCAGATGACGAAGAGCGTTGCAATATAGAGGCCGACTACACGGGCGAAGTCTACCGGCGCTGTGTTGAGGAAGCTCCCATAACCGAACAGCAGTGCTGCCCCACCAAGGAAGCAAGCAACACGAAGCGGGCCTACGTATTGGTAGATTCCCAGACGCACGAGAGCATCTCCGCTGACCTCCAGTGTGGTGGCGAGAATAAGCAAGAGAGGGATCGGGATGCGCTGCAGAGTGCTGAGCATGAGGGCTCCTATTAGAGGATTTTCACCAGATTGCCACTTCAGGCTACCGTCATGGCCGCGCAGATACTGCGCTTGGATCTTGCCGTGCTACCTGACCGTCCAACATTGGCCTCTTCTCTTCCACTAGCTTCCCCCGTTGTGTCTAAATAGTATGAGTCCTCGCGAATAGCCGCGCCAGCCTATCGCCTTTTTTGGAGTAAGCTAATTGCGCAATACGATGAAATCCAAATCCCTCGTACATGGCTTCTTCGAGCAAAACGGGCTCCTTCACGTCGCCTTCCTCGTTCATGACGGCTATTTCCAGGTCCCGCTCGCGGACTTTGCCCTCTGCGCCAGAATCCGGCAATCCCGCGACGACAAAACGGAAATCTCTTTCACTTTCGATCGCGACCTGAAAATCCTGGCCATAGAACCGATTTGAATTCTATGAAGCCAGTACTGGCATCCGTGGTGCTCCTCGCTTTCGGTGCGGCCGGTCAGGCGGCACCCGCGACCGTTACCGCGGGTCGTTTTTCGCCGCCTTTCGATACGACAGTGAACGACCAAGCGCGGGCATACTTGTCCGCCACCTGCCATGTCGGCCTATCGATCGTCGCTCGAAACGGAGCGCAGGTGCGCTTCTTCGGTTATGGATCGATCGTGCGCGGCTATGCGGTCAAGCCGACGCCGGACAATGTCTACGAGCTCGCCTCCGTAACGAAGACCTTTACGGGGGCCTTGGCGGCAAAGGCGCTGGTCGAGCACAAGATGACCCTCGACGGAGACTTTCGCGCATATCTGCCAGGCGAGTACCCCAACCTCATCCTCAACGGGAAGCCGATATCGCTTCGCACGCTCGCGACTCATACCTCTGGTCTGCAGCGAGACCTGCCTGACAGCGAAGCACTGATGGCTCAACACGACTATGATCGTATCGGTTACGGGCTCGCCGCGCTCGACCGCGGCTTCACGGCATCAAGGACGTTGGCGGCGCTGCACGCTGCCACCTTACGCACGACGCCGCGTACCACCTTCGTGTACTCGAACCTGGGTATCCGGGTGATTGGCTATGGATTGGAGCATCAGTATCGGTCCAGCTTCGCGGCCCTTCTCGATAGCGTAATTTTCCGGCCGCTCGGCATGCATGAGACGGGATTCGACCCGACTGCGGCGATGATGGCGCGCTTGGTGACGCCTTACAACCGTTACGGCCATGCTCAGCCATACCATGATGCGAGCGGGCGTGACCTGATCGCCCGTTCCGCCGAGCTCATTCGGCATGTCGGTGGCTATCTGCGTGCCGTTCGCGTGACTGGCGGCCACGCGTAGGTCACCGTGCCAGCGCGCGGTGGCCGGGGCATCGTCATGTACCCCCGCCTGCGGCTTACGCTGCAATACGGCCTGGACTCGCAGCATCGCGGCAGCGATGTTTTCAGTTGCCATGATCGTTTTCCACGGTAGTGCCCGAATGCAATCGTGAGCGGATTGGCGCGGAATCACCAGGGCCGTGGACGCTCGAGCAACAGATCAGGACGTAGGCCGGGCGCCGGCGCGCGGTGGCTCCGTTTCCGGACCCTCGGGCAGGAAGGGCCGACGTTGGAGCAGGACGATCCGGCACCGGGCCATGACACTGCGCACTCTGACTCAAGGCACGCAAGATCGGACACCGTCTGCAACCCGTGAGCACCGACTTCCACAAACGCATCCAGCGCTACGGCTGGGATCGGGCCGCCGACCACTACGAGCCCCTCTGGGGAGCGCCGCTCGGCCACGCGCGAGCGGCTGTCCTGGAATTTGCCGCCCTCGCACCAGGTGAGCGGGTCCTCGACGTGGCAAGCGGCACCGGCCTGATCACTTTCGAGGCCGCCCGGGCCGTGGGTCCCGAGGGCGACGTGCTCGGCATCGATGTCTCCCGCCGGATGGTCGAGCTCTCCATGCGGAGGGCACGAACTCTGGAGATGGCGAACTGCCGCTTCGCCCCCATGGACGCCGAAATGCTGACTCTGCCGGACGCCAGCTTCGACGTGGTGATATGCGCGCTGGGGCTGATGTATGTACCCGATCCCGAGCGCGCGCTTCGCGAGATGCAGCGCGTACTCCGGCCGGGAGGCCGCGCGGCGATCGCCGTGTGGGGTGAGCGGTCGAAGTGCGGATGGTCCACGTTGTTTCCGATCGTCGACGCCGAAGTGACGAGCGAGGTTTGCCCGCTGTTCTTCCAGCTCGGCTACCCGGAAGTGCTCGCAAGAATGTGCGCTGACGCCCGGCTCGAAGTCGCGAGACAGTGCCGGATCACCATCACGCTGAACTTCCACAGTGCCGGAGAGGCCTGCGATGCCGCGTTCCTCGGCGGTCCCGTCGCGCTCGCATGGTCGCGGTTCAGCGAGGACGTACGTGCGCGAGCTCGCAATCGCTATCTCGATGCCATCGAGCCATGGCGCTGTGAGCGTGGATACGCAATTCCGGGCGAGTTCCTTGTCGTTGCCGCGCGCGCGGCGGCGCGGCGGGAGGGTTAGGTGGTGGACCCGGTCCGTTCCTTTTCTCGCAAAGGCCATATGAAAAAAATAGCTGCGGCGGCCCTCAACCTCTCGGTCGCCTTGTCAAGCATGTCGTTCGCCGGTTCGCCGCCCTCCGATCGCCCGCGGCAACCGCAGACATTCGTCGACCCCAGTGGCATGGTGGAAACGCTGAGCATCACGGGTGGGATCGATCCCCACAACGCCTTCTTCCGTGCCCTCGGAACGAATGGGCGCAGTTGCGGCACTTGTCATGTTCCCGATCAGGCTTTTGGGTTGAGCGCGGCGGCGGCCCGGACCGTTTTCCGCGACAGCCGCGGGCAGGACCCGCTCTTCGCGCCCGTGGACGGCAGCAACTGCCCGAGCGCCAGTCGCGACGATGCCGCAGCCCACAGCCTCCTCCTTCACAATGGGCTCATCCGCATCTCCATTCCGCTACCCTCGAATGCAGAGTTCACGGTCAGCGTGGCTCACGACCCTTACGGCTGCGCGATGACACTCGATGCGCTGAGTCTGCGCAGCATAACCGATGCCGAGACTCCCGGAATCTGATCGCGTTAAATGAGGTTTGAGGGGGACGGCCCCTCGGATAAGTTGACGGATCTGGTGGAACGGGATCGGAGTCAGTCCG
>JBOIAB010000303.1:0-4198 GCA_050738635.1 Steroidobacteraceae bacterium
CACCACGAGCGCGTGGCTGATGGCGAGCGTCAGGGGCAGCCGCACGGTAAACACGCTGCCCTCGCCCGCCTTGGTCTCCATGTGCAGCGCTCCCCCTAAGCGCTTGATCTCGGTCGCCACCACGTCCATGCCAACGCCGCGGCCCGCCTGCTGTGTAATCGCGCCGGCGGTGGAGAACCCGGGCTCGAGGATGAGCTGCATGGCATCTTCATCGCTCAAGGCGCGGCCGGCCGGGACCAGCCCGAGCGCCCGTCCTTTCGCCCTGATCGCCTCGAGGTTCATGCCGGCGCCGTCATCGGTCAGGCGCACCATCACCTCGGCTCCTTCACGATGCAACTCGAGCAGGATGCGTCCCCCGGACGGCTTGCCGCGGCGCGTGCGCTCCTCAGGTGTCTCGATGCCGTGGACCACCGCGTTGCGCAGCATGTGCTCGAAAGGCGGCAGCATGCGCTCGAGCACCTGCCGGTCGAGCTCGCCGGAGGCGCCCTCGACGATGAGCTCGGCGCGCTTACCGGTGTCGGAAGTCGCCTGGCGCACGATGCGCGCGAGCCGCTGCACGTGCCGCTGGAAGGGCACCATGCGGGTGCGCATCAGGCCGTTCTGCAGCTCCGTGATGGTCCGCGCCTGCTGCCCCAGCAGGTTCTGCGCGTCCTTGGCGAGATTCTCCAGCAGCTGCTGGATGCTCGCGACGTCATTGGCCGTCTCGGCCAGCGCACGCGAGACCTGTTGGATGGAGGAGTAGCGGTCGAGCTCGAGCGGATCGAACTCGCTGCGATGGCCGCCCTCGTCCTCGTGCCGGTGCAGGATCTGCGCCTCGGTCTCGATCTCGAGGCTGCGCAGCTGCTCCTTGAGGCGGATCACGGTGCGTGACAGCTCGCCGAGGTTGAAGTCGATCGAGCCGAGCTGCTGCTCCAGGCGCGAGCGCGCGATGCTCGCCTCGCCGGAGATGTTGAGCAGCTTGTCGAGCAGCTCGGCGTCGACGCGCGCCATCTCCTGGCGCTCAGCCGGCGCGACCGGCTCCCGGCCGGGCGGCACGGGCTGCGGCGGGGCCAGCATTTCTTCGGCCGGAGATTCCAGCGCGCGCGCTTCCGGTGGCGGCGCCGACGACAGAACCGGGGCCCGCGTCGTCGACTCCAGCGGTTGCGGCTCAGGCTCGGCGGCCGGCTCCAGTACCGGCGGCACCCCCAGATCGAGTACGACCGACTCGACGGTGTCACCTTCGAGCACGACCGACTCGATGATGTCGCCCTCGTCGAGGTCGATTGACCCGGCTGACGGCTCGCCGATCTCATCCATCGCCAACGGCGGAGCTTCATCCGGCGCGGGGGGCGCAACGACGGCTTCCGGCTCGACAGCGGGCGCGGATTCAAATTCAACAGGAGCGGCAGGCGCAACGGGCGCAACAGGCGGCGGCGCCACCTGCTTCGGAGGCTCCGCGATCGCCGGTGCAGCAGCGGCCGGCGCTGCGCCCGGACGGGTCAGCGCCTGAATCCGCGCGATCATCGCGCGCGCAGGCGCGACGCGCCGGCCGTTGGCGACCGACTCCCGCATCCTCGCCAGCTCGTCGAGACTTGCCTGGATGACGTCGAACACGGCGGCGTCGACGGCAACATTGCCGCCCTCGGCCTGGATGACCAGTGTCTCGAGCTCGTGGCTCAGATCGCCCATGGCCATGATGCCTGCCATCCGTGCACCGCCCTTCAGCGTGTGCAGCGGCCGCTTGAGCGCCGTGGCACTCTCCGGGCTGCCCGGCTTCTCGCGCCAGTCGCTCAGCGCGCGCTCGGACGCATCGATCAGCTCGAGCGCCTCTTCGGTGAAGATCGCGGCGACTTCCGGATCGAAGTCGGGCGCCTCCTCCACCACTTCCTCGGGTGCCGCCTCGGCTACGGGCGCGGCGGCAGGGGCCGGCGCCGGTGTATGCGCGCCGGCAGCGGCCCGCGAGGCCTCCGCGATCCGCGCATCGAGCGCCCGCTCCGCCTCGGTCAGACGCTCGAGGAGCTGCCAGTGGTTGACGAAATAACCGGTGGGCTCATCCAGATGGGCCGCGACCGACTCCATCGCCGCCATGCAGTCGGTGAGCAATGTCAGATCGACGGTGCGCAGGCCGACACCGCTGGTGAAGGCGCGGCGCAGCCAGTGATCGAGCGGCTCCGCGAGCCGCACGCCGTGGCGTGCCTGCGCCATCTTAGAGCTGCCGGCCAGGGTATGGCAGGCGCGGTAGACGTCCTCGCGAAGAAGGTGCGGCTCCGGCAGCTGTCCCTCGCGCTTGAGGTAGCTGCGGATGGTCGCCACGTGCGCGCCGGTCTCCCGCGCATAGATCTCACGCAGTGCCTCATCCATCGCGGCCGGCAACGGCGCGGCCGTCGCAGTCTCCTCCGGGACCAGAATGGCGCTGTTGGAGTCTTCCGGCTCCGCTGCTTTGTCGGGGATCGGGGCAGCCGGCGCTCGCGCGGCAGCCACGGTCTCTTCCGCCCGCGCCGCGGCGGCGCGCCCCGCGGAGGTCGGTTGCCGCCCTGACGCCAGGGCATGCGCGCGTGCGGCGATTGCCGCGACGTCGGTCGTGACCGGGCTGTTGTTGTCCAGGCGCTCGATCATCTGCGGCAACGCCGCGATCGCATCCCGCAGCACCTCCAGAATCGCGGGGCTGCGGCTCAGCGTGTTGTCGAGCACGCGGTTCAGCAGGTTTTCCACCGCCCAGGCGAGCTCGCCGAGCTCGCGCGCGCCCACCATGCGGCCGCTGCCCTTGAGCGTGTGGAACGAGCGGCGCACGGTGACCAGCGCCTCACGCTCGAGCGGGTTCTGATCCCATATCGGGAAGCCGCGCTCGATCTTCACCAGCTCCTCGCGTGCCTCCTCGACGAAGAGCTTCACGAGCTCCGGATCGGCGTTCTCGGCCAGGGCCGCAAGCTTCGCGGTGGCGGAAGGCGCCAGAACCGGAGGATAGGCGTTGAGATCCGGCGAGGTGGAAGCCGCATCCATCACTTGTGTCGCGTCCAGCGGCATGGGCGCGGGAATCTGCACAGTCTTGGCGAATGCTGACGGCTCCAGCGGCGGTACAGTGGGCACGGAAACCGTCTGCTGCAACTCCAGCGCCTGCACGCAGGCGAGCGCGTTGTCGAGCATGTACCAGGGATCGCTGCGCCCGGCCTGCAGGGTCTCCATGTAGTACTCGACGCTGACGATGGCATCGGCCAGCCGATCGAGGAAGCCGGACGGCATCACCGGCGCGCCCGGCCGCATGATCCGCTTCAACTGCGTGGTGAGCGCTTCGATGACTTCCACCGCGCGCGTCTTGCCGAGGAGCAGCAGCGCCGCCTTGAGCCCGCGCATCAAGTCCTGCCAGCTGTCGAGCCCGGCGGCATCCAGGGTGCCACCGACACTCTGGGTCACCGACTCCTTGATGCGCGCGAGATTGAGGATGCACTCGCGCAGCACCGCTGACTGCACCTGTTGGAAGTCGTGATCCTCGCTCTGCTGCGGCGCGGCCGTCTTCGGCAGGATCATGCCGACCAGACCATCATCGAGCCGGTCCTCGACGCCGATGAGCGCGGCGGCGATCTCGACCAGCGTCGTCTCGTCGGCCTGCAGGCTGCCGCCCACGATCTTTTGCAGCTTCTCGGTCTGCGCCTGCACCGTGGCGCGCAGCTCGCCGAGGCCGAGCACGCCGAGCGTGTCGCCGATCTTGCGCAGCAGCTCCACCTGCGGGCCGAGCTCCTGCGGCTGGCCGGCGCCGCGGCGCACGAAGATGTCGAGCACGTCCTTCACCTTCGACAGG
The DNA here is from genome assembly GCA_050738635.1 of Steroidobacteraceae bacterium. GTDB lineage: Bacteria > Pseudomonadota > Gammaproteobacteria > Steroidobacterales > Steroidobacteraceae > 13-2-20CM-66-19. The sequence goes on from JBOIAB010000303.1 coordinate 3,776, forward strand.
TCCTCGCGGATCGCCGCCGCCACGGTCTGCATGAGCTTGACGCTCGGCGCCGAGAGGCTCTCGCGCTCCTGCTCGATGCTCTCGTCGACCGGCAACAGCTCCGCCAGGCGGAAGGAGGCACGCACGGCGGAGACGCGCACGCCGTTGCACTCCGCGCGGCCCACGTAATAGAGGAGATTGTTCAGCAGCTCGACCGACGGGCTCTGACAGTAGCGCGCCTCGCCGAGCTCGTAGAGACGGCGGATCTCGCGGTCGGCGAGCCCGAGCAGCCGTTTGATCGACACGCCGCCCTCGAGGCCGTTCTCGCGCAGCGCCTCGATGACCGCGCCCACCACCCACCAGAGCTGGAAGACCGGCTGTCGCGTGGCGCTCTGCTCGAGCTTCTGCGACACCGCCGCCAGCGTCTCGAGGTTCGCCTCGATG
>JBOIAB010000304.1:0-5725 GCA_050738635.1 Steroidobacteraceae bacterium
GGGTCGAATGGTTGAAGCCTGACTGGCGCACCAAACTGCTCGCCGTCATCACCAATCCGGAGATCGCCTACGGGCTGCTGCTGATCGGCATCTGGGGCCTGCTCTTCGAGGGCTATCATCCCGGCGGGGTGTTGCCCGGCGTGGTCGGCGTCGTCTCGCTGCTGGTCGCGCTGTTCGCCTTCCAGCTCCTGCCCACCAATTTCGCCGGGCTGGCGCTGCTCATCGTCGGTGCCGGCATGATGGGTGCGGAGTTCTTCTTCCCGACCTATGGCTCGCTCGGCATCGGCGGCCTCATCGCCTTCATCGTCGGCTCACTCATCCTTTTCTCGGGCGCGCCGGGCATCGAGGTGGCGCTGCCGCTCATCGGCGGCCTCGCCACCGTCGGTGGCCTGGTCATTCTCGGGATCGTGTATCTTGCCATCCGGGCCCGGCGCAGCCCGGTCGTGACCGGCACGCAGGCGATGCTCGGTGCCGTCGTCGAGGCGGTGGCGGATTTCGCGGCACAGGGACGCGTCCGCTATGGCGGTGAGCTGTGGAATGCCTGCAGCTCGGCGCCCCTGAAGAGCGGAGAGGCGGCGCGCGTCGTGAAGGTGGAAGGTCTAACATTGTGGGTTGAGCCGTTACGATAAGCGGCCTGCCTCGTCCGGAGATGTCCATGTCCTACGCTCTCATCGTCATCCTCGTCATCATCGCGCTGCTCTGGTTCAACGCCATCAATGTGCTGAACGAGTACGAGCGGGCCGTGATGTTCACGCTCGGCCGTTTCACGGGCGTCAAGGGGCCGGGGATCATCCTCATCTGGCCCATTATCCAGAGAATGAAAAAGGTGGACCTGCGGGTCATCGTGCTCAACGTGCCCAAGCAGGATGTGATCACCCGCGACAACGTATCGGTCAAGGTGAATGCGGTGGTTTACTTCCGCGTCGTCGATCCCGGCCGGGCGATCATTCAGGTGGCCAATGCCTGGGAGGCCACGAGCCAGGTGGCGCAGACGACGTTGCGCTCGGTGCTCGGTCAGCACGAGATGGATGACCTGCTGTCGCAGCGCGACAAGCTGAACAGCGACATCCAGCGCATCCTCGACCAGGCCACCGAGGCGTGGGGCATCAAGGTCGCCAACGTGGAGCTCAAGGACGTCGACCTCGACGAAAGCATGATCCGCGCGATGGCCCGACAGGCGGAGGCCGAGCGCAACCGTCGCGCGAAGGTGATCAACGCCGAGGGCGAGAAGCAGGCCGCGCAGACGCTGACTGAGGCGGCGCAGATTCTGGGCCAGCATGGGAGCGCGCTGCAGCTGCGGTATCTGCAGACCCTGGCCGACATCTCGCACGACAAATCGTCGCTCATCATCTTCCCGCTGCCGCTCGATCTCATCCGGCCGCTGCTCGGCGCGCTGGGACCGGACCGGGGGCAGCCGGGCTCCTAGGGGAGCGATCCTCGCCGCATGCGCCTGAGGTACAGCTTCGTCATCGACGAGCAACCGCGCTTCACCATCGAGGGACGGATTTTTCTGCGGGCCATTCTGGCTGCCGGCGTGCGGCCGGCGGACATCGTGGCGCAGGTCACGGCGCGCAGCGGTGAAGCCGGCAAGCGTCTCGCCGCGGAATTCGGCGTGCGCACGCTCGATCTACCGCTCGGGCCGGACGGTGCCTATTGCAACAAGATCAACCAGCTCTTCACGCTCGCCGGCGACGAAGGGTTCGATGTACTCGTGGCGTGCGACACGGATCTGGCGATCCTGCGACCTCTGGACGAGGCGGCGACGACGGAGCACATCCGCGCCAGGCGCGTCGATCAGGAAAATCCGCCACTGGCGGTGCTGGAGCGGATTCGCGAGTTCCTGGGCGTCGCGCAACAGCCGCCACTGGCCGCGCCGGGCGTCTGCCCCTCAGCCGCGACCTACGCGCTGAACTGCAATGGCGGCGTGTTGTTCATTCCGCGGCAGCTGATGCGCCCTCTGGGCGAAGCGTGGCTGGACTACGCCAGGAAGTTGACCGAGCACCGGCAGCTCCTCGAGCAGTGGGTCAACCACATCGACCAGGTGAGCTGGGTGTTCGCGATGCTGAAGCTGGCGCTACCGTTCCGCGACTTGCCGGTGGAGTACAACTTCCCCACCAATCTGGCAAAGCGGATCGCGCCGGGATCGTACGGGCAGCCGGTGGTCCTGCATTACCATCGCGCGCTCGACCGCCGCGGCAGGCTGCGCCTGAGCGGCGTGCGCCCGGTCGACGAGTGCATCAGGCAGGTCAACAGACTTTTGCGCAACGGCAGATTTACCGCTGACTGGAGCAACGCCGCCATGACAGGCTTCTATGGTCGATGGGTACTGCCGGCCGCCGGCGTGCTGCTGGCATTGGCAACGATCGCGGGGGCGCTGGGCGCTCACCTGTTGGCGGGACGTTGGAGCGCGAGCAGGGTGGATATCTATGACACGGCTGTGCGGTATCAGTTCTACCAGTCCCTGGGATTACTGGCCATGGGTGTGCTGCTCAGAGCACAGCGTCCGGATAACCTGACGTCGGCCAAGCGGTTGGAGATACAGAGGTTCGCCAGCGCACCCCGGCTCCTCTTTGCCGGCATCGTGTTCTTTTGCGGCAGCCTGTATGCACTCAGCCTGGGAGTGAGGTCGCATTGGGTCGAGCTGGCGACTCCGGCTGGTGGGGCAATGCTCATCCTCGGCTGGTTCCTGTTCGCCTTCCACGTCTGGCGGCTGAGATCTCATGAATAGGCGCTCCGGATGCCCCCTCTGTCAAGTTCGGGACTACCCATCGATGAGGCGCTGCCGCAGCTGCGGCGTGTGTTGCGGGAGCATTCGGCTGCCGTGCTGATGGCGCCGCCGGGCGCCGGGAAGAGCACTGTCGTACCGCTGGTGCTTCTGCAGGAGCCGTGGGCGGCCGGCAAGCGCATCCTGATGCTGGAGCCGCGTCGGCTGGCTGCGCGCGCGGTGGCATTGCGCATGGCGCAAACCCTGGGGGAGGCGGTCGGGCGCACGGTCGGGTATCGGATGCGGCTCGATACGAGAGTGTCGCGGGACACGCGCATCGAGGTCGTGACGGAAGGCGTGCTGACACGGATGCTGCAGTCGGACCCGGCGCTCGAAGGCGTGGCGGCGGTCCTCTTCGATGAATATCACGAGCGGAGTCTGCAGGCGGATCTGGGGCTGGCGCTGGTGCTGGATGCGCGCGAGACCGTGGCACCCGAGCTGAAGGTGCTGATCATGTCGGCGACCCTGGAGGGAGCCGCCGTGTCGCGCTTGCTCGGCGATGCGCCCGTCGTCACGGCACACGGCAGGACTTTCCCGGTGGCGACGCGCTACGCGGGCACGGGACCGCCGCCGCTACCTGACATGGGAGCGGCGCGCGGACAGGACTCACCCGAAGCGCTGACGGCGAGAATCGTTCGACTTGCGTTGGCGCAGGAGCAGGGCGATGTGCTCGTCTTTCTGCCGGGAGCGCGCGAAATTCACCGCGTGCGGGCGCTGCTCGAGGGGTCGGTGGCAACCGCGGCGAGCGGCGCGGGCGGCGTGCGGTTGCTGCCACTCTATGGAGAGCTAGCCAGCGAGGAGCAGGACGCGGCGCTCTCGCCCGGCGGCCCGGGATCCCGCCGTGTCGTGCTGGCAACCAACATCGCGGAGACGAGCCTCACCATTCCCGGGGTGCGGGTGGTCGTGGACTCGGGGCTGCTTCGCCGCCTGCGCTTCGATCCGGCGACCGGCATGAGCCGCCTCGAGACGGCGCGCATCTCGCGCGCCTCGGCGGAGCAGCGACAGGGCAGGGCGGGACGGGTCGAGCCGGGCGTGTGCTATCGCGCCTGGGGCGAGGGCGCGCAGCGAAGCCTCGCCCCTTTCAGTCCCGCGGAGATCGTCGAGGCGGATCTGACGCCGCTGGCCCTGGAGCTCGCCGGCTGGGGGGTGCGCGATGCGGCGGCGCTCCGCTGGCTCGATCCACCGCCCGCCGCCATGCTGGCGAGCGCGCGCGACTTGCTCGAGCGCCTGGGGGCGCTCGATGCCGGCGGGCGCATCACGCCGCATGGGCGCGAGATGACGCGGCTCGGCGTGCATCCGCGGCTGGCGCACATGCTGCTGCGGGCAAGGGAGACGGGCTCTCTGCCGCTCGCCGCCGATCTCGCGGCGCTGTTGTCGGAGCGGGACCTGCTGCGCGGAACTGCGAGCGCGCGCGATGCCGATATTCGCGAGCGGATCGCGGCCTTGCGCGGGGAGGGCGACTCGGGTGCCGTCGACCGTGCGGCGCTGCAACGGGCCCGGCGCAGCGCCCGCGACCTGCTGCGCCAGCTCGGCACCGGTGCGGATTGCGCTGCGGGCCATGCGGCGGCTGGCGCCACGGTCGGCGGGCTGCTCGCGCTGGCGTTCCCGGATCGCATCGGGCGGCGACGAGCCGGCGGCGACGGCCGCTTTACGCTGACCAATGGCCGGGGTGCGCATTTCCCCGAGTCGCAGGCGCTCGCTCGCCAGGAGCTGATCGTCGCGGTGGACCTGGACGACCGCGAGCGCGATGCGCGCATCCGGCTCGCGGCGCCTTTGAGCCGTGAGGACATCGACGAGCACCTGGCCTCGCGCCTGGTGCGCTCGGATTCGGTCGAGTGGAATGCGCGCGAGCAGGCGGTGCTCGCGCGGCGGGTTCTGTGGCTCGATGATCTCGTGCTGGCGGAGAGTGCCCTGCCCGAGGTGCCGCGCGAAGCAGCCCGTGCCGCCATGCTGGAAGGAATTCGCCAGCTCGGAATCGAGTCGCTTCCCTGGAGCCCCGCAGCACGTGCTCTGCGGGCGCGCGTCGCCTTCGTGCGGCGGCTTGGTGCCGATTTCGAGCGTTGGCCGGACCTTGCCGATGCGGCGCTCGCCGCGACCCTCGCCGACTGGCTCGCCGTCTGGCTCGATGGGATCACTCGCCGCGAGCACCTCGCCCGCATCCCGCTGCTCGATGCGCTGCTGACGCGGCTGAGTTGGGATGAGCGGCGCGAGCTCGATGCTCTGGCCCCCACCCATCTGGCCGTGCCGAGTGGATCGCGTATACAAATAGATTACACGGACGAGAGCGCGCCCGCGGTAGCCGTTCGCCTGCAGGAGGTCTTCGGCCTCCAGGCGACGCCACGGCTCGGCGGCGGGCGAGTGCCCGTCACCTTCAAGCTGCTGTCACCGGCACAGCGGCCGGTGCAGGTGACGCGCGATCTGGCGAGCTTCTGGCGCGGCTCGTACGCCGAAGTGCGCAAGGATATGCGGGGTCGCTATCCCAAGCACTACTGGCCGGAGAATCCGCTCGAGGCGCAGGCTGTCAGAGGCGTGCGGCGGCGAAAGTAAGCCGGTACACTGCGCGTCCATCCCGCATTGCACTCGGGCGCGCAACACGCGTGACGGGCGTGCTGTGCCGGATTGCAGGCGCAGTTGAGATCAAGCCAGTCTGACGGGTCGGCAATAGCGATGATGACGCAGCCATTGGATGCCGCCGCAGGCGCGCCGGCCATCGACTTACGTTTCGGCCAGGTGGGCCTAATGCAGTTGCGCATCCGCACGACCGACCCGGGTGCGATTCTCGATGAGCTGACCGGGCGCGTGGCCAGCGCGCCGCTTTTCTTCCAGCGCACCGGAGCGTGTCTCGACCTGACCGCCCTCGGCAGGGACCCGCAGCTCGAGGAGATGCGGTCGTTAATGGATGCGGTGCGCCGCGCGTGCATGCTGCCGGTGGGACTCGTGGGCGGATCGGCCGCGGTGGAG
>JBOIAB010000305.1:0-16617 GCA_050738635.1 Steroidobacteraceae bacterium
CCACCAACAGGCTCCCCGCGGCCACCACCGCCTGAGCGTTGTAGCACTGATCGAAGCCCCCGCCGGCCACCGGCATGATGCGCGACTCCTCGTCCGTGAGGTTGATCTGCTCCTTCGCCTCCACGCCACCGCTCGGGGGCGCCGGTGGCCGGCCACTGGGCTTTTTGCCCGTGCGCCGCTCTTTCTCCTCTCGCGCGGCGAGCTTCTCCTGATACTCGGCCTGCTCCCGCTCGGCCACGCGCTCTTTGATCTTCGCCTTCGCCTCGGCGATCGCCGCCAGGCGCGCCTCGCGCCGCTCGAGCTCCTCCGGGATCGACATCCCGTCGGGAACATCCCTCGCATCGGCTCGTTCGGCCAGTCGCAGCAGCTCCTGCACTTCCTTCTTCAGCCGCTTCTCGAGCTTGTTCGCATGTCCGTAGGACAGCGCGCTGTGCCGCGATGCGTTCGCGTGCACCTTCGTGCCATCCAAGGCCACGGTGCCCATCTTCAGCATCCCCATCGCGCGGGCCACCTTCAGCACCTCGAGAAACAGCGGCTCGATGTGCTGGATGAAGCGCTTGCGGAAATGCGCGATCGTGTCGTGGTCAGGATGCTCGTTGCCGGCAATGAAGCGAAAAGCCACCGAGTCGTACGTCGCTCGCTCCAGCGCCCGGCTGGAGAACACCCGCGTCGCATACCCGTAGACCAGCAATCCCAGCAGCATCGCCGGGTGGTAGGAGGCCGAGCCCGAGCCGCGGTAGGACTGCTCGAGCTCCCCAAGGTCCAGCCCCTCGACTACCTCCACTACAAAGCGCGCCAGGTGCCGTTGCGGCAGCCACTCGTCCACCGACGGGGGCAGCAGAAAACCGGTGCGGTTGATCGGGCGGAAATTGCTCATGCTCACCCTGTTCTGATACCGAGGATACCCGCCGTGATTATCGCCTATCCACCGTCGTTAAGTCCGACAGCCTGCTAGCCTAAGGACATTGGATTGGGGCTTTGTTCCCGATCGGTGATTGGCCTCGGCATTATGCCGGGGCCTTTTGCTATCTACCGATGATCTGCAGCATCTGACGTCCGCGTTAGACGTCGTTAGGGACATCTCCATACAGCGTCGGACATGCCCGCATTCAGTTGTACTGGCGTCCGAGGAGCACCTTGACGTCGGACACTTAACTATAGCCTCAATTCGAGCGCTCTGACCGCCGCTATGAATTGCTCAGGTGGAAGATAGTCGTGAGCCGACACGTAGTGGTGAATGAGCACCGGTGCGATGTAAACATTCACATCTGCTCCATTGACCCGGATTTCCCCGTTGCCGATGATGTCTGGCGGCCAGCGAGGTGCCTTGACCTTGCCCGGGGTTAGGTCCCAAGGCAAGGGCGGGCAGAACTCACACACATGAAAGCCTCGATAGAGATTAACGGGAGCCTTGATAAGTTGCGCAAGACGAGACAGTAACCATTCCGGTGGGCTTCCACGGATGTATGGATATTCGCGAGACAGCCATCGGGAAAGTACATGGCTAGAGCATGCTCTCAGGGGCGCGAGAGCCGCGGTCGGCGTAGACGTTGGTGCTACCGCGTCGATGGCCTGCCTGATTGGGTGCACGGGCGCTCATACGGCAAGCTGATTGTATCCGTATAGATCCAGCCACGAGCTCAAGCGATGTGCTCCGAGCAACTCTGACCGTGTTCGCATGTCATCAATGGGAATCCTCTTTGTCTTTGCTGGAATGCGTCGTGCGTCGATGCTTACCACCGACGACCCTGGGTGGCTCCCGGGCGGCGCTCGTCCATCCTGCGTTCTTAGATCCACCCTCGCTCATCACCGCTTTTCAGCGGAATTTGGCTCCGTCATCCCTGGCCGCCGGGCGAAATCACAGTCCCATTTCTGGTCTGGTATCCGACGCGGCAGAGTTCTAAAATGGCGCATGCCGACGCTCAGTGAATTCTTCGGGATCCTGATTCGCATGTACTGGGACGACCATCCGCCGCCCCATTTCCACGCCATCTATGGCGAGCATGAGGCGCAGTACAACATCGCAACCCTGGATGTCATTCACGGGACACTTCCTCGACGTGCACATGCCATGGTGGTCGAATGGGCGTCACTTCACAGGGACGAGCTTATGAAGAACTGGGAGCGGTGTCAGGTCCCCGCGCCTACCGTTCCCATTCAACCGTTGGAGTAATTGCAATGGCCGTCTGGTCGATCGTTCGATTCAAGGTCCTGCCGGAATACAAGATCGACGTTTCTTTTGCCGACGGCACGACCGGCATTGCGGATCTCGCTCCTCGCCTGTGCCAAGGACCGCTCGGAGACGGCTTTGATCCACTTTGCGATGAGAAGATTTTCTCGCGAGTGTTTCTAGAGCACGGTGCACTTACATGGCCCGGCGCGATCGATTTGGCCCCAGACGCAATGTATGAACGCATTCGGTCGTCCGGAAGATCGATACTCGGCGCTCGCGCAAAGGGAGTCGCGTAGCACCTGATCGCTTGCGCTCAGCGCCGTACTGGCTTCGAGAGCGCGATGGCCGCCAGGTCGATCTCGGTATAAACCGCATCCAATGCCGCAAGCCCCGCTCGCAGTAGCGATTCTTCCTTGAAGGCAACCTCCAGGTGGTCGAGCGATCGCTGACTGACGCGAATGAAGACGATGGCGTCGGCCAGGTGAGCCATGATTTGCAAAAAGTCCGGCATCTTTGAGTGCGCCGCGACGGCATCAGACAACAGAAGACACCCGCACCGGGCGAGGGCGTATTCTTGCATTGTTGTGACGCATTTACGTCCCGCGCCCTCAACATGCAGCCATGCGTGCCGATAACGCTCTCGAGTTTCACATAATCGAGGGTCCGGCAATGTCGCTCAGCATTAATGTTGCCCTTCTCGGTCAGCAGGGAACCGCCAGCCCCAACAGCACTCAGCAGAGCACCGTAGCTCAGTCGAGTGTCCCCGCAATCACTTCGGCTGCTTCACCGAGTCACGCTCGCCACGGGTTTGGCTTCGGGCATGAATTGCTGAGCGCTGTCTTCCAGGCCATCAGCCAGGTACAGAACGATCTGGGAAGCGCTGCCCCCCAAGGCGGCGCGAGCCCCGCGAGCGGTGCATCGGCAGTGAGTGGCGCGGGCAGTCCTGGGACCACGAGCGGCACCGGCTCCGTCGGCGCTGCCTCGAGTACCGCCGGGTCGAGCGCCGTTGCGGCGCCCACAGGGCAGAGCGACGGCGACTCGAATCAGAGCGGCTCGGGCGCGGCGTTCGATCAAGCACTGACGCAGTTCCTTTCCGCGCTGTTCGATGCGCTGTCGGTCGCGCTACAGCAAGCCGCCGATGCTCAGCCGAGTTCGCCGGGCAGTCCAGTCACAGCGGTTGGCGACGGCACTGGCGCCAGCTCCGCGAGCTCGCTCTCTTCGGGGCTGAGCCAGCTCGCCCAGGGGTTACCCTCCTCGACGTCTCCGGTGAGCGGTGGGACCAGTACCTCGACGACAGGATCCGCAGCCCTGAGCGCTGCCACGAGTCCATCGACAACCACGACGCCTGCGACCACGACGCCGGCCACGACAACGAGCCAAGCGAGCAGCTCGCCCTCTAGCAGTGTCGTTTCGAGTGCCACCTCATTGGGCGGCAGCAGCACCGCGACCCCGAGCCTGCAGGATGCGCTAAAGACGTTGCAGGCCGACTTTGCGGCGCTGCTGCAATCCGTGGGCGTCAATACGGGCGCTTCTCAGAGCTCTGGCAGCGGCTCGGACGCTTCCACCACCGGCGTTGCGGCCACGGGCGGCAGTACGAGCAGCAGCGTTACAGCTGCGTTGCAGAACTTCCTGCAGCAGCTGAGTCAGGCGCTGAACCAAGGCGGCCAGACCTACGGTCATCATCACGGTCACGGCCACGGTCATCACCGCGCCTCGGGTTCTCGCTGGAGCGATACCGGGAACAACTCTTCCGCCTCGACTGCATCGGCGAGCCCGGCTGGCGCCGCCAATTCGGGGAGCGGCGGGCAGAACATCGAGATCGGTATCTTTATCGATGTAACCGCCTAGGCTACGAGGCCGGCGTGACGCCGGCCCGAGCTCAGTGCAGTCTCACTTCGAACACGGTACCGTAGCCATTGGGTCCGCCCGCCGAGGTTGTTCCATAGAGATTTCCGTCGCTACCCTGGATGAGGCCGGCGGAGGGGTTCGCGCCGTCAGTAGCGCCGCCCGCGAACGAATAGATGACGGTCTCGACGCCGGTGGGCGTGACTTTGAAGACGGTACCGTCGCCGCTGGCTCCTCCCTGGTTCGTCGTGCCATAGAAGTTGCCATCACTGGCCAACAAGAGGTTGCCGGTCGGATCGGTGCCATCAGTGGTCCCACCGGCGAACGAGTACAGAACGGTCTCCGTACCGCTCGGCGTAACCTGAAATACGGTGCCATCCGCGTTCGTGCCGCCCCTAGATGTCAGACCGTAGAAATTGCCGTCGCTTCCCAGGATCAGCGAGCCGCCCGGACCGCCGCCGTCATTACCGCCCGTGAATGGGTATAGCTCGGTCTCCGTGCCGCTCGGTGTGATCTTGAATATCGTGCCGGCGTTCGCGCTGCCACCCTGGCCGGTCGTCCCGTAATAGTTGCCGTCACTGCCGAGTACCAGGCCGGCGGACGGATAGCCTCCGTCGCTGCTGCCGCTGGCGAAGGAATACAGCACCTGCTCCGAGCCGCCTGATGTGATCTCGAACACGATGCCGTGCGTTACGCCTCCACCCCAGGTCGTTCCATAGAGATTGCCGCTGCCATCTTCCACCAGGGTGCATATCGGATAGCCGCCGTCGCCCCCCTTGGTGAACGAGTGCAGCACTGACTCGCCGCCGTTGGCGGCGAGCTCGAAGACAGCTCCGAAGTCATCGGCACCACCGTAAATGGTCGCTCCGAAGAAATTGCCGTTCGCGTCCTCAATCAGACCGCCACCAGGATCGCGGCCGCCGGCACCGGAGAACGTATACACGATACTTTCCGCGCCTGCCGGAGTGACCTTGAAGGCCGTTCCATCACCGCTTGCTCCACCGGAGCTGGTAGTACCGTAGAAGTTGCCGTCGGCGCCTTGCAGCAGATTGTCCACGGGTTGTGTGCCATCGCTGCCGCCCTGGAAGAAGTACAGCACGCTCGTATTCTTCTCACAGGCGATCGCAACGTTCGCGACGGCGGCGTCACCCATGGTGCCTGCACCGTTGCGCACCGAGCAGACGAGGCCGCTTGGCTCGCTCTGGACGGTGATCGCATAGGCGCTTCCATAGCCGATCGGCGTTGGCATCGCAAAGCGCGAGGCGTTTGCCGGAATCGTGGTCGCGTCCGTGCCGTTATCGAGCAGCACCAGGCCGCCGGTGGTGAGTCCGGTGATCGCGCCGCTCACCGTATAAGCGTTGACAGCACAGCTCACCGTCACCGTCACGCCGCCCACGCCCATCGTCCCCGCGGCCGCAGAGATCGAGCAGGTGAGGCCGATCGGCTGGCTCAGGACGGTGATGGAGTATGGGCTGCCATAAGCGATCGCGGTCGACATCACGAATTGCGCCGCGTTGGCGCCGATCGCGGTGGTATCGCCGCCATTGTCCTGCAGTCTCAAGCCGGTGCTCGTCAGTCCTGTGATCGTGCCGCTGACAGCGTAAGTATTGGGGGTGCAAGTCAGCGCAACAGTTGCGCCGCCCACACCCATTGTGCCGCTGGCGCCGGCAACCGAGCAGGTGAGGCCGGTCGGCTGGCTGCGGATGGTGATAGCGTACGTGCCACTATCGGAAACCGCCGTTGGCATGGTGAACTGCGTTGCGTTCGCGCTGACCGGCGTGGCGTCCGCACCATTGTCGAGGAGCACCAGCCCGTCGGTCGTGAGACCTTTGATCGAGCCGGTCACCGAATAGGAATTGTCGGCGCAGGTGACCTGGACGTTGGTGACATTCGCCTTTCCAATCGTGCCCGACCCGTTGGCGACCGTGCAGGTCTCAGTACTCGGCTGGGTTGCGATTGCCACGGAGTATTGCGTGCCCGACGCCAGCGCCGCACCGAGCGTCTGGGTCGTCGTTCCGGACGGTACATTTTTCGTCGTGCCATCGACGAAGAGCGTCAGCCCGGAAGCGTCGAGATTCTGGATAGTCGCCTGCAGCGAATACTTCGTGTCTCCGCAGCCGGTCAGGTTGAGCAGGGCCGCTATGAATATTGCGCCAGTGGCCAGGCGAATATAGTGCGCCGGACGCAGGAACCTCAGCATCATCATTTGCTTATTGAGCTCGCGGATCGTGGGGGCGAGACGAATGGTAAATTCGCAGCGCCATCGGAGACGGAACTTAATCTGCGAGATGAGAACTCGATGCCTCCCGATATGAGAACCCGATCGCTCTTTGCGGGGTTGCCCTAAACTAGCGGCGTGTGCCGGGCCGTGCTGAGGTCATCCGAATGCAAGCAGAAGAAGTGACACGCAACGACGTGGCTTTGGCGGGACTAAGAGTGCTCCTGGGCGCAATCTTCGTCGTCTTTGGCCAGTACAAGGTCTTAGGTAGCGCCTTTACCCGCGGCGGCGGGTTCCAGTTCTGGATCAACGGATTTCTCCCGGACCGCGCCTATCCCTTCATGGTGCCGGTGCTCAAGGGATTCGTGCTGCCGCATGCCACTGCGATCGCTTTTCTGGTGGCTTATGGCGAGCTGGCGATCGGGATCGCGCTGATAATGGGAGTACTGGTCCGTACCGCGAGCACACTCGGCTTGATCTATATGCTGCTCTTGTTGTTTTCGGCGAACTACCCGGTGGCTGCCGACTACCCGGGCGGGCGATTTGCTTTCTGGGAGTACTTCGGAGCCTCCAGCGACCACCTGTTTGCCGTATTGTGCTTTGCGACGCTCATCGTTGGCCGAGCCGACAGGGCTTTGACGCTGCGTCGCATCGTGAAACCAAAGGCGCCAAAGCGGGGCGGCTCTCAGAGCCGTGACAACATCTTGTAGTTAGCCGATGAGTCAGGGGGGCTAGAATGGCCAGGCAGCGTTCAGCCGGTGTCAGCCATGCGCCGCAGCAGGCTGCGCAGGGGGTCGAGGAACACTATTCCCAGTCCCAGGGCGGCCACTCCCCAGGCGATGGCCATCGGCGTGTAGGCGCCGAAATGCGCTCGCAGCCATGGCATGGCAATAGTTGCCGCGGCGCCGGCGGCGAAGGCCACACCAATGAACGTGCCAAGCGTACTGCGCCGGACGCGCACGTAGTTTGCTTCCAGCTCCTCGAGCTGTTGCCGCCGCTCGCTCTCCAGCCGCTCGCGGAGCGAACGCAGGTCGGTCTCGGCGGAACGGGCCAGTGCGGCGTTCAGGCGGGTCCGGAAGGCCTGGGGGACTTGTGGGCCGCTCAACACACGGCCCAACGCCTCATCGAGCGCGCCATCCAGCCCGGGAGTTCGAGGTTCGGTCATGGTGTGTCCTCCTGCCAGTAGGTCGGATCGTCCAGTCCCCGGCGCTGCAACATCTCGGCCAGCGCCGCCCGCGCCCGGAACAGCAGGGTCTTCACCGTGCCCTCCGGACAGCCCAGCATCAGTGCCACTTCGCTCACCGAGTGCTCCTCGTAATAATAAAGCAGCAGCGCCCGACGCAGTCGCTCCGGGAGCAGCTCCACCAGGCCGAGGAGTTGCTCCGCGCGTCCGTCGCCCGGGTCCCCGGTCACCGCCAGCCCGGATTCGACGTCCTCGCCCAGGTCTTCCAGGGAGTCGTGCGACCGCCGCTTCGCCAACGCCGTCAGGCAGCGGTTACGGGTGATGGCGTAGATCCAGCTCGATAGTGATGCCCGTCCATCGTACCGTTCGAACGCCTTCCAGATCCGCACCAGACTCTCCTGGGCCGCATCCTCGGCCTGGGCGCGGTCGCGCAGCAGGGCGCAGCACAGGCGGTAGACCTTGCCCTCATAGCGGTGCAGCAGCTGCTCGAAGGCGCAATCCCGGCCACCCTGCCGCAGGAGCTCGACGATGTCCCGGTCCCGCTCGGTGGCCTCGCTCACCGCAGCTTGCATGCCTTACCCCCTGAGAGTCGCACGGCGACCCCCGTCCGGGGCGCGCCATTGCCCGCCTTGATACCCCGGCGCCGCGGACTCGGTTTCACTGATTTTTGCGCTTCGTTTTGAAACCTGCCGCCAGCTTGCCGGGTATCAAGCGCGAACTGCAACTCTTTTGGAGACTGCTCCCATGTCCGACCTAGTACACAATTTCACCGGTTTCATGACCGCCTTTATCATCCCCTGCGTCGCGATCATCGGCGGGCTCTCCTTCGCGGCGTATTCCACCTATCTGAAGGTCCGCAGGCAGCGGGAAACCCTGCAGATGTATCACGCCGAGCGTATGGCGGCGATCGAGAAGGGGATCGAGCTGCCGCCGCTGCCACCCGAGATCCTGCATGAGCGGTACGACCGGGTCTCGTATCGTGGTGAGCACCGCCGTTGGCGCCGCTCCAGTGGACTGACACTGGTATTCGTGGGCGTGGCGATCACGGTGGCGATGTGGCAGATGAACGGGGACAACACTTTCTGGTGGGGCCTGGTCATCGTTGCCTGGGGCCTTGGCCGGGTGGTGGGTGAATGGCTGGACGGCAGGGCACCCGCCAGCGCCCCTGGAGCCGCGCCCCAACCCGGAAATAACGATCCCACGCGTCCCGGCTCAAACATGTGACGCCTGTCCCTGGCGGCGGTTGGGTATTTCAATCGTGTTCGTAAAACGGGCGTACCTCGACCGGCGCCCGACGCGCGAACGGCGGCTTTTTTTCCCCAGGCCACTGCCTCCTCGAGATCAGCGGCTTCGAGCACCCAAAAGCCACCGATGTGCTCCTTGGTCTCCAGGTACGGCCCATCGGTGACGAGCACCTCGCCGTCGGGCTGTTGGCGCAGCGACCTGGCGTTGCCTGGTGGTCGTAGGCCGCCGGCGAATACCCTGACACGAGCCGCCTGCATCTCCTCGTTGAGCACATCGATGTCGTGGGCCATTTCTTTGTCGTCCGCGGACGGTTCGTAGCCCTCGGCGAAGTGAATGGCAACCAGATACTGTGTCATGGCGTCTCCCGCATTGGTTCGATGGCACCGGAGGTGCTCCATGATACGAACGGCGAGACCGGATTTCGACGAGGGCCTCGCTGAAGGGAAGATTCGGCCCGGGAGCGAGGTCACCCCGATCGACGCGCGAATCGGGAAATGTGCGCGCGTAGAAGAGGGCGGCCTCTTCGGCTTCAGGCGGCTCGATAGATGTGCGCTACCGCCCCGCGCGGAAATACCTTGGCGCTGAGCAGTTGGAGGCGTTTCGGTGCCTCGAGCCCCGTGAAGATCGGCAGGCCCTTGCCCAGGACAACCGGGTGTATCAGCAGATGGTATTGATCCACCAGCCCGGCAGCGATCAGACTGCGGACGAAGGTCGCGCCGCCGTGGGCGATGATCGGCTTGCCTTCCTTGGCCTTCAGGGCCGCAACCTCTGTAGCGAGATCGCCGCTCGCCACATACGCTTGTGCCCAACTCTCTGCGCCTGGTTGCAGCTGCGCCGATCCACTGCCGCTGTCCGCATTCGCCCGCGCGTCGCGCAGCGCTCCCGTCGTGCCAACGGCGTCGAGGATTGCGGCTCCGCGCCTGGAGAAGACGGCCTTGGGGATCTGATTCATTGGCGGGGCGAACACCTCGGTGGAGGTCGGCCAGAAGCTCGCCATGTCGCGAAAAGTGCGGCTGCCCATGATGTGCAGGCTGGCGTTCCAGACGGTGTCGACCGTCCAGGCTATCGCCTCGGAGTCGCCGCTGAACACCCATTTGAGGCCGCCGTCGGCGCTGCCGACGAAGCCGTCGATCGAGATCGACATCTTCAGGATCAGCTCTCTCATCGGTTCACTTCCGGGTAATACTGGGGCGCCTCGCGCCGATCGAACATACCATAGTCGCGTAAGAGCTACCGGGGACTTGACTCATGTTCGTTCACGTTGGCATAGGCGCCGGCAGGCCGAGCTTCTGGTTGGAAAGCAGCGTCCCCGCATCGAGCCCCATACACTTGTGCTTCCGGGCGCCATCGCAGGCGGCAGTCGACTCTTTTCATCACGCCGGTGTGGCGCAGGGCGCGAGGTGCAACGGCGCTCCGGGTGTGCGGCGACAGCCGTTCAATTGCGCGTTCCTCATCGATCCCGACGGGAATAACGTGGAAGCCGGTTGCTATCTGCCTTAGTCATGCCTGAATACCGCACGCGGGCCCGCCAGAATGACGGATGTCCGCGTCCGCTCACGTGCACAATTGTCGCTCCAAGAGCTAAGCGAGAGAGCTGACGTGCGGATCGTCGTCAATCCCCGGTCATCGCGCAGTGCCTACTCCGAGCGCGAAGCGCTGGTGATCTCGCGCTCTCTGGCGGAGGAGGCATATCGGGAGATCGAGACCTGGCCCGAATATGCTGTGACACCCTTGCGCAACCTGGACCGCCTCGCCGCCACGCTCGGCATCGCGGAGCTGCTCTACAAGGATGAATCAACACGCCTCGGCCAGGGAAGCTTCAAGGCCTTGGGAGGCGCCTACGCTGCGACTTTGAAGCTGCGAACGCTGACTCGGGATGGCCCCGCGACTCTCTGCTGTGCCACCGATGGCAACCACGGCCGTTCGGTCGCCTTCGCTGCTCGGCGCCAGGGCTGCGGTTGCGTCGTCTTCATGCACGAGCACGCCCCTGGCGCCAAGGAGCGAGCGATTGCGGCCCTCGGCGCACGGGTGATCCGCCTCGCCGGAACCTACGACGATTCCGTTCGACACGCGCGCGCCACCGCGGCGGAGCAGGGCTGGGTGCTGGTGCCGGATACCAGCGAGGATGAGCTCGACTCCACGACCCGTCACGTGATTCAGGGTTACGGCGTGATGATGCTCGAGCTGCTGCAGCAGCTCGCCACGCATGGTCCGCCCACTCATGTCTTCGTGCAGGCGGGTGTAGGCGGCCTCGCAGCTTCGGTGGCCGGAATATTGGCGGAGGCTTACGGCGCGCAACGGCCACAGCTGCTGGTAGTGGAACCTGAGGCGGCCGCCTGCCTCCTCGAAAGTGCTTTGCAGGGAGTTCCCGCGAGAGTGAGCGGTAACTACCGCACGGCGATGGAGATGCTCTCGACAGGGGAGGCATCGCCCGTCTCGTGGCCCGTGCTGCAAAGAAGAGCGGATGTATTCATGGCGATCGGGGATGCCGTGGCTGTCAGCACCGCTCGGGATTTGCGCACTGCCTGCTCCCATGGAAGCATCGACGTAGGAATCTCTGGCGCGGCCGGTGTGGCAGGGCTAGTCGAGCTGCTGCAACATCCCGAAACGGCACGACTGCTCGGACTGGGTCCGGAGGCGCGGGTTCTGGTCTTTGGTACGGAGTCCGCTGACAGCGGCTGAGGCAGCGGTCAGGCGCACAACCGCGTCCGGATCAGACGCCGGAGAGCGCCACGGAAGCCTTCACGCCCAGCTCGAATTTCGCCCGCTTCATGACGACCATCGTATCGAAGCGTTTGACGTTGCGGTTCTCGGCAAAGAACGTCCGCGTGAACGACTCGTAGTCGTCCATGTCGCGCACGGAAATCACGAGTACGAAGTCCGCTTGGCCGGTGACGTAATAGCACTGCGTTACCTGTGGGGTTCCGCGCATCGAAGCCATGAAGGCGTCAGTCAGATCCTGCTGGTCCCTCTCCAGCGCGACCACGACGATCATGGTCATTCGCTGCCCGAGGGCCTCCGGGGCCACGACCGAGACATCGGCGCTGATGACCCGCTCGTCCCGCAGGCGCTTCACGCGCCGCAGGCAGGCGGCGGGCGAAAGGCTGACGAGACCCGCGAGCTCTTCGCTCGTGCGCTGGTTGTTCTCTTGCAGCGCGCTCAGAAGCTTGATGTCGAAGCTGTCCAAGGAAAAGGAAACCGACGGCTTGCCTGATTTCGTCACGATACAGCTCATTTTCGGGTGCATCCTGCAATCCGGCTGAAGAAAGCACAGAATTTATGCAATTCGCGCCGAGCTTATGCGGAATTCCCGCACGCGACAACTCCTTCCGGGCATCGCTCTGTCGCGGCTGCTTCAATAGCTCGTAGCGCCCAGGGCGTAGCGGATAGCCAGCTGGACCTGGGTGTCAGTGAGGGGACCTGGAGCGTCGAGCTCCTCGCTCTGCTCATAAGAGTTGCTCGTCACCCGCAGATATTCGAGTGTCGCCGTCCAGCTCTTGCCCGAATCGAATACGTAGGCGGCGGTCCAGGCGTGACCGTTCTGCTCGCCATCGCGCTCCGTATTGCGGCTGTCGACGTTGAACAGGTCATAGCGCACGCTCAGCATGTGATGGCTGCCGAATCGGCGCGACAACAACACATAGCGGGCGTTGAAGGGCCACTCGAGCGTGCCGAACGGCGGGGCGATTTCCGTCTGTCCCTTCATCCATTGGGCGATTACCGTCCAACCGGGCCCGTATTCGACGCGGGCGCCGACCGTGTTAAAAGTCGTGTGCCATGCAAAGACCTGGGAGACTGCGTCCGAAGAGGTAGGGTTGGCTCTATTGTCGTAGTGGAGAGCCGTGACCAGGGCGCGTCCCGGAAATTGCAGCTCCATGCCGCCGTAATATCCCGCGTGGCCGTCTATCTCACGGAACGGCTGCACGTACGCATCGCCCGCATTCTCGAGCTTGGCGACCCGGCCGAACACCGGCGTCTGGCGGTCATCGAGTATGAAACCGCCGTTCGCCAGCGCGCCACCCGCGATTTCATTCCAGCCAAAGACGCCGGCAACGCCGTCGACGTCAAACGGCAGACCAAGGCGCGTCCCGAGCCAGTCGGCCCTCGCCTCGGCACCGATGGTACGCAATTCCTCGGCGATCCAACTGTCCAGGGCCGAGTAAGACAGCGTGTAGGGGGAGGCCCAACCGCCGGCCCTGTTCTCGAGTGACATGGGCGCGTAGAACGCCCCTGCCTTGACCCGAACTCGCAGGTTATCGCGCGGATAGGGACGAAATTCCAGATACGCTTCGGTGACCCCGATGGGATTCGGGTAGCTGTTGCCCCACGCGGAGGCATCGAGGTGCAGTCTCCATACCTCACCGAGAGGGGTGTCGAGCGCCAGGCGCAGGCGCCCGAGCTGCAGGCCGGACTGATGCTCGCCGAAGCGGACCGGACTGGAACCCCCGTCCAGCACTGAAGACGGCGCATCGGAAGTGACGGCACGAAGATCGAGATCCAACTCCCAAGCCGAGCCGCGCGCCGCGGTGGCCGCCAGCAGAAGCGCTGCGCCGATGGCAACGCGTACGGGAGTGGCGCTCATCAGTAGCTCTGCCACGACGGCGACCCGCCTTCCATGGGCGCCGGCCGCAGAGGCTTGGTCAGCTGCAATGTCAGAGTCGCTCGGTCGCCGGCGTCGACGGAGATCTCGCGGACGAGAGTGGCCGTCTGCTCGCGCATCCGCGGATGCCACACGGTGATCTCGTAGTCACCCGACGGCACCTGCGCCGCCCAGCTGCCCTGCGTATCGGTGGTTCCATAGAAAGGCGCGTCCGTCACATCGATGTAACCGATCATCCAGTCGTGAATGTTGCAGCCCAGGATGACCACGCCGACGCGATCGAAGATGACGGGCGGGTAGGGCTTGCCGCGATAGAGCGGCAGCTGAAAGCGCTTGGCGGGTGAGAAGGAGTAGATCTGATGGCTCACCGAGTCGCTGTTCGGAAATGACACGCTCGAGCCCACCGGGACCACCAGCACCTCCGGCGCGAACATGCGGTGCATCTGATCCATGACGGCGTGGATGGGGTTGGCGGCTGCGATGCCCTTTCCCTTGGACTGCACGGTGACCACGGCGCCCGCGAGCGGCTGACCGCCGGGCAGGGTCACCGCGACGGTGAGCGTTGCCGCCAGTACGCTCGCGGTGAGCAGCAGCGCACAGAGCAGCGTCACCAGCGCTAGCGCGGTGGAGCTGGCGATGCGGCTCGAGCGTGCGGAGAGTCTCATTCTATCGACTGGTTGCTCGCGCCCGAGTCCTGCGGCGCCTACGATTCGGGCGATTGGAGCGGATCTATTGAACAGTTTCCGCAAACGGCTTCTCGTGCTGATCATCGGTCTGGCGGTTCTAACCCAGACTGTGACGCTATCCGCAGTGTTGGCAAGTACTTCCCGGAACGTGCAGGCGCATGCCGCCGAGCAGCTGCGCGCGGCCGGCTCATTCGTCGATCAGCTCATGCGCTTTCGTGCCGGCCAGCTCAGCAACGGCGTCGCGGTGCTGGCGGGCGACTTCGGCTTCCGGGAGGCGGTTGCGAGCGGCGACGGACCGACGATGCTCTCGGCAGCCGGCAACAACGCACGCCGGATCGGTGCCGACCTGGTGCTCCTGTTGGACACGCACGGACGTCTCCTCGCCTCGAACGCTCCGACGGACGCCCGCGGCGGTGCGCCGATCGGCGACCTGTTGCTGGAAGACTCCGGCGAGCGGCGCAACCGCCCGCAGTTCATGGTCCTCGGCCGCCGGACCTATCAGTTCTTTCTCGCTCCCGTGCGCACACCGGAGACCATCGCGTGGATCGCGATGGGCTTTGCGGTGGACGACGCGCTGGCGCACAAGATCCGTGACCTCGCGGGAGCGGAGGTCACACTCACGATCCAGCGCTCAGGGCAGATGGCGAGCGTCGCTTCGACTCTGCCGGCAGGTGACCGCGAGGCACTGCGCGCCAATACGCAGGAAGCGATTTCGGCGAACAGTGCGGCGCACGTCGTGCAGCTCGCCGACTCGAGCTATCTGACGTACGTGCAGCCGATCAACTCGCGCGGCGAGGCGCTGGCAGTCATCCTGCAGAAACCGATGGTGGCCGTCTTTGCCCCGTATCGGGAACTGCGCGACTCGCTGCTCTTCATCGACGGCGTAACCATCATCCTCGCTGCGGTGATAGGCATGATCCTCGGACGCAGCGCGACGCGCCCCCTCGGGGAGCTGGTCCTGGCCGCGCAGCGCATCCAGCAGGGCCGCTACGAAACGGCGGTCGCGATACGCGGCGGCGAGGAGTTCCGCAGTCTCGCGACCACGTTCAACACCATGCAGCGCACGATCGCCGACCGCGAGGCCGAGATCATGCGCCGGGCGTTCTACGATTCGCTGACGGGCCTGCCCAACCAGACGCTGGCCGAGCGCCGCTTGCAGGAGCTGCTCGAGGGTTCGGCAAGCCCGACCTCGCTCGCTCTCATATTGATATTGGTGCGCAGCGTGCGCGAGATCAGCGCCACCTTCGGACAGTCGGTGGGCGATGAGGTGGTGCGCGAAGCCGGCCAGCGGCTGAGCCGCAATGTCGCCGCCGATCACATGCTGGCGCGCCTCGGGGAGAGCCGCTTCCTGGTGATCGCACCGGGATTCACGGCGGAGCGGGCCCGGATCTACGTCGATCAGCTCGCGAGCGCGCTGCGCGGTGGCTTCCATCTCGCCGGCATGACCCTGGAGCTGGATTTGAGCGCCGGCATCTGCGTCTTCCCCGATCACGGCACGGGCGCTGCGGAACTGCTGCAGCGGGTGCAGATCGCGCTCGAGGACGCGGATGACACGCGCTTGCGGGTCGCGAGTTATGAGCCCGGCCGCGACGAGCAGCATCGGCGCCGGCTGGCGCTGATCGCGGGCCTGCGAACCGCCATCGACCGCAACGAGCTGACGCTCCAGTACCAGCCCAAAGTGGACATGGCTACCCGGACCGTGAAGAGCCTGGAGGCGCTGGTCCGTTGGAAGCACGCGACGCTCGGTGCGGTATCACCGGGCGAGTTCGTGCCACTCGCCGAGAGCGCGGGCGCCTCCCGCCTGCTGACCAACTGGGTACTCGGCGCGGCGATCGGCCAGCTCGGTGAGTGGCACCGCGGCGGCCTCGGGGTGCAGCTCGCGGTGAACCTCTCGGCGCCGGACATCCTCGACCCGGATCTCGGCGACGGCATTTTGCGGCTGCTTGCAGCGGAGCGTCTCGAGCCGAGCTCACTGCTGCTCGAGATCACCGAGAGCGCGGTGATGCGCGATCCGGAGCTCGCCGCACGCAACATGCGACCGCTGCGCGCCGCCGGGGTGCAGTTCGCCATCGATGACTTCGGCACCGGCCATTCCTCGCTCGCGAAGCTGGGCAAGCTGCCGGTGGACGAGCTGAAGATAGACCGCTCCTTCGTCTCGCAGGCCGTTGCCGGCGGCAGCGCGGCGGCGATCGTCGCCTCGACGATCAATCTCGCGCACGGCATGAAGCTGAACGTCGTCGCCGAAGGGGTGGAGCGACCGGACGCGTGGAATCTCTTAAAGCGACTCGGCTGCGACTGCGCCCAGGGCTACCTTATCAGCCGGCCGATGGATGCGGAGGCGGTGCCGGCATTCGTGACGCGGGCCAACCGGCTGCTGCCGGCTTCCGGCTCCACGGTCATGCAGATCCGGGCGCTCAGTCAGCTCTCCGGCCGCGGCGAGGACTGATTCAGCCGCTCAACGGCCGGGGACAAGGACCTTTTGACAGTCCAGCGCATTCACCTTGCCGGTGGCAGACAGCGGCGCCATGAAGCAGCGCAGCGCACAGCGCCGCACGTTGGTGCGGGCGATCAACGCCGAGCTTTCTCGCACCAGTGATCGTCAGCGACTGCTGCAGTTTGCGCGGCGCTGGCTCTACGATCACAAGCAGATCATTCCGCGCGAGCGCG
>JBOIAB010000306.1:0-2789 GCA_050738635.1 Steroidobacteraceae bacterium
ATCCCGCGTAGTACTGCAGCCGATCGAGCCCCGTGCGCCGCTCCGCCTGCAGAAACTCCGCCACCGGGCGATCGTCCCGTTCCCGCTTGCCGACGAAAAGACGCAGCGAGCCGCCGTGAATCGGTAGCGGCTCGACGCGATTCAGGGCGAGGCCATGGCGCTGAAAGAGTCGCCGGAGCGCGGTCACCGAAAAGTAGCAGAGATGCTCGTGATAGATGGTGTCGAACTCGCCGTGGTCGATGAGGTCTTTGACGTAGGGGACCTCGATGACCGCGACTCCGTCCTCCTCGAGGAGCGCGCCGATCCCGGCGACGAAGCCATTCGTGTCCGCGACGTGCGCCAGCACGTTGTTGGCGTGGATGACGTCGGCGCGACGTCCGTCAGCGGCGAGTTGCAGCGCCAGATCGCGACCGAAGAAGGCCTGCAGTGTTTCGATGCCGCGAGCGCGCGCCGCGGCGACCGGGCCCGGAACGGGATCGATGCCCAGCACCGGAATACCTTGCTCCCGGTAATACTGCAGCAGATAGCCGTCATTGCTCGCGAGCTCGACCACCAGCGAGTTACCGTCGAGCTGCTGTTCCGCGATGCGCGCCGCGACGTTCGCCGCCGCGTTCTGCAGCACTGTGTCGGTGAATGAGGAGAAGTACGGGTAGTCCGCACCGAAGAGCTGCTCCGGCGGCACCGTCTCCAGGATCTGCACGAGCGTGCAATCCGGGCAGAAGGCGACGTCCAGAGGATACCGTGACTCCTGCCGCTGCAGGTCCTCGGGCGCGAGGAAGCCGTCCGACAGTGGCAGATCGCCGAGCGAAAGGAAGATGCGAAGGTCGGGCCCCGCGCAGCTGCGGCAGAGGATCGTGCCTCGCGATCGGGTCATGCGGCCGGGCTGTGAGGCGCGCAAGCCGGGCGCAGGGCGACGCGCCAGCGCAGCATCTCATCCAGCGTTCCGGCCGTCTGCAGCTCCCGGATGCGCTTCAGCCGGATGAACTGCGAGCTCAGGAACTCCTCCGCGCTGGTGCCGTGATGGCGCAAGGCCTCATAGATCTGCTCGATGCCCTTGCGCACCGTCCACTGCGGCTGGAACGCCGGCAGACGCGAGCGGATCTTTTCGCAATCCACACGGTAGTTGCGTGCGTCCGGGCTGGCATCACCCGCGTACGTGACCCTCGAGCTCGGGACGACCTCCGCGACCATATCCGCGACCTCGCGGACTCGATAGTTCTCGGAAGTGATTCCGACGTTGAACGCCTCGTTGTGGACGAGTTGCCGCGGCGCCTCCAGAACGGCGACGAAGGCGCGCGCGATGTCTTCGATGTGCACCAGCGGGCGCCACGGCATTCCGTCGCTTTTGATGAGCACATCGCCCGTGGTGCAGGCGTAGCCCACCAGATTGTTGACTACCAGATCGCCACGCAGCCGGGACGAAACCCCGAAAGCGGTGGCACTTCGCAGGAAGATGGGACTGAACGAGTCGTCCGCCAGCCTGGCGACGTCGTGCTCTACCCACACCTTGCTTTCGGCGTAGGGTGTCACCGGATTGAAGCCCGCGCTCTCGTCCAGGAAGGCATCGCCGGCCGCGCCGTAGTTGCTGCAGGAGGAGGAAAAGACGTATCTGGGCACGCCGGCACCTTTCGCCAGACGCGCGAGGCGCACCGAGGCCGCGTGGTTGATCGCGTAGGTCGCGGCCGGCTGCAGGTCGCCCAGCGGATCATTGGAGATGCCGGCGAGATGCAGCACCGCATCGAGCCCGCGCAGGTCTTCGAGCTCGACCTCGCGGATGTCCTTGCGCAGCACGGCGCTCGGCGCCGTCTCTTCGGTCG
The DNA here is from genome assembly GCA_050738635.1 of Steroidobacteraceae bacterium. Taxonomy (GTDB): domain Bacteria; phylum Pseudomonadota; class Gammaproteobacteria; order Steroidobacterales; family Steroidobacteraceae; genus 13-2-20CM-66-19. The sequence goes on from JBOIAB010000306.1 coordinate 1,818, forward strand.
CGAAGCCGCAGTCCTCGTAGAGGAAGCTATCGAGTCCCGTCACCTGATGGCCGCGATCGAGCAGCATCGGCAGCAATACGTGGCCGATATAACCATCGTGACCGGTCAACAGTACGCGCATTGGTTTCATGTGTGGCTGTCTCGCTCCACTGTCACTGCCAGATCTTCCACGGGGGATCGCCGCCCGCCCACAGCGTCTCGAGGCGGACTTTGTCGCGCATGGTGTCCATGCACTGCCAGAAGCCGTTGTGCTGGTACGCCATGAGCTCGCCGTCGCGCGCCAGGCGCTCCAGGGGCTCGCGCTCGAACTGGGTGGCATCGCCGTCGATGTATTCGAATACCCGCGGCTCGAGAACGAAGAACGCGCCGTTGATCCATGCCTCGCCGGCCAACGGCTTCTCGTCGAAGCGCGCCACGCGCGCGCCATCGAGCTCCAGGCGGCCGAACCGCGCCGGTGGCCGCACGGCGGTTACGGTGGCGATGCGCCCATGATGGCGATGGAACTTCAGCAGCTCCGCCAGGTTTAAGTTCGAGACGCCATCCCCCCATGTCAGCATGAAGGTGCCGTCGCCGAGATGGGATCTAAGCCTCTTTATGCGTCCGCCGGTGTTGGTTTGCTGACCGGTGTCGATCAGGTCGACGACCCAGTCCTCGGCGGCGCGCTCGCCGTTCGCGCCGTAGCCGTGCCGCTCGACGCGGCCGGTCTTGAGCGATACGCGCAGGTCGGGCGCGAGCGAGCAGTAGTCGGCCATGTAGCGCTTGATGCACTCGCCCTTGTAACCGAGCGCGACCACGAACTCCTTGAAGCCGTAGGTCGAGTAATGCATCAGGATGTGCCAGAGGATCGGCCGGCCGCCGATCTCGATCATGGGCTTCGGCCGCACGACCGTCTCCTCCGCGAGCCGGGAGCCGAGACCGCCTGCGAGAATGCCTACTTTCATGCGATGCTAGCCGTGGTGCCCAGTAAGTACT
>JBOIAB010000307.1:0-21518 GCA_050738635.1 Steroidobacteraceae bacterium
AGCACATGCTGCGCAATGCGGTGGTCCATGGCATCGAGACCCCGGAGGAGCGTGCCCGGCGCGGCAAGCCGCCGGCGGGACGCATCCTCCTCGAGCTGCACCGCGAAGGCGCCGAGGTGATGGTGCGGCTCACCGACGATGGCGCCGGCATGAATCTCGAGGCCATCAGGGCCAAGGGGCGCGCGCTCGGGCTCGTTCCCCCGGGCCGCGCGCTGAGCGACGAGGACGCCATGCAGCTCATCCTGGAGCCCGGCTTCTCCACCGCGGGCGCTCTGACCCAACAGGCGGGGCGCGGCGTGGGCATGGACGTGGTCGCCACCGAGATCAAGCGGCTCGGCGGCGCGCTGCACATGGAGACCAAGGCCGGCGAGGGGAGCGTGTTCACCATCCGCCTGCCCTTCACCCTGGCCATCAGCCACGCCCTGGTGGTCCGCACGGGCGAGGAGTTCTACGCGCTGCCGCTGCCCACCGTCGAGGGCGTGCTGCGGCTGACCAAGGCCGAAGTCACCGCCCATCTCGGCCGCGACGCGGCGATGTTCGACTACGGCGGGCAGAAGTATCGCTTCCAACACCTGGCGGTGTTCGTCGGCCTCGAGCCCTCGGCGCTGCCCGAGTCCGACGTGACCATTCCGGTGGTGCTGGTGCGTGCCGGCGAGCACTCCACCGGCCTCGTGGCCGATGAGCTGGTCGGCAGCCGCGAGATCGTGGTGAAGTCCGTCGGGCCGCAGATCTCGAGCATCCGCGGCATCTCGGGAGCGACGATCCTCGGCGACGGACGGATCGTCATCATTCTGGATATCGGCGCGCTGGTGCGCGGCGAGTGGCGCGGCCGTGCGCAGCTGCCCGCGCTGGCGCGGGAAAAGGAAGACAGGAGGACGTTCGCGCTGGTCGTCGACGATTCGATTACGGTGCGTCGCGTCACGCAGCGTCTGCTCGAGCGCAACGGTATGCGCGTGTTGACGGCGCGTGACGGCATCGATGCGGTCTCGCTGCTGCAGGACAACATCCCGGATGTCATCCTGCTCGACATCGAGATGCCGCGTATGGATGGGTACGAAGTAGCGGCGCACGTGCGCAACGACGCGCGGCTGAAGGACGTCCCCATCATCATGATTACTTCGCGCGTCGGCGAGAAGCATCGGGCGCGAGCCATCGAGCTGGGCGTCGATGACTATCTCGGCAAGCCCTATCAGGAGGCGGAGCTGCTGGATGCGATCGCGCCGCTGGTGGAGCGTCGCCGCGCGGCACAGGAAAGTGCGTTGCAGGATGAGCCGCTGCAGGCCGAGGGCAGGTGATTTATGAGCGAGCGCGTACAAGAGATCTACAGCCTGCTGGTGCCGCTGGCCGAGGGACGGCTCATCGTGCCGCGCGCCTGCGTTGCCGAGGTGGTCGGGTTCCAGGTGCCCTCCGAGATGACGGGCGCGCCGCCCTGGTACATCGGCACCGTCCCCTGGACCGGCAAGGCGGTGCCGCTGGTGTCGTTCGAAGGCGCCTGCGGGCAGGATATTCCGGCGGCCTCGGGCCGCACGCGGGTCGTCGTGTTCCATTGCCTCGGCTCGCGGCTCGACGGCGGCAATTTCGCCATCGTCTCGCAGGGCTTCCCACAGCTGGTGCGCGTCAGCTCCGATGTCGTGCGGCCGGACAACTCGCGCAGCTTCGCGGAGCGGGCGCCGGTGATCTGCCAGGTGCGCATGGTCAACGAAACGCCGCTGGTGCCGGACCTCGAGCGCCTGGAAGAGATGATCGCCGAGGAAACGCGGGTCGCGGCCTAGGCACGCCAAGCTTCAGTTAGCGGTACCACCGGGCCGCCCATCCCTCTTTTCGCTTGTTTTCGCTCGCGCCAGCCGCGGGCGAGGCTTTGACAAGCGCTGCGCGCAGCGCTAGCCTGATACCGCTACCAGCCGGCCGGTAAGAGCCGGCGCGTGGCGGCGGCAGCGCAGAAGAATTAGGGGAGACACTCATGTTTCATCGCGCGCGAAGCTCGTCCTTGCTGGCGGCCCGGTGCCGCATCCTGCCGCTCGTCGCGGCCGCCCTGCTGCTCGGCGCCCTGATGTTGGCGCACCCGGCGGCGGCGCAACAGGTTGCGCAATACACCTTCTCTGATGGCACGACTGACGGTTGGACGGCATTTTTCGCTGCGTCGGCGCCCGTCTACTCGGCGGCAACCAGCGAGGATCCAGGCACGGGCAGTTTGCTGACTACGGTCAACTACACCAGCAGCGGTGGTGGCGGCGGCCCGGCGCTGCAGCTCACCGATCTCATCCCTGGCGCCACCTACACCATCACGGGCTACGTGATGTTGGCCTCGGGCGAAGCCTCCTCGGATGCGAACTTCACCGTTCAGCGCCAGGACGCCCAGGACTCCGCCTGTTCCGGCGGAACGTGCTACGACACGGTCGGCACGTATCAGGTGCCGGTGACGGCCACCGGCTGGGCGCAGATCGGTGGCACCTACACCGTCAGCACGACCGCGACCGGTCTGCTCCTCTACGCACAGCTCTCCCCCGGGACCACGCCGACCACCCCGCAGTCCGTTTATTTGGATGATGTGGTCATCACGGAAACCGCGGGACCGCCCAACCCGGGTCAGCAGGACAACTCCGGCATCACGACCAACTTCGAGGACGGCGGACTCGATGGCTGGTCGCAGCGAAGCGGCGCAACTGGCCTCACGAACGTGGCGATCACGAACGGGCCCGGTGGCGACACCAATGCCCTGTCGGTACAGGACCGGCAGGCGTACTGGGATGGGCCGCAGATCAGCGTCGTGAACAAGATGTACGTCGGCTCGCAGTACTCCATCACCGTCTGGGTCATGTCGCCCCTCGGCGATACGCTGAACCTGAGCCTGCAGACGACGCTGACCACCAATGGCACGGCGGCGGAGAGCTTTACGGGGATCGCGACTGTCACGGCGCCCGCGGGCCAATGGGTCCAGATCTCGGTGCCGCGGTTCTCGATGTCGGAAGAGTACGATCCGACCCAGGGCAACGCGTATCTGTACGTGCAGTCCTCCAGCAACGATACCGGCAGTAACGGCACGCCGGCGCCGACGCAGCCTTTCTATATCACCGACTTCCAGCTCAGCTATCTGCCGCCGCTGACGATCCAGCAGACCATCCCGTCGATCTACCAGACGCTGGCGCAGTATTTCCCGGTGGGGGCGGAAGTCGACTCGTCGGACCTTTCCGGGCCGCACGAGCAGCTGCTGCTCAAGCACTTCGACAGCATCGTCTCCGGCAATGACATGAAGTGGCAGGAGACCGAAGCGACGGAAGGGCAGTTCACCTACACCCTGGCCGACCAGGAGGTGGCACTGGCGCAGGCGAACAAGCTGCTGGTTCGCGGCCACAACCTCGTCTGGGCGACGGGCGCGCAGGTGCCATCCTGGGTGTTCCTGGAGGCAGACGGCACGACGCCACTCTCGGCCTCGAATCCCGCGGACGTGCAGCTGCTCACCGAGCGCATCCAGAATCACATCAAGAATCTGGTGCAGCACTTCGGTACGGCGGTGTACGTGTGGGACGTCGTGAACGAGCCCATCGATCCCAGCCAGTCCGACTGCCTGGCGCACGGCCCGTTCTACCAGGTGCTCGGCCCACGGTACATCGTGATCGCACTCCAAGCCGCCAGGGAGTACGCGCCGCCGGGCACGCAGCTCTTCATGAACGACTACAGTCTGACGGACCAGAAGCGGCTGCAGTGCATGATCCGGCTGATCGGTCGGCTGCGAAACACGCACGTGCCGCTCGATGGCCTCGGGCACGAGATGCACACTCATGTCGACTATCCGTCCGCATTTGACGTGTACTCGTCATTCGAACAACTGCATCAACACTTCCCATGGCTGAAGCAGCAGGTGACAGAGCTCGACATGAGCGTCTACCTGTCGACCGACAACACCTCCAACTACGGCGCCAACGGCGGCAGCGTGCCGGAATCGCTGATCGCGGAGCAGGGCTGGCTCTACAAGGACTATTTCGACGTCTTCAGGAAGCTGGCGGCCCGGGGCCATCTGGCTGCGGTCACCTTCTGGGGGATGGCGGACGATGACACCTGGCTCGACAGCTTCCCCATCGATCGCCTCGATGAGCCGCTGCCTTTCGACCGGCTGCTGCAGGCGAAGCCGGCGTATTGGGGCATCGTCGACCCGACGCAGCTGCCGGGCTACGGAATGACTCTGGCCCTCACCGGCCAGTCCGGCGCACCGCAATCGCAGACCTGGACGATCACCGCGACCAACCCCAGCGAGGGGACCGCGGACACCACGGAGATCAACAGCGCCTTCCTGTTCCAGGTGCGCGGCCGGCCCTGCCGGGCGATGCTGATACCGCCCTCGAAGTATCCCGTCGTGCTGGGTAATGTCGGCGGCGGCGGGACTGCTTCGGCGTCCTTCACCGCGCAATTCCAGCACTGTGGCGAGGATGCGCGCTTCCTGCTCTGGGCGCCCTGGAGCGCCAACGTCTACGAGACCGGGACACTGGTGGAAAAGAACCTGCAACCCTAGTCATCCGGCAATCCCTCCGGCTCACAAACCGCTCGAGCGGCACTGTGCACCAACTTCCGGCGCAGTGCCGCCCGGGCGGTCATCCGGCTTATTTGACGTGAGCATGAGCGCGACCGTAAGCTACTAATAATAACAATCTGCGGGCAAGGGGGATCGACCCGTGAGGAAGTCGTCGCAAGCGAGACGGCGGTGTGGGAAGCTCATCGTCATAAGCTGCGCCTCGGTCACATTGAGCGCCTGCGGTGGCGGCGGCGGCAGTAGTAGCCCTCCCGCACCACAGGCCCTCGGCGGCTCGATTGGCGGCCTGAGTGCCGCCGGCTTGGTGCTCGCCAACGGCAGCGAGACATTGCAGGTCGCCTCCGGGGCAAGCTCTTTCACGTTCAGCAGCCCCGTGGCCGTTGGCACCGGCTACGATGTGACGGTGCAGACGCAGCCAACGGGGGAAACCTGCACGGTCAGCCACGGTACCGGCACGATGCCGGGCAGCGCCGTGACGAGTGTGGCGGTGACCTGCACCGTGGACACTTTCGCCATCGGCGGCACGATCAGCGGGCTCGGTCCCGGTACCGGTTTGGTGCTTCTCGACAATGGCGGAGATCCGACAGAGGTCGCTGCCAACGCCACGAGCTTCACCATGAAGACGCCGCTGGCCTACGGCTCGACCTATCAGGTCACCGTGGGTAAGCAGCCTTACGGTCTCTTTGTTGCCTGCACGGTATCGGGCGGCAGCGGCTCTGCGACTGCCACGGTGACCGGGGTCACGGTCAGTTGTGCAAGCGCAACTCCGAGCCAGAAGTCAGTCGCAAGCTATTTCGTCCTGCCGTACGCCCTGGCAACGGACACCAATGGCGACGTGTTCGTGGCCGACGAGGGCAGCACTGCGGTCGACGAGATTCCTTACAGTAACGGCCATTATGGCCCGCTCGTGGCGCTGGGCTCGGGCCTCAAGCAACCCCTGGCTGTTGCCGTCGATGCCAACGGCAACGTATTCGTGGCGGACATCGGCAACTACGCGCTCAAGGAGATTCCTTTCGCCAACGGCAGTTATGGCACGCCCGTCGTCATCAGCTCCGGCTCCATCAGCGCAGTGGCCGTGGACGCCAATGGCAACGTCTTCGTCGCTAACGGCAGCCAAGTGGAAGAGCTCCCCGAGGAGGGTGGCAGCTATGGAGCCCCTGTCATCGTGGGGACGGGGATATTGCAGGCCAATGGGCTGACGGTGGATGCCAGCGACGATGTATTCGTCGCCGATTTCGGGGACAGTGAAATCAAGGAGATGATTCACGGCAGCGGGGGTTACGGCGCACCGGTTGCGATCGGATCGGGCTTCATCGGTCCCACGGGAGTTGCCGTAGATACCAGCGGGAACGTCTTCGTTGCCAACGGCCAGGCTAGCACTGCTGTCGAGGAGATTCCCTACAGCGGCGGCTCTTATGGCACACCCTTCGTGGTCGGCCCATCGTTCGTGGTCTCTCCCAGCGGCGTGGCGGTGGATGCGAATGGTGACCTGCTCGTGACCGGCACCGGCCTCGGCGCGGCCTACGAAGTGCCCCGCAGCGGCGGTAGCTATGGTGCCCAAGTGGCCATCGGCGCGAGCTTCAATGCGCCTGAGGGGCTGGCGGTGGATGCCCATGGAGACCTGTTCGTCGCGGACAGCGGCGACGGCGCGGTCAAGGAGATTCCGGCAGGCGCCGGCAGTGACGCTACACCCAACACCATCGAGTCGGGGCTCGACTATCCGGAAGACATCGCTGTGGATGCCACGGGCGATCTATTCGTGGTGAGCCGCGGTAACGGTACGCTACAGGAGTTCCCTTACAGTAATGGCAGCTATGGCGGGCCCGGTCTGACCGTCGGCTTCCTGGGGTTCACTGATTCGGGTGTCGCCGTGGATGCCGCCGGTAACCTGTTTGTCGGTGACAGCGCAACCTATTCCGTTCTCGAGTATCCCCGCATCGGCAGCGGCTACGGCGCGAGCGTCAGCCTGAGCTCGGTCCAAGCTGGTCCCTTCGGAGTTGCGGTGGACGCGAACGACGATGTTTACTCCCTTTCTCCCGATGTCGAAGAGATCCCCTTCAGCAACGGCACCTACGGCGCTCCGCTGGCGGTCGGCGCCGGTTACGGCAATTCCCGAGGCATCGCGGTGGACAGCCACGGCGACATATTCGTGGCCTATGAAAACAATGTGAGTGAGATCCCCTACAGCAACGGCAGCTACGGCATATCCGTCGATCTCAACCTGCCCTTGATCAATCCGCAGGCCGTTGCGACCGATGGAAACGGCCGGCTGTACGTGCTCGATGACGGCAATATATGGCTGATAGGACCGTGAAGGTCGGGGGAAAGGCTCATCAGTAGTTGAGGGCTTCGCTCACTGGCGCGTGCAGGCTGCCGTTGGTAGCCAGCACCGATGTCGTCTCGAGCGTTACATCCTTGCCGGCGAGGTCGGTGAAGGTTCCGCCCGCCTCGCGCACGATGACCGTCAGCGCGGCAATGTCCAGGATGTTGACGTCCGACTCGATGACGACGTCGAGGGAGCCGCGGGCCAGCAGATGGTAGTGCACGAAGTCGCCGTAGCCACGGATGCGGCTGACGCGGCGTATGAGGGCGCCCAGCTGCTCCCACTGGGCGGTGCCCGTCATCGTTTTCAGATTGCCGGTGGAGACGATGGCGGCCGAGAGGTCGGCGACGGCGCTTACACGGATCGGACGATCATTGAGATAGGCGCCGGAGCCCTGCTCGGCCCAGGCCAGCTCGTCATACGCGGGAGCGCTCGAGACGCCCACCACCAGCCGGCCGGCGCGCATGAGCGCGATCTGCGTCGAGAAGAAAGGACACTCGCGCACGAAGGACTTGGTGCCATCGATGGGATCCACCAGCCAGACGCTCTCGGCGCTCATGGCGTGCTGCCCGGTTTCTTCGCCGTAGAAGCCGTAGCTGGGGAAGCGCTCGCTCAGAATCGTGCGGATGGTCTCTTCCGCACGCACATCGGCCTCCGTGACCGGGGACCGGTCCTCCTTGGTGCGGACGGCGAGGTTCTTCTGATAGAGGCCGCGGATGACCTCGGCGGCGGCCCGCGCGGCATCGAGGGCGGCCTGTAGCTCTCGGGACGGCATGGCGTGCTAGGGTACCATTGCGCGCCGGGACGTGGCCCCGGAGTAATCGGATTCACGGGTGCATGAAAGCGGAATCACCTCGGCAGCTCGCCGGAATCGCCGAGGATAGATATCCACGCAAGAAGCGATACGCTTGCCTGAGCGTACGCACGCTGATACCGGCATTGATCGTCATCGGCGTCATAACGCCGTGCGCAGCCAGGGATGCTGCCTGGATTGACGATGCGACTGCCGCACGGATAGATGCTGTCTTCGCTGCCTATGCACATGGTGCGTCACCCGGCTTCGCCTTGGGGTTGGTGCAGAACGGCAGGCTCGTGCTCACCCGATCGTACGGTTATGCTGACCTCGATCATCGTGTGCATTTGCCCGCAAACGGCGTTTCACTTAGCGTCCTTGTCGAAGCAGTTTACGGCTAGCGCCATTGCGCCACTTGTTTTGCGCGGGAAGTTGTCCCTCGATGACACCGTCTCGAAATACGTTCCCGAGGCGGCAAAGTACGGCCCCGCTCTGCGGGTGAAGGATCTCGTCTTTATGACGAGCGGTTTGCACGAGTATTTCGATACGAAGCGAGCGGGCGGGGACCCTTGGTACTCGACCTTTTACTTCACGCGAGATGAAGCAATCAAGGCGGCTCTGGTGCCCAATAGGCTGCTATTTACACCTGGTTCGCGGTACGACTACAGCAACACAAACTTCATGCTGCTGACCAAGATCGTCGAAAGAATCAGTGGCGAGCCGTTTGCCGTCTTCATGAGGAAAGAGATTTTCGAGCCGGCCGGCATGTTTGCCAGCGAAATCAACGACGATTCGACAGAAGTGATCCCTAATCGTGCTTACGGCTATGCGCCACGCACCACCGCGGTAATCGCCGAATTGAGGAGCGTCGGCGTTTTTGCTCGACCTGGTCCTGGATGGATCCTTCTTGCCCGGAACTCTCCGCATTTCGGAGGTAGCGGAGTTTTTAGCACCATCGACGATCTGGCCAAATGGGACGACAATTGGTATACGCAGAAGGTCGGTGGGAGAGGATTCACCAATCTCATGGCGCATCGTGAACGGTTTGCGTTCGGTGCGATGGATGCCATGGGACTGGGCATTCATGAAAGGTTCGGACTGAAGACGATAAACTACAGCGGCGCTGACATTGATGCCTCCACGTTTATGGAACGTTTCCCGTCCGTCCGCTTCACGATCATTTGCCTGTCAAATGATCCGCTTGGCGATGCGGAAAGCAAGGCGGAGGCAGTCCTCGATATACTCAGCCGTGCCGGAAAAATTCCATAGATAACTTGAAAGTGTGCGGATGGGCAACAGGCTGAGCAAGATCTACACGCGGACCGGGGATGACGGCACGACCGGGCTTGGCGACGGCACGCGCGTGCCGAAGGACAGCGCTCGCGTGGAGGCGTACGGCACTACGGACGAGCTGAACAGCGTGCTCGGCGTCCTGCTCGCCGTTCCCGGATTGCCGGATCCAGTAGCGACGCTGCTCACAGAGGTCCAGCACGAGCTGTTCGACCTGGGCGGGGAGCTCTGCATCCCCGGTCACGTGGTCATCACGGCCGCTCACGTGACGCGTCTCGAGAACGCGCTCGACGAGTTCAACGACCCTCTGCCGCCGCTGAAGGAATTCATACTGCCCGGCGGCGGCCCCGCGGCCGCGGCCTGTCACCTGGGTCGCACCGTGGCCCGGCGCGCCGAGCGGCGGGTGTGGACGCTGGCGAGGACCGAGACCGTCAATCCCGAAGTGCTGCGCTACCTCAACCGGCTGTCGGACCTGCTGTTCGTCCTGGCGCGGGTGCTGGCGCGCCACGAGCGCGGCAGCGAGGTGCTCTGGCGTCACGACCGCGGCAAGCGCGGGTGAGCGATCGGGAGCGCAAGGCCCTCGCAGTCTCGCTGGCGGTATTTCCGCTCGGCATTGCGCTCGCCATCGTCTGCCTGCTGGGAGTCGTCCTGCTCGGCGCCGGCCTCCTTTCCTGGCTGCATCCCGTCGATGTGGCCTCGGCCTGGGCGCGCACGCTGGGCGGGATCGGGCTCATCGGCGGCAGCGCCGGCCTCATGGCGCTCGGGTGGCTGGCGGTCGACCGGGTCGCGGCCCGGAGAGAAGAGACTGCGGTGCGGCGTGCGCGCAAGTTCATTGCGGTCATCGGGATTCTTCTGGCGCTCATCTGTCTGCCCTTCGCCGCGGCGATCCATGCGAGCGCGCATCGGCCGTGGCTGGGGAACCGTACGCTCCCCAGCGCGGTCCTGACCTCATCCACCGGTATAGAGGAAAGATCATGACTCTCATGCAAGCGTTCAAGGTGTGGTGGAGCTACAGCTGGCGGGCGAGCGTCCTGGTCATCCCGCTGTGGACCATCATCACAGCCTGGTCGCTCATCGGACTGGTGAGTGCCGTGCAGAACATGCAGCTCTCGGGGCAGGGCCTGGACAACCTCAACGTCGCCAAGCTGGCGGGCATGCTTTCCGGAGGTGTCAGCCTGTCGATTCTCTCCCTGGTGCTCACGGGGGTAATCCAGGTGTTCGCGATGCGCTGGACGCTGAACTCGCGCTGGTCGGACTTCAAACTGAAGGCCGTGCCGCCGGATGCGGAGGCTGGAAGTGAGGGGTCGCCTTTGCAACGAGGGACTTGAAAGACGCGACCAGGTTCTGCCCCTGCTCATGCATCGCGCTCGAGCTGCGGAGCGACAAGAGCGCGTAAAAGCAAACCGTCGGATATCACCGTCTGACTGCATGTTGTGAGAGTGCGTCCGAACAGCCACACGAACTCGGACGCCCACTCGATCACGATGTTAGACGAAGCCCGGCATTGCCACTATCATTCGTGTTAGTTGCGACCGAGATCGGGTGTGAACCATGCGGGAAGCTGTTGTCTCTCTGGATCTGGAGTTTAATCAACCTTCCGGGCGCATTATTCAGATTGGCGTCGTGATCGGTCGCCTGAGCACGGGAGACGTGATCTCTCAGTTTGAGACGAAGGTGAATCCGGGCGAGCCTCTGTCAGAGAGGATCGCGACACTCACTGGCATTGGCGCTGAGGAGCTTGACGCTGCCCCTGACATTTACGGGGCAGGGCGTGATCTGGCGATTTGGCTGCGACAATGGGATTCAGTTCGGCAGCTGAATCCATTGACTTGGGGCGGAGGTGATACGCAGGCTCTGCGGACAGAACTGGGAGTGAATGACGAGCGATGGATGTTCGGACGTCGCTGGCTTGATGTGAAGACCCTTTACGGCGCCTGGCGAACAGCGCAGGGCAAAGAAGGCGCGGGCGGACTTGCAAAGAGCATGGAAAGGCTCGGCATGACCTTTGTGGGGCGCCCACACAATGCCCTGCACGATTCTCTTAATACGTTCCTGACGTTCCGCGCACTTCTCGCCAAGTTCAGCGAGAGCGCGTTCATTCACGATGCAGTTGCGCCGCGCAACGTTGAGACGCCGCATTGTCCATGATTCATTGCGGCGATAAATCCGGCTTATAAGCCCCCCCTTTTTTTCGGTAAACCGATATCCGAGGCCCCTCATTTGCGCCCGCCAAATCTCAGCTGTGTGAGGCGAGGTGGACGGCGAGTACTTTTCGCCAGCGTTGCCAGTCGAACGCCGGACCGGGGTCGGTCTTGCGGCCGGGCGCGATGTCGCTGTGTCCGGCGACGCGCTCCGCGGCGAGTGTCGGATAGGTTGCCAGTAGAGCCCTGACGAGAGCGGCGAGGCTCTCGTATTGTGCGTCCGTGTAGGGCGTCTCGTCCGTTCCCTCCAGCTCGATACCGATCGAGAAGTCGTTGCAGCCGCTTCGGCCCTGGTACTGCGACTGGCCGGCATGCCAGGCGCGCATGCCAAACGGCACGTACTGAATGATGCTGCCGTCGCGACGGATCACCGCGTGTGCGGAGACGCGTAGCGTGGCGGTGTCGCGAAAGGAAGGATGCGCGTCGGGCGGGAGGTCGCCGGTGAAGAGGCGATCGATCCAGGGGCCGCCGAACTCGCCGGCCGGCAGGCTGATGCCGTGGACCACGATCAGCTCGGGCGCGACGTCTTTCGGGCGCGCGTCGCAGTGTGGCGAGAACACCTGACGTGCACCGACGAGGAGGTCGGTCACGGGCTCGATCGCAAGCGGAGTCGGCCCCGATGATTTGGTCGACGATTTAGTCATGGAGATAGCGCGACAGGCCCGCCCAGAGGACGGCCATCAGCCCGGTGATGAAGATACCATCGAACGTGCCGGCGCCACCGATGGAGGCGACAGGTGCGCCGAGCGACTGCACGGCGCCGAGGTTGAGAAGATCCGCGCCGATGAGCGTGCCGAGGCTGCCGCTGATGTAGGCGAGGGGTGCCGCGCGGCGGCGCGACAGCGCGATGGCGATGATGGCGGTGGCGATGATCGGCACGAATATCGGCAGCGCGATGCCGAACCCGGGCACGGGCTGCGCCAGGAAATGGCATACCGCCGCCACCAAAAGCGTGCCGATCGCCGCCAGGGCGAACAGCCGGTGCTTGATCAGCAGATAGATCGACAGACATACCGGGATGATCGCGCCGCCGACATTGACCGCCAGCACGGTCGCATGGGTCTGGCGCACCAGCGGCACGATGTAGGTCATGCCGAAGAAGGTGATCTGACCGGCCGCCACGGTGCGGTGCCCCGGAAGATAGGCCACGGGGATGTTGATGTAACTGCCGAGCAGAGACAACGCCAGGACGGTGATCAGCGCGCCCTCGGTGAGGCCCATCGACATCGAGGCGAAGCGCAGCAGGCGCAGTGTCGCGAGGCCGACCAGCAGGATGAGGAGTCCCAAGAAGATCAGCAGGAAAGGCAGCGAGACCGGAAAATACTGCAGTTGTGAAGCATGCATGGCCGCCGCATCATGCCACAATGCGCCCATGACCAGCGGCAACGCCTCGTACTCCGCACGCGACCTCGCTCATGTCTGGCATCCCTGCACCCAGATGAAGGACCATGAGGAGCTGCCGATGATCCCGGTCCGCCGTGGCTCGGGTGTATGGCTGGAGGACTTCGAGGGCAAGCGTTACCTCGATGCGATCAGCTCCTGGTGGGTCAATCTCTTCGGCCACGCCAACCCGCGCATCAACGCGGCCGTGCGCGCGCAGCTCGACCGGCTGGAGCAGGTGATCCTGGCCGGGTTCACGCACGAGCCGGTGATCGCGCTCTCGGAGGCGCTGACCTCCATCGCCCCCGAGGGACTCACCCGCTGCTTCTACGCCGACAACGGCTCCTCGGCGGTGGAAGTCGCGGTCAAGATGAGCTACCACTACTGGCGCAACGTCGGCAGAAGCGCCAAGCGGCGCTTCATCACGCTTTCCAACAGTTACCATGGCGAGACTCTCGGCGCGCTCGCCGTCGGCAACGTCGATCTCTACAAGGAGATCTACAAGCCGCTCCTCATGGAGGTGATCACCGTGCCTTCGCCCGACTGCTACGAGCGTGAGCGGGGCGAGAGCTGGGCCGAGCATTCGCGGCGCAAGTTTGCGCTCATGGAGGCCGCGCTCGCGCAACACGCCGACGAGACCGCCGCCGTCATCATCGAGCCGCTGGTGCAGTGCGCCGGCTCCATGCGCATGTACGATCCCGTTTATCTCGCGCTGCTGCGGCAGGCCTGCGACCGCTATGGCGTGCACCTGATCGCGGACGAGATCGCCGTTGGCTTCGGCCGCACCGGCACGCTGTTCGCCTGTGAGCAGGCGGGCATCCGGCCCGACATGATGTGCCTGTCGAAGGGCCTGACCGCCGGCTATCTGCCGCTCTCGGCCGTCGTCACCACCGACTCCATCTATTCGGCCTTCTACGATGAGTACGTGAAGCTGACCGCCTTTCTGCATTCCCACAGCTTCACCGGCAACCCGCTCGCCTGCGCCGCCGCCCTGGCCAGTCTCGACATCTTCCGCTGCGACGACATCCTGGCACGCAACCGCAATCTCGCCGCGCACCTGGGTGCGAGAGCCCGCGAGCTTGCAGAACACCCGCACGTTGCCGAGGTCCGCCAACACGGCATGATCGTCGCGGTCGAGCTGGCGCGCGACAAGACGACCCGCGACCCCTATCCCTGGCAGGAGCGGCGGGGTCTTAAGATCTACCGCCACGCCCTCAGCCGCGGCGTGCTCCTGCGCCCCATCGGCACCGTCCTCTATTTCATGCCTCCTTACGTGATCACACTCGATGAGATCGATCTGATGGTCGAAGTTGCGCGCGAGGGCATCGAGCTCGCGACATGCGCTTGACGCGGGTCCACGTCCCCGAGCCTCTGAGCCCCGGCCGGCGGCACACCATAGAAGGCGATGCCGCCAACCACATCTCGCGCGTCCTGCGCCTCGAGCCCGGCGATGTGCTCACCGTGTTCGATGGCCGTGGCGGCGAGTACGCCGCCCGCATCGAGGCGATCCGCAAGGGCGCGGTGATCGTCGAGCTGCAGGAACGATCGGCCTCGAGCCGCGAGTCAGCTCTCGCGCTGACCCTGGCGCAAGGCGTCTCGCGCGGTGAGCGCATGGACTGGGTCGTGCAGAAGGCGACCGAGCTCGGCGTGAGCCGGATCGTGCCGATGCTGACCGAGCGTACCGTCGTGAAGCTCGATGCCCGCCAGGCGGAGCGCAAACGCGCGCACTGGCAGGGGATCGCCGTTGCCGCGTGCGAGCAGAGCGGTCGCGACAGAATCCCTGAGGTGGCCGCACCCATCGAGCTGCATGAGTTTCTGCACGGCATCGATGCGCGAGCGACGCGGCTGCTGCTTTCACCCACGGGCACGCAGCGTGTCAAGGATCTGCAGGCGCCGGCGCGGGACGGCGGGATCATCGTGCTGATCGGCCCCGAGGGCGGCCTGGCGGAGACGGAGCAGCGCGCGGCGCTCGCCGCCGGCTTCCTGCCGGTGCGGCTCGGACCTCGGGTGCTGCGGACCGAGACCGCCGCGGTGGCAGCCCTGACCCTGCTGCAGCATCAGTTCGGCGATCTTGTTTCCTAGGCAATTAGTTTGCGCGGCAGGGCCGCGACCCCGGACCCCGGACTCACGCACTGACGAAGATGCGCCGGCCATCCTTTTCCAGCTGCAACATCGGCGCCAGATAGAGCTCGCTCAGCTTCTCGGCCGTCAGCAGCTCCGCGGCCGTTCCCGCCGCCCAGCGGCCGTCCCCATGGAGGAGCAACACCCGGTCGGCGAACCTGGCCGCGACGGTCGGATCATGCAGCGTCGCGATGACCGTCCTGCCCGCGGCACACAGCTCGTGGAACAGCCCCAGAATTCCGAGCTGATGCGCCGGGTCGAGGTGATTCGAGGGCTCATCGAGCAGGAACACGCCCGGCTCCTGCGCCAGCAGCGCCGCGACCGCCACCCGGCGCAACTCGCCCCCCGACAGGGTATCGGTCCGCCGCCCGGCGAAGTCTTCGAGATCCACTGCCGCCAGCGCGGCGCGCGCGATCCGATCGTCCGCCACCGTTTCCCACTGCCACAGCTTCAGATGCGGATGCCTCCCCACGAGCACCGCCTCCAACGCCGTCGTCACGAAGGATTCCTCGACGTCCTGCGCCAGTAGCCCGAGCCGCAATGCCACCGCCCGCCGGCTGAGGCTCGCCAGCGCGGCGCCATCGAGATGCACCTCTCCCGCCTGCGGGGGCCGCAGCCCCGCGAGCGTATGCAGCGTCAGTGTTTTGCCGGAGCCATTCCTCCCCAGGATGGCCACGAATTCCCCGGCGGAGAATTCCAGCGACAGCGCGGCGACCAGCCGCCGCGTACCGACCGCGACGTCGACACCGCGGGCGGCGAGCGGAGGGGCACTCAAGGCTGCAGGCGTGTGGCCGTCCAGGGCCCGGCCTCGAAATAGCCGCTCGAGAGCTCCGTGAGCTTCCGCGTCCAGCGCGCACGGTCGTGTACCCGTGCCTCGCCTTCCACCCAGAGCTCCACGCACTCCGCCCACAGGTGGTAACCGCCCCAGTGCGGCGGCCGCGGAATGGTGATGGCGGCTTCGCTCTCGGTTCCCGGTTGGCCCGGTATGGGGGTACCGAAGCGCTGCGCAACGGCGGCCACCGACTCCAGCATCTCTTCCCGCGAGGCCACCGGCTCGCTCTGCGCACTGGCCCACGCGCCGACGCGACTCGGCCAGGGGCGCGATGCGAAGTAGGCGTCACTGTCGGCGGCCGGCGCCTGCAGCACCGGTCCCTCGATCCGCACCTGGCGGTGCAGGGCATCCCAGTGGATGACGGCCGCCGCCCGCGGGTTCTCCGCCAGCTGCCGTCCTTTGCGCGACAGGTAATTGGTGTAGAACACCAGGTAGCCGGGCAGGGGCACGACCTCTTTACACAGCACCACCCGCGCCGCGGGGCGTCCGCCCGGATCGCTGGTGGCCAGCACCATGGCGTTCGGGTTCGGCTGCAGGCGGTGCTGCCAGGCCTCGGCCATCCAGCGGTTGAGGACGACCAGGGGCTCCGGCGGCAGGGGCTCGGGCAGCAGCTCGATATGTCGCATGACGTCGACATGTTAAGGGAAATCGCGCGTCGCGGTGCTTGAACAACCCACGCCGGGCCGATAAAAAGGAGCTCCTATCACGGCTTCGCTTGCGGGAAGATCGGCCTATGACGCGGGACGATGTGACTCTGGAGGATTTGCGCCGCCGCCTGAGCGCGATCGACCGCCAGCTGCTCGAGCTGGTCGGCGAGCGCAAGACGCTGAGCGGCGAGGTGGCCCGCGTCAAGCGGGCGACCGGCTATCCGACCCGCGACTTCCAGCGTGAGCGTGAGGTGATCGAGGGTGCCCGCTCGGCTGCCGCCGAGGTCGGAGTATCACCGGCGCTCGCCGAGGAATTGTTGCGCCTGCTCATCCGCTCTTCCCTCACCACGCAGGAGCAGGCGAGCGTCGCCGCGCGCGGCGCCGGCTCCGGCCGGCGTGTGCTGGTCGTCGGCGGCGGCGGCAAGATGGGCCGCTGGTTCGTCCAGTTCCTGTCCTCCCAGGGCTTCGGCGTCGAGGTGGCGGATCCGCACGGCGGACCGGATGGTGTGCCGTGTGTGGCGGACTGGCATACGACCGATCTCAAACACGACTACATCGTGCTGGCGACGCCGCTCGGGGTGACCGATGCGATCCTGCGCGACCTGGCGCTGCTCAGGCCGCGCGGTGTCATCTTCGATGTCGGCTCGCTGAAGTCGCCGCTGCGCGCCGGCCTGATGGCGCTCAAGTCGCACGGCTGCCGGGTCACCTCCATCCATCCGATGTTCGGACCCGACACGGAGCTGCTCTCCGGACGGCACGTCATCTTCGTCGACCTGGGTCATGCCGAGGCGCTGGCCGAGGCGCGCGCGCTCTTTGCCTCCACCATGGCGGAGCAGGTGGTGATGAGCCTCGACGATCACGACCGGCTGATCGCCTACGTGCTCGGCCTGTCGCATGCGCTCAACATCGCCTTCTTCACCGCGCTCGCCGAAAGCGGTGAGGCCGCCCCGCGGCTGGCGAAGCTGTCGAGCACGACTTTCGATGCGCAACTCGATGTCGCCGCGCGCGTCGCGCAGGAGAGCCCGGACCTCTACTACGAAATCCAGAGTCTCAACGACTACGGCGCGGAGTCGCTGGAGGCACTGGCGCAGGCCGTGGAGCGCCTGCGGGCGGCGGTGCTGTCGCGCGATCACGATGTGTTCGTCGCGCTGATGCAGCGCGGGCGGGATTATCTCGCAGACCGCCGCAGTGTCGCGGAGCGGCGGGCGTAGGATGCGGGAGCAACGGGTGCGAGCCATGGCCGCGGACCATCTGAAGTCGCTCGAGGAGGAGAACGAGCGGCTGCGGGCGCGGCTGCGGGAGCTGACCGATGAGGTCGGCCGCAACGAGTCGCTGTTTCGCAAGACCCAGGAGCGGGAGCTGGAGCTGCTGCGGGCCGGGACCCTCGCGCAGCTTTTGCAGCGCCTGATCCAGGGGCTCTGCCAGTCGTACCAACTCGATGCGGTGACGCTGCATCTGCACGACCCGCAGCACGAGATCCGCCACCTGCTGGCGGCCGACGGCACCGTCCTCGAGGAGCTCGCGGGTGTCTACTTCGTCGATGCGCTGATCACCGAGGCGCCGCAGGTCGCCAACCTGGAGAAGCCGTGGCTCGGGCCGCTGCGCCTGGCCGATCACGAGCTGTTGCTGCCCGGCGTCGGCCGCGGCGGCAGCCTGGCGCTGATTCCACTGACGCGCCAGGAGCAGCTCGATGGCGTGTTGGTTTTCTACAGTATCGAGCCGCGGCGTTTCACCAGCGATCTGGCCAGCGATTTCCTCGCCCATCTCGGTGTGGTGTCGGCCATCTGCATCGAGAACGCCGTCAATCGGGCGCGCCTGGTGCGCAGCGGCTTCACCGACTTCCTGACAGGCTTCCACAACCGGCGGTATTTGCAGGCGCGGCTGCGTGAGGAGCTGGCGCGTGCCCAGCGTGCGCACCAGCCGGTCGCCTGCCTCATGATCGACGTCGATCACTTCAAGCGCATCAACGACCAGTACGGGCATCTGGCCGGCGATGCCGTGCTGCGGGAAGTGGCCCAGCGCATCGATACGGAGATGCGCACGAGCGATACCGGCGTCCGCTTCGGCGGCGACGAGTTCGCGATCGTGTTGCCGCAGGGCGGAGTCGGTGACGGCGAGCGGGTTGCCGCCCGCGTGTTGGAGGCCGCGCGCAGCCAGCCTGTTGCGATCGGCGGCCATGCGTCGGAGACGGTGACTCTGTCGATCGGCGTCGCTGCCGCGGCGCCCGACCAGGGCACGCGCGACTTCAAGGTACTGGCCGACCGCCTGATCGCCGAGGCGGATGCCGCGCTCTATCGCGCCAAGAGCGCCGGGCGCAATCGCATCGCCACCTCGAAGAACGTCGTCAAGTAATCGCGCTCATCCCCGCCGGCGCAGCAGCGCGATGAAGAGGGGGGCGCCGACCAGCGCCATGATCGCCCCCACGGGCAGTTGTCGCGGAGCCACCACGGTCCGCGCCGCCACGTCGGCGCAGGCGAGGAGGGTGCCGCCGAGCAGCGCCGACGCCGGTGCGACTACGCGGTGATCGCTCGTGCGAAACGCGAGACGCACGAGGTGCGGTGTCACGAGTCCGACGAACCCTACCGTCCCGGCGCTGACGACTGCCACCGCCGTCAAAGCGGCGCAGCCGACGAATACGAAACTTCGCCACGCCTCGAGATTCATGCCGACACTGCGGGCGCGAAGCTCACCCGCCGCGAGCACATTGAGCGGCCGAGCCAGCAGCACCCCGAAGGCGAGCGCGCAGAGGGCGGTGAGCGCGCTCGCCAGAGGGTTGACCGCCCACTCCAGATCTCCCGCCAGCCAGAACACCATGCCGCGCAGGCGCTCGGCATCGGCCACCGACAGCAGCACCGTCACGATCGCGCCGCATGCGCTCGCAAGCACGACACCCGTCAGGAGCAGGCGTGTCGTGCCGCCGCTGCGGGCAAGCAGATGGACGATCACGACCGCAACGACAGCACCCACCACCGCCGATCCCTGAATCGTCAACATCGCCGCGCCCGCGATCATGGCGAGCAGCGCGCCCACCGCGGCACCTCCCGATACGCCGAGCACGAACGGATCGGCGAGCGGATTGCGAAAAAGTGCCTGCAGAAGCACTCCGGCCAGCGCGAGCAGACTCCCCACGCCGAACGCGGCCAGGGTGCGCGGCAGGCGCACCGCGAGCGTCACGCTGCGGGCGACACTGTCGCCGGAACCCAACAGTGCCGCCAGGATGCGCTCCGGCGACAGGCTGGCGCTGCCGACGAGCAGCGAGCCGACGAATACCGCGGCAGCGAGCAGCAGCAGCAGGATGAGGCCTTTCCAGGCGCCGCCGCTCACATGGTGGAAGGTGGAAACGGACTTCAAATCACAGCCGCCGGGGTGGAGGAGCGAGTAGCCTAGAAGCTGGAGCTTGCCCAGTACAAGCCGCGCTTGATAAAAGTCTCGCATGCTCAGAGACCTCATCGACTCGGACGGCTTTCGCGCAAACGTCGGCATCGTGTTGCAGCGCGCCAGCGGCGAGGTCTTCCTCGGGCGCCGCACCGGCGGGCGGGGCTGGCAGTTCCCGCAGGGCGGCATGCGTGTCGGCGAGACTCTCGAGCAGGCGGTGTTTCGCGAGCTCAACGAGGAAACCGGCCTAGAGCCGGCCGACGTCGAGCTGGTCGGGCACACCGCTCGCTGGCTGCGCTACCGGCTGCCGGCGCGCTACGTGCGCCGCAACCAGAAACCGCTCTGCATCGGCCAGAAGCAGCGCTGGTTTTTGCTGCGGCTGCGGCGCGAGCCGGCGAGTTTCGACTTCAGGCGCACGGAGGAGCCGGAATTCGATGAGTTGCGATGGGCAAGCTTCTGGGATCCGGTGCAAGAGGTCATTTATTTCAAGCGTGCTGTATATCAGCGTGCGCTCCTGGAGCTCGCGCCCCTTGCTTTCCCGGACGGACCGCCGCCCCTGCCCAGCTGGTGGGACGGGGTGGCGAGGCCGCGACGGCAGGCGGCGGCGCCGGCCGAGTGATCCCTTGGGAGTGAGCGTTGCCCGTGACCCTGTTCGATAAGGACGGACACCCGGAGCTCGTCATCCGGCCGCACGCGCCGATGCGGCGGCTGATCCTCGTGATTGCCCTTGCCGTCCTCGGGGTCGTCGGACTCGCGGCGGCGTTCGAGCTAGGGCAATACCATGCCGGCTACAACATCGTCACCGCAATGCAGCAACGCGTGCAGCTCCACGACGCCATCCGCCGGCTCAAGAGCGCCAACACCGCCCTTCAGGGCCGCATCATCGAGCTACAGACCATCGACGCCGGCCAGAAGCGCGAGGACCAGGAGGTTTCACGGACCATCGGTGATCTGCAGGCACAGGTCGCTCGCCAGACGCAAGAGCTGGCGTTCTACCGCGCCGTGGTTGCCGAGGGAGCGCCGGCAATCGGAGTGCGCGTCGGCACGGTCCGCCTGTCCGCCGCCAAGCCGGCAGGGCATTTCCTGGTGCACGTCTCCCTGGTTCGGGCCGGCAAGACCGACGGAATGACTACCGGCAACGTCGACTTGACGGTGGATGGCCAGGACGCCGGCGGCAAGCCTGCGACTCTCGCCAGCCAGGCGCTGGCGGATGGCGGCGCGGCCGATGCGCCCTACGACTTCCGCTATTTTGAGGACCTGGAGCAGACCCTCGCGCTGCCGGTGGGCTTTCGCCCCGAGCATCTGACGGTCGAGGTCAGCTCCACTCGCAAAGACGTCGCCCCGCTGACGCAGACATTCCCCTGGAGCGCCGTGGACGTGCCGTAGCACGCCGGAAAGAGCAACCATGTTCAACAGCGATTCCAAGGCTGCCCGCATCGATACGCTGATCGCAAGGTCGGTGCGGGTCAACGGCGACGTCGAGTTCGCCGGAGGCCTCCACCTCGATGGCCAGGTGGCGGGGGCCGTCCGGGCCGACCCGAAGGCCCCGGCCTCCTTGTCAGTCAGCGATACCGGCTCCATAGAGGGTCCGGTAGAAGTCACTGACCTGGTCCTGCATGGGAGCGTCCGCGGCGACATAGTGGCGCGCGGGCGCGTCGTCCTGGGCGCCAGCGCGCGCGTGGAGGGCAATCTTTATTACGGCGTCATCGAGATGACCCTGGGGGCCCAGATCGCGGGTAAGCTGGTCCGTCTGGAGCCCGTAGAGCCCGCCAAGGACGCCGCAGGGCAGGGCTGAAACCCACTTTTGACGCCCGTCGCACCGCCTTCTAGACTGAACCCTATGAGCACCGTAGAAGCCTCGCTGGAAGCCCCCGCCCTCCTCTTCACCGACGCGGCCGCCCGCAAGGTGAGCGACCTGATCCGGGGCGAGGGCAATCCGAATCTGATGCTGCGCGTCTTCGTGCAGGGCGGCGGCTGCTCCGGGCTGCAGTACGGCTTCGAGTTCGACGAGCAGGTCCAGGACGGCGACAC
>JBOIAB010000308.1:0-9592 GCA_050738635.1 Steroidobacteraceae bacterium
ATCCAGTGGATAGCCGTACAACACCTCGACCAGCCCCAGGTAGGCGAGGTTGCGATCGAGGCTCGCGGTCGGGCGCTTGCCGGTCTCCTGGATGGGGTGCACCGGGAACTCGATCGGCACGCCACCCGCGGCGCGGATGCCGGCGGCCACCCGCTCGGCGAGCACGAGGTGATGGCGGTTGCAGGGGGAGAGGTCCGAGCCCGTCTGCGCGATGCCGATGATCGGCTTGCCGGACTTCAGCTCATCGAGCGTCATGCCGTAGTTCAAGTAGCGCTCGAGATAGAGCGCCGTCATATCGGGATTGGCCGGGTTGTCGAACCAGGCGCGCGAGCGCAGGCGGCGGCCATCGGCGGAGCTCACTTCTTCTGTCCTCGTTGCTTCTTGCGGGTGACATCGATCCGGTTCACCCCGATGTTGATCACTTTCAGGATGGCCTCGGCGGCCGCCTGCTCCTCGCCGCCCTCGATGGCATCGACGATGGCCGAGTGGCCGTTGACGGTCGCCTCATGGTCCGCCGGGTCGTCGACCGGCGAACTGTGGGCGAAGGAGGCGACCAGCGCCGTCTCGATGACGCTCGCCATGGAGCGCATCAGCGGGTTGCCGGAGGCGCTGCCGATGGCGAGATGAAAATCGAGGTCGGCCTCGGCAAAGCTCTGGCGCGTGTGGTCGGTGCGCGCCATCTGCCGCACGCACTCGCGCAAGCGCGCGATGTCGGTGGGCGAGCGGCGCTGTGCTGCCAGGGCCGCCGCGGTTGGCTCGAGCGAGCGGCGCACCTCGGTCAGGCTCGTCATGAACTCGTCGTCGAGCCCGAGCCGGACGCGCCAGGCGAGCACGTCGGCATCGAAGTAGTTCCAGTACACCGGGTCGCGGACGCGCGTGCCAACCCGGGTCTTGGAAATCACGAAGCCCTTGGCCGCGAGCGTCTTCATCACCTCGCGCATCACGGTACGCGAGACCTGGAAGCGGGCGATGAGGTCCGGCTCCGACGGCATGTTGCCGCCAGGGGTGTAGAGTCCCTTCAGCAGCTCCGTGCCGAGGGTGGCCGCGATCTGATCGTGACTGGACTTCGCGCGCTCGACCGCCAGGCGGCTGAGGCGCGGCATGGGCCGCGGCATCGCTGCGCGAGTGGGACGGTAGGTCGTCTCTGCCTTCATGGCGCTGCGGACCCCGCTATCATGCGCCGTGAGATGGCGTTTGGAGGTCATATAATATGACTATTACGAGCTGGCGGCAAGCGGAGGCCTCCCGTGAGCGAGTCTGACCAGGTTCTGGTTACACGCACCGAGCATGTCTATGAGGTGCGTCTGAATCGCCCAGAGAAGCGGAACGCTCTCACATCTAATATGTATGAGGCTCTCATCGACGCCTTCGTCGAGGCGGAAGCCGACGATGAGATCCGAGTAATCCTGCTGAGCGGCGAAGGGGCGTGCTTCACCGGCGGCAACGATCTCAAGGATTTCCTCAACGTGCCCGAGGTCATCGGCGGCGATCACGTCATCGCGCAATTCCTGCGCGCGTTGAGCGGGTTCCGCAAGATCCTCATGGCCGCCGTTCATGGGCCCACGGTTGGGATCGGGGTCACGATGCTCCTGCACTGCGATCTCATCGTCGCCGCCGCCCGCAGCACTCGCCTCATCACGCCGTTCGTGCAGCTCGGGGTCGTGCCGGAGGCGGCGAGCACGCTGCTGCTGCCGCAACTCCTCGGCTATCAACGCGCGGCGGAGATGTTCTTTCTCGGGCAGCCCGTCGATGCGCAGACCGCCAGGGAGTGGGGGCTCGTCAACCGCGTGGTGGACGATGAGGCGCTCATGCAGGAGGCGCGGGCTCTCGCTGGCGCGGCCGCCCGCCAGCCGCCCGGCGCTGTGCGCGCCACCAAACGCATGCTGCGCGCCGCGCAGAGCGCGCAGGTGGACGCGGTCATGCAGGAGGAGCTGCGCGAATTCGCCGCGCGCCTGCGCATGCCGGAGTTCGCGGCCGCGGCCCAGGCCTTCTTCGGCAAGACCGGTGGCCGCTCCGGCGGCGGAACCTGAGCCATCACCTGACCGTTGTCTCGCGGTGGCTGCCTCGCGAGATGACATCCGCCAGACCCCCACCCGCCTCCCGCAGGGCAGGCTGCAATGGACGTTGAGCCGGCTGCGCGCCATGAGCCCGCGCGAGGTCGGCTTCCGGCTGCGGCGCAAGATGCAGGGCGACATCGAGCGCGCCGGCATCGGCCTGGCGCATCCGTCGGAGCCAAGGGGCATAAGCGGCCGTCCGTGGGTGTTGCAGCTACCACGAGGATTTGACGCCCAGCGCTATACGCGGGCGGCCGATCGGGTCCTCGCCGGCCGCTTCGATGTGTTTGCGCTCGCGGATGCGCAGCTCGGCTTTCCACCGCGCTGGAATGTCGACCCCAAGACCGGTGTCGAGGCACCGCTCGAGTTCGGCCTGGATCTCGACTACCGCGATGCGCAGCGCGTCGGTGACATCAAGTACCTGTGGGAGATCAATCGCCACCTCGAGTTGGTGACGCTCGCCCAGGCGTGGCACCTGACCGCGGATGAGCGCTATGCCGGCGGAGCCAGGGTTCTGGTCGATTCATGGCTCGCGGCCTGTCCCTACCCGAAGGGCGCCAACTGGTGCGCGAGCCTCGAGCATGCCATCCGGCTCGTCAACTGGGCCTTCGCCTGGCAGCTCCTGGGCGCCGATGGTGCGCCGCTTTTCGAGGGCAGGGAGGGGCGGGCCTTCCGCCGCCGCTGGCTCGCCGGTATCTATCAGCACTGTCACTTCATCGCGCGGCACTTCTCGCGCCATTCCTCGGCCAACAATCACCTCCTCGGCGAGGCGACCGGACTCTTCATCGCCTGCCTCACCTGGCCGTTCTGGCGCGAGAGCGCGCGCTGGCGGGAGCGGGCCCGAGCCGAGATCACCCGCGAGGCGCTGCTGCAGACATTCGAGGACGGCGTCAACCGAGAGCAGGCCGTGTGGTACCACCACTCCGTGGCCGACATGCTGCTCATCGCCGGGCTCTTCGCCCGCACCAATAGTTGCGGCTTCGACGAGCAGTACTGGCGGGCGCTCGAATCCATGCTCGATTTCCTGGCGAGCATCATGGACGTCGGCGGCGGCGTGCCCGCCATCGGCGATGCGGACCAGGGTGTGTTGGCTCGCCTGGTGCCGGCAGGCGATGACCCCTCGCAGGCGGCACGGCCCTGGCCGGGCGTATATCGCTCCCTGCTCGCGAGCGGCGCGGTGCTGTTCGGTCGCGCGGAATTTCGCCGCAAGGCCGGCGAGCTCGATGACAAGACACGCTGGCTTCTCGGCGATGAGGTCGCCGCGCGCTTCGCGGCCGTCGCTGGCTCGCAGGCGCCTTTGCCGGTGCGCCGCTCGTTTCCGCGGGCGGGCTACTACATCCTCGGCGACCAATTCGAGACGCCGGCGGAAGTGCGGATCGTGGCCGACGCCGGGGCGCTCGGATATCTCGCCATCGCCGCCCACGGGCACGCTGATGCGCTCGCCTTCACGTTGAGCGTCGGCGGCAGGCCGTTTCTCGTCGATTCCGGTACCTTCGCGTACCACACCGAGCAGGTCTGGCGCCATTACTTCCGCGGCACCTCCGCGCACAACACCGTGGTGGTGGACGGTGAGGATCAGTCGCGCTTCGCCGGTGCCTTCCTCTGGCTGCAACACGCCGAGGCCACGGTGGAGGAATTCATGTGCTCACCCGGTCTGCAGGTGCTGACCGCGCATCACGACGGTTATCGGCGCCTCGCGGACCCGGTGCAGCATCGGCGGAGGTGGAAGTATGACACCGAGAGCGCGGTGCTTTCGGTCTGCGACGAGCTGGTCTGCACCGGAACACACACAGCCGAGATCTTTTGGCATTTCGCGCCGGAGTGTCAGGTCGCATATACGGACGGACTGGTCACGGCAGAGCGCGACGGGGTGCGCGTGGAGCTCGAGCCACCCGACTCCCTCGCGGTGACTCTGGTGCGTGGCCGGGGTGGCGACAGTCCGCTCGGCTGGGTCTCGAGCGGTTTCGACCTCAAGGCTCCCGCGACGACCGCCGTCTTCGCGGGTCATATCCGCGGGGATACGCGCCTTCAGTCGCGGTTGCGGATCCTGCGCTCCCGGTCGCCGACCTGAGCGGCGCGAAGAGCGCCTCGTAGGCGGCAAGCAGCTTCGGCTCCTCGTACTTCCACGCGAGCCGGGTCTCCACCCGGTCGCGCCCGATCTGCCCCATGCGCTCGCGCCGCGCCGGATCAGCGAGCAGCGCCACGATCTTCTGCGCGAAGTCGCGGGCGTCGTTCGGACGCGCATAGAGCGAGGCCTCGCGGGCGGAGAAGCGGCCCTCGGTGAGCTCGAACTGCACGATCGGCTTGCCGAGCGCCATGTACTCCATGATCTTGTTCATGGTGGACTTGTCGTTCATGGCGTTGACTTCGTCGCAGTTGACGCAGACATCCGCTGTATTGAGCACCTCGAGCAGCGTCTCATCCGGCACCCGGCCCAGGAACTCGACGTAGGCGTCGAGCCCCATCCGCGAGCCGAGTTGGCGCATCTCATCCAGCGCCGGACCGCCGCCCGCGAGTACGAACTGGACGTCTTCGCGGCCGAGCTCGCGCACGAGGTGGCGCGCGGCCCCGAGAAGGTAGGGGATTCCTTCCTGCGCACCCATGACACCGACGTAGCCCACGAGATACTGGCGTCCGCGTCGCCACCGCGGCACGGCGGGCAACATCTTCAGGCGCTCGAGGCTCGGCCCCGAGCGCACCACGAACACCTTTTCCGGTGCCATGTGCCCGCGCTCGTGCGCGATCCGGCGGTAGCTCTCGTTGGTGGCGATGGAGATGTCGGCCGCCATGAAGGTCAGCCGCTCCGAGAGCCGCACCAAGCGGTAGAAGAAGTCGCGTCGGCCGAACTTGGCCTCGTACAGCTCCGGATTGATGTCGTGGTGGTCGAAGAGGAAGCGCTTGCCGGCGAGTAGCTTGTAGAAGCCGGCAATGAGGAAGATGTTATCCGGCGGATTGCAGGCATGGATGGCGTCGAAGCCGTGACGCAGCAGCACTTTGAGCGAGAGCACGAATTCCCAGAACAGCGAGGAAGCGTATTCCAACACATAGCCGAGGGCGCCCTTGGCCTCGAACGGCAATGGGTGGCGATAGATGTGGATGCCCTGCAGGCACTCGTAACGCGCCGTGTAGCCGCGCGCCGCGGGGCAGATCACCGCCACCTGATAGCCATTGGCGATGAGTGCCGTCGCCTCCTGCCAGACCCTTCTGTCGAAGGGCACCGGGAGGTTCTGCACGATGATCAGTACGCGTTTACCAGCAGATGCCGGCATAGTTGGCATGGCGCTCCTCGATCTGCCGGATGCGCACGAAGTCGATCACGAGCTGATCGGAGCGCAGCTTGTCGGCGAGCCCGGCAAATTCCTCGCCGCGGTTGCCGATGACGATGACGTCCGCGTGCTCGAGCACCTCCTCGACTGATGCCACCATCAGCCGCTCGATGTGCGGGATGCTCTTCATGATGTACTCACGGTTGGCGCCCGTGAGCTTGGCGATATTGACGTTGCGGTCGTAGAGGCGAAGGTCGAAGCCCTTGCCGAGCAGGCGCTCGATCACCTCGACGAGCGGACTCTCGCGCAGGTCGTCGGTGCCGGCTTTGAAGCTGAAGCCGAGCACGCCGACCTTGCGGCGGCGCGCGGCCAGCACCATCGCGATCCCCTGCTCGATCTGCTCGCTGTTGGAGAACATGAGCGAGTTCAGGAGCGGCGTCGAGACGTCGTGAGTGCGCGCATGGTAGGTGAGGGCGCGCAGGTCCTTCGGCAGACAGGAGCCGCCGAAGGCGAAACCGGGCTTGAGGTAGTAGGGGGAGAGATTGAGCTTCGCGTCCTGGCAGAAGATGTCCATGACGGCGTGGCTGTCGAGACCTAAGGTCTTGCAGATCTTGCCGACCTCATTGGCGAAGGTGATCTTGGTGGCGTGCCAGGTGTTGTCGGCGTACTTCACCATCTCGCTGACTTCGACCGCGCAGCGGATCACCGGTCCCGGCAGCCCCTCGTAGAGACCCTGCACCATGTCGGCGGAGCGCGCGTCGGTCGCTCCGATCACGGTTTTCGGCGGATTGCGGAAGTCCGCCACGGCGGTGCTCTCGCGCAGGAATTCCGGGTTGTGGCAGACACCGAAGTCCTCACCCGCACGCCGGCCGCTCGCGCGCTCGAGCGCCGGGATCGCGAGCCCCGTGAGCGTCCCGGGGAGAACCGTCGAGCGCACGACCACCACGTGGAAGGCGCGCTTTTCGCGCAGCGCCGCGCCAATCTCGGCGCAGACTCGCTCGATATAGCGAAAGTCGAGATTACCGTTGGTCTGGCTCGGCGTCGGCACGCAGACGAAGGTGATGTCGGATTCGAGTACGGCGGTGAGCGGATCGGTGGTGGCGCGCAGGCGCTTGGCCGCCACCGCGCGGCGCGTCAGCTCCGCGAGCTCCGCTTCGACCCCGGGCGCGCGCCCGGAGTTGATGAGCGCCACCTTGTCGGTGTTCGGATCGACGCCTGTGACCGCGTGCCCACGCTCGGCGAGACATGCCGCTGATACCGCTCCCACGTATCCCAGGCCGAAAATGCTGACTCTCATCGCGCTCGACTGCCGCTCCGCGAGGCTGGTGAGCTGCATCTCCGCAAGAAGCATTCCGCAGCGTGACCGCAGCGAAGAGGTGTTGGCGGATCGCGACGCTCAAGTCTGCTGGAGATTTCGGACTTGTATTCTCCTGGAGACAGGGAGCATCATCATCGAGCTGTCACATTGGTCGGCTAAGCTCCCAGTCTGCAGCCCGGAGGGAATTCCACATGACATCATCACCGCGGACACGCCAGTGGACTTTTAAGGCTCAGGACAGCCGTCATCGCGCGACATCGGTCGGCGCTAGCGCGGAGGGCTCCGCTCCCGCCCGCGCTCGACTGCCGCTGCCGGCCGTCGATCCGTCCATGGTGTTCGGCTGTGTAGACTGGTTCTTATATCCGGACCCGGCCGTCGGCCGTTCGGCGAGCGAGGCGCAACGGATCCCGGCCTGAGCGCCGCCCGTTAGTCAACGGCTCAGCTCGAGAGTCCCCGCGCCCAGAACACGGTCGCCATTCCGGCGAAAGTCGCGAGCAGCGTGGCGAGAACGTGTGTCGCCACCTCGGCGAGCGCCCAGAGCGCCTGTCCCCGCTGTAGCAGGCCCACCACTTCCGCCGAGAACGTCGAGAAGGTGGTGAGGCCGCCGCAGAATCCGGTGATCACGAACAGCCGCCACTCCGCCGGCACGGCGGGGAAGGTGGCGAAGAACGCCACCGCCGCGCCAATGATGTAGCCGCCGATGAGGTTCGCGGCCAGGGTGCCGGGCGGCAGCAGCGGAAAGAGGGCGTTCAGCCGATCGCCGAGCCACCAGCGCAGCAGCGCCCCGGCGCTCGCGCCCACGCTGATCGCCACGATCGATTTCCACATGTGCCGGGTACCGCCCGCAAAAGCGGCAAAGGCTACGCTAACTCGCCGGCATCGACCAGCCGTGGCGCAGCCGGGGCGGCTGGGGCTTGGCGGGCGTAACCTGGACCGTTGCCTCGGGCGTCCGGAAGTGAGAGATTGGGTTCGCCCCAGCGCCCTGCTGCGCGCCTCTCTCAAGACCCCCGAGACTGTTGGAACGGTCTACAACGACCAGCTGGTGCTGCCCCTGGCGGTGGGGCTCTGCGACCCGGACGGCATTTTCGTCGCTGTCGGTGATCACACCGGGCCGGTCTCGGCCGCTGTGCTGCGGCGCCACCCGCGTACGCGGGTGATCGCCGTCTGCGCGCCGAACCGGGTGGCGCATTACGACGATGGGATGGCTCTGGAGAGTTTCCTCGACAGCCATCTCTACCCGCGGCACACCAGCCATTACGTTGCCATCCCGCGCGAGAGGCGCCTCGAGGTGCGGGCAGCGGCGCGGGCATTTCTGGGGCTTTGACCCCACTTTGGGGCCGCCTTGACAGACGCCAATGGCGACCTCAGACTTCACCTGGTGGTAATGTATAAACAAGAGCGCCTGGATCGCATATTTTCCGCCCTCAGCGATCCGACACGGCGTTCCATACTGGCACGGCTCGAAGGGCAGCCGCGGCTCTCGATCAGTGACCTCGCCGAGCCCTTTGCGATGACGATGCCCGCGGTGTTGAAGCACCTAGACATCCTCTCCGGGGTCGGTCTGATTCGCCGCTCCAAGGCCGGCCGCACCGTCTGGGTGGAGATAGAGGCCGGCTCGATGAAGGCGGCAATGGACTGGCTGCAGCACCATCGGCTCTTCTGGACCACGAGTCTCGACCGGCTGACTCGCTACGCCGAGGCGAAGGAGCGGGAAACCGAGGCCAAGAGCAAATGACCGAGGCCGTCCTGGTGCGCCGGATTGCCGCCCGGCCCGGCATCGTTTTCGATGCCCTCGTGACCGCGGACGGCATCGCTTCGTGGTGGGGGCCGACCGACGAGCCGCCCATCTTCGTAAAAGTCGACCCGCGGGTGAACGGAAGCTTCCAGGTTCGCTTCAGCACGTTCGATGGCCGTGAGCATGAGTGCACCGGCCGGTTTCTCGAGATCGTCAAGCCCACTCATGTTGTCTTCAGCTGGCGCTGGGTCCACGGCGGCGAGCCCGACGAAGTGGCGGCGGATGGCGTATCGAAGGTCGAATTTCGCCTGCGTCCGATCGATACCGGGACCGAGCTGACACTGATCCATTCCGCTCTGCGGACCGAGATCTCGGCGGAACATCACACGGACGGGTGGGACGGCGCGCTCAAGAAATTCCTGCGGCAATTTCCCGATAACGGTCAGCAGCTCTAAGAAAAACATGCCATCCAAATATCGACGCTGCCGCCGTGCGCGGCGGGCCTCATCGCTCGCCGTGATCTCAGCCGCTACGATGTGGGCGTTGCCCAGCGTCGGCGGCGCCGCCAACGCGGCCATGGCCCCGATCGCGCCCTATCTCATGGCGAGCAGGCAGCAGGAGATCGCGCTGGCGCGCAGCGCGGCACCGGCCTCGATCGCGGGCCACGCCTCGGTAATGGTCCTCGGGAAACACGGTTACGTTACCGCCGTAAAGGGGACCAACGGCTTCGTCTGCCTGGTCGTCAGGTCCTGGGACAACGAGCTCGATGTGAAGAGCGGCGTTTTCTGGAACCCGCAATTCCATGCGCCCTTCTGCCTCAACCCGGCAGGCGCCGAATTCGAGCTGCCGCTCTACCTGTTGCGAACGCAATGGGCGATCGGGGGTGTCTCACAGAAGGAAATGGCGGTGCGTGAGCAGGCTGCGTGGGCCGCGGGCAAACTGCAGGAGCCGAAGCCCGGCGCAATGTGCTACATGATGTCCCGGCGGGCCGATCTGGGCGGCGGCCCGTGGCACTCCCATATCATGTTCTATCTGCCGCTCGAAAAAACTCCCGCGAGCTGGGGCGCCAACCTGGCACACACTCCCATCGCGGCCGGCGCCAGCGATCACGCCACCATTTTCTACGTCGTAGTCCCCTACTGGTCCGACGGCACAGCGGATTCAGGCATCCAATAGGACGCGCCGCGGCGGCCTAAACCGGCTGGATGTTGTCTTGACA
>JBOIAB010000309.1:0-19663 GCA_050738635.1 Steroidobacteraceae bacterium
GTCTCAGTTCGTGCGCCTGAAGCTACCGCTCTACTGGCAGCTCGGGCTGGGCGGAGTGATCGTCGGCGCCATCTCAGCCTTCAGGCCCGAGGTCTGGGGCAACGGCTACAGCGTGGTGAGCCAGATCCTGCAGGGGCATGTCCTGGGCCTCGGGCTGCTCATCATCCTGCTCGCCAAGGTCCTCGCGACGGCGGCGACCGTGGGCTCCGGCGGCGTCGGCGGTGTGCTCACGCCTTCACTCTTCGTCGGTGCGGCGATCGGCGCCCTCTTCGGCGGTGTCTTCCACGGTCTCATGCCGCACATCGCCTCGGAGCCGGAGGCTTACGCCCTCATCGGCATGGGCGGGTTCCTCGCGGCGACCACGCAAGCCCCGCTGACCTCGATCGTGATGATTTTCGAGATGACGCTCGACTACAACGTCCTGCTGCCTCTGATGCTCGCTTGCGTGACGGCCCACTACACCGCGAAGGTCTACCGGAAGGGTCAGTCCGTCTATCACGCGACGTTGAATAGAGCGCTCGCGGCGGAGCACGGTGACGACTGGCGCTTGCGGACGGTGGAGCAACTCGTAAAACCGCCGGCGGCGGTCGTTTCCGGAACGACCAGCCTGGCGGACATCTACGACCAGTTGCCCAAACGCCCGCTGCAGCGGGTCTATGTCACGAACGGCGATGACCTGGTTGCATGGTTCGACCCCCGCAGGGTGCTCGAGCGCCTGCAGAAAGGCGAGATCGACTGGGACTTGCCGGCCGAGGCAGTCTCCATGCCGGTCAATTTCGCCCTCTCGCCCGACATGTCGCTGTGCGAGGCGCTCGATGGGTTCCTGCGAGAGCAGGCGACCGCACTGCCGGTCACCCCAGGGCAATGGCGGCACACCCTGCTCGGGGAAGTGTCGCGCAGCGACGTCCTCCTGGCCATCCAGGATCGGCTCACCTATCCCAAGTAATCCCGCCAGGATTCGCCACAAATCATCAGCGGACCGGCCGGTTTGTGTCACGACCGGCACCCGCCCATCGCTTGTACTGGTCCTCGACGGCGCGAAGCGCCACACCACATCAAGAAGGCCAGCCTATGAGCATCCTGAAAAACAAGGTCCGTGCGGGACTGGGTATCACAGTGGCCGCGATGGCCTTCGCCGCTTTGCCGGCATCCGCGGCCCCGGCGGCAAGCGGCGCGCAACCACACGCATCGAAGCAAGAGAATATCGGCGTCATCACCGGGGCTGCGGTCGGTGCGGCGGCTGGCGGCCCGATCGGCGCGATGGTCGGCGTGATCGCCGGCGCGCTGCTCGGCCACCACTATCACCAGCAGATCGTGACCAGCCGCGCCCTGGCCGCGCAGAACCATGACCTCGCGACACAGAACCGGGCGTTGAGTGCGAGCCTCGGCCAAAGCGAGCAGGAGCGCGAGGGATTGGCCGGGAAGCTGAGCCTCGCCACGGATTCGCTCGCTTCCGTCCGGAAGCAGCGCGCCGAGCTCGATCAGACGTTGCAGTTGTCCGATGACATCGAGACCGACGTCGTCTTCAAGACTGCCGACGCTTCGATCAACAAGCTGGAGCTTCCGGCCCTGAACAAGATCGGTGCGCTCGCCGCATCACTGCCGTCCGGTGCCAAGGTGCGGATCGACGGTTACGCCGACCCGAGAGGTCCTGCGGCGCTCAACGACGACCTGTCGCTGCAGCGTGCCGAAGCCGTCGCCGTGGCACTGCAGCAGGCAGGTGTGCCGCCCGATCGGCTGGTGGTCGAAGGCCACGGCTCCTCCCAATCGACCAGCCCGCGAGGTGACCTGGATGCCTACGCGTTCGACAGGCGGGTGACGGTCCGGCTGGAGGGGGCGTCCGCGGTGGCCCGCACCAGCGGGCTGGCAGGCTCCTCAGGGCCCGAGGTCGCGGATGCGGCCCCGGCCGCGTCCAGTTCGCCGTGACGAGGACATGCGACATAACTTGCAGGCCGGGTGAAGAGCGTCGCAGTTCAGCGTCGCGCTGCTTCACCCGGCCCGCGGAGGCTGGCAGGCTCTGACACGAGCGAAACTCCGACCGCACGGAGAAGTGTCATGTTACCGACTGTCACCATCGAATCGACTCGGGTCATATCCACGTTCGACATGGGGCTCCTGCTGGGCTGCCTCATCGTGGTTGCCAGCATCGCAGTGATGACGCTGGCCCACCGTAGGTACCACCGTCACCGCTGATTGCGCAGCACCTCGGCGAGCGTCCCATACATCTGGTCGATGTGGGAGCGCTCGAGCACCAGGGGAGGGGAGAGTGCGATGATGTCGCCGGTCTGGCGTACGAGCAGACCGCGCTCGAAGCACTCGAGAAAGAGCCCGTGAGCCCGGGCGCCGGGCCGGCCAGCGGCGGGCTCCAGCTCGAGGCCGAGGATCAGCCCGTAATTGCGCACGTCGATGACGTGCGGCAACCCGCGCAACGAGTGCGCGGCGTCCTCCCAGTACTGCGCGTGCGACGTCGCGCGCGTCAACAGTCCCTCGCGCTCATAGATTCCAAGCGTCGCGAGCGCAGCGGCGCAGGAAGTCGGGTGCGCCGAATACGTATATCCGTGGAAGAGCTCGATGGTCCCTTCGGGGCCTTGCATGAAAGCGTCGTGCACGGACCGCTTCGCCAGCACGGCGCCCATCGGCACGGCACCGTTCGTCAAGCCCTTCGCCGTGGTGATGATGTCGGGCGTCACGCCGAATTCCTGCGCGGCGAAAGGCGCTCCAACACGCCCGAAGGCGGTGATCACCTCGTCGAAGATGAGGAGGATGCCGTGCCGGTCGCAGATCTGGCGCAGGCGCTCCAGGTAGCCGCGGGGCGGCAGCAGCACTCCGGTCGAGCCCGCGATCGGCTCCACGATCACCGCGGCGACCGTCGAGGGATCGTGCAGCGCCACCAGGCGCTCCAGCTCCTCGGCCAGCTCCGCGCCGTGAGCCGGCTGGCCGCGTGAGAAGGCGTTGCGTTTCAAGTCGTGCGTATGCATCAGGTGATCGACGCCTGGCAGGAGCGAGGCCGACCACATCTTGCGGTTGCTGACGATCCCGCCGACGGAGATGCCGCCGAACCCGACGCCGTGATAGGCGCGCTCCCGCCCGATGAGCCTGGTCCGCGCGGCATCGCCGCGCACCCGGTGGTACGCGAGCGCGATCTTGAGGGCGGTGTCCACCGACTCCGAGCCGGAGTTGGTGAAGAACACCCGATCGAGGCCGGCCGGTGCGATCCGCGCGAGGGCGTTGGCGAGCTCGAAGGCGGAAGGGTGCGCCATCTGGAAGGTCGGCGCGAAATCCAGATTGGCCAGCTGGCGTGCCACCGCTTCCGTGATCTCGCTGCGGCCGTGGCCGGCATTGACGCACCAGAGCCCGGCGACCGCATCGAGAATCTGCCGGCCGTCCGGGGTGAAATAGTGCATGCCGCTCGCGCGCGCGAGCAGGCGCGGCTTCGCCTTGAACTGGCGGTTCGCCGTGAAGGGCATCCAGAATGCGTCGAGCGCATCGCGGGAAAGGGGATCGGAGGCTGCCATGGAGATGCTCGCAGGTGCCAAAGGGTGGCTAGGTGGGGTGGGAGCCTCTTATCATAAGGAAATGCCGCACGTGGAGCCAAACCACCGGACTTGCCTGCGCGTCCGGTGTTCCGGATCGTGACCAGCCGTCAATTCCTGGCGAGCGTGCCGCGCGGGCTTGCGGACCTCCTGGCAAAGGAGCTCACGACCTTCGGCGCGACCGACGTGCGGGAACGGACGACGGGAGTGGCATTCTGCGGCGGGATCGAGATTGCGTATCGCGCCTGCCTCGAGTCGCGGCTCGCCAACCGGATCTTTCTCGAGATCGCGCGCTTCGAGGCGGCGAGCGCGGAGAGCTTCTACGCCGCGGCCCGTGAGTGCGACTGGAGCCAACATCTGGGCCCCGGCGCGACACTCGCCTGCGATTTCAGCGGCAAGCATCCGACGATCACCCACAGCCACTTCGGCGCCCTGAAGCTCAAGGACGCGATAGTCGATGCGCTCCGTGATGCAGCCGGCGTCCGGCCGGACATCATGTTGGAGCGGCCGAGCGTGCGTGTGCACGCGCATGCTCACGGCACGGCGATCACCTTATCCCTCGATCTGGCCGGAGAGAGCCTGCACCGCCGCGGCTATCGCGGCGCGGCGGGTGAGGCGCCACTGAAGGAGAACGTCGCCGCCGGTGTGCTCATGCGCGCCGGATGGCCGCAGCTCGCCTCGGGCGGGGCTGAATTCCTCGACCCGATGTGCGGCTCGGGTACGCTGGTCATCGAAGCGGCGCTGATGGCTGCGTGCGGTGCACCGGCGCTACGGCGCGATTATTTCGGATTTCTCGGTTGGCGCGGACATGATGCGGCCCTGTGGCAACGGCTGCGCGCGGAGGCGAAGGCCCGCTGCCTGGCCGACACTCAACCAACGAGCATCATTCGCGGGCAGGACCGCGACCCCGTCGCTGTGAGGGACGCGCGCGCGAATGCTCAGCGCGCGGGCATCGGCTCGTGGGTGCAGTTCGAGGTACAGCCGCTCGCGTATGCCGCGCCGGCGCGCGCCGTCGGCCTTCTCTGCACCAATCCTCCCTACGGCGTTCGGCTGGAGGATCTCGATGTGGCCCGCGCCATCCACCGCGAGCTCGGTGAGGTGCTGCGCGCGCGATTCCAGGGGTGGCAGGCGGCGGTCTTGACCGGCGCGCCGCAGCTCGGTATGGAGCTCGGCATCCGTGCCGCCCGCACTCATGCCCTGTGGAACGGTGCGATCGAGTGTCGGCTGCTCAGGATGACCGTGGAGGCGGCGAGCCTGCGGCGGCCAGGCTCGCTGGCGCGGGAGGACTCGCCGCTGCGCGACACTCCCGGGGCGCGCATGTTCGCCAATCGCCTGGCGAAGAATCTGAAGCGGCTGCGGGGCTGGGCCGACAAGGCCGGCGTGTCATGTTACCGGGTGTATGACGCCGACATGCCGGAATACGCGTTCGCGATCGACATCTACCGCACCGTGGAGCCGGAGGAGACGTGGCTGTACGTGCAGGAGTACGCGCCGCCTGCCGAGATCGAGGTCGAAGCGGTCCGCCGCCGTCGCGGCGAGGCGCTGGCGGCACTGCCTGGTGCGATCGGGGTCGCACCGGAGCGGATCAAGCTGCGCACCCGCCGGCGAACCGCACGCGGTGAGCAGTACGACAAGCTCGACAACCGGTCGGATTCTCACGTGGTGCTCGAAGGCGGCCTGCAGTTCATCGTCAACTTCGACGACTACCTGGACACCGGTCTCTTCCTCGATCATCGGCTCACGCGGGCGCGTCTGCGGGAGGCGGCCGCGGGCAAGCGCTTCCTGAATCTTTTCGCCTACACCGGCGCGGCGACCATCTATGCGGTCGCGGGCGGCGCGGCCGCGACGACTTCTGTCGACATGTCGCGGACATACCTCGACTGGGCGCAACGCAATCTCGCACGCAACATTGGCAGCGCGCCGCGCAGCGCGGCCGGGCGCCCGCAGCATGACTTCGTGCAGGCGGACTGTGTCGAGTGGCTGGGCGATGGCGCGCGAGCCGCAGAGCGCTACGACCTGATCTTCCTCGACCCGCCGACGTTCTCGAACTCCAAGCGCATGCAGGGAGTGCTCGATGTCGAGCGCGACCATGCGGCGCTGATCGACGCCTGCATGCGCCTGCTCGCGCCGGACGGGCTCCTCGTCTTTTCCAGCAACGCCCAGCGTTTCCGACTGGACCCGGCGCTCGCCGAGCGTCATGCGGTCCGCGACGTGTCCGCCGCAACCCTGCCGCGCGACTTCGAGCGCAACCCCCGGATCCACCGCTGTTTCGAAATACGGCTGGGTGACGGGCGGCGGGTCAGCGAGTCGTGAGCTGGCGGTAAGCCTGCAATGTGTGTAGAATCGTGTGTGAGTGCTCACACATGAACCGTGGACATGGCTACCAATCTGTCGATCGATCCGCAATTGCTCGAGCGCGCTTTGCAAGTGAGCGGCGAGCGCACCAAGAAGGCGGCGGTGACGAAAGCTCTGGAGGAATTCATTGCTCGTCGTCGTCAGAAGCGATTGCTCGAGCTGATGGGCAAGCTCGAGTGGGATGATTCTTTCGATTACAAGGCCGAGCGTTCCCGGTAATGACCTTGCTGGTGGATACCAGTGTCTGGTCGTTGGCCTTACGACGCGACACGACGGTCGATGCACCGCAGGTGAGCGCGTTGCGCATTGCCTTGGGCGGCGGGGAGGCGATCGTCACTGCCGGACTGATTCTGCAAGAGTTACTGCAAGGATTTGCAGGGCCGCGTGCGCGCCGCGAGATCATCGAGCGCTTCTCGGCGCTGCCTCTGTTGGGACCGGACCGACAGGACTACATCGATGCGGCGGACTTGCGCAATCACTGTCGGCGCTCGGGCGTACAGCTCGGCACGATCGATGCGCTGCTGGCTCAGCTCTGCGTCCGCCATAGCCTCACTCTGCTCACCACCGACAATGACTTCAGTTGCGCTGCAAAGCACTGCGATCTGATCGTCTGGAGCCTCGGGCGCTGAGCGACCGCCCCATCGCGCTGGTTTGAGATCCGGTCGGCACAAAACTGCTTACTGTGCCTTTACAGCCGGCCACGCTTCCGGTAGGGTCGGTAAGGTATGTCCGCTCTGATGAAAACGTGCAAGATCACCACGAAGAAGCCCTCATCCGGGGCCCTGGCGGATCTCGCGCGCGCTTAGCAGAGTCGGAACATCGCGAGTCAACCAGAGGCCCCGCCGGCACCGCCGTCGGGGCCTCGTTCGTTTTGGAGTCCGTCCATGCACTCTGGTCGTTCAGCCGGCTCCGCGCCGGTAGTCGCGATCGCCGGCGCCACCGGCGCCGTCGGCATCGAGCTCATCCGCTGTCTCGAGGAAAGGCGCTTTCCGCTCTCGGAGTTGCGTCTGTTCGCTTCGGCGCGCTCCGCGGGCAAGACGCTTTCCTTCCGCGGGCAGCCGCTCGCCGTGCGCGAGCTGAAGGAGGACAGCTTCCGCGGCGTCGACCTCGCGCTCTTCTCCGCGGGCAGCGGCATCTCCAAGCGCTTCGCACCGCTCGCCGTGCAGCAGGGCGCGGTGGTGGTGGACAACTCCTCCGCCTTTCGCATGGATGCGGCGGTGCCGCTCGTCGTCCCGGAGATCAACCCCGAAACAGTGCGCGGTCACCGCGGCATCATCGCGGTACCGAACTGCTCGACCATCATCGCCATCACGCCGCTCTGGCCCGTGCACCGTAGCAATCCCCTGCGGCGGCTGATCATCGCGACCTATCAGGCCGCTTCCGGCGCCGGCGCCGCCGCCATGGAGGAGTTGCGCGAATCCACCCGTGCTTACCTCGAGGGCAGACCGTACGAGAATCGCGTGCTGCCGCACCCGTACGCCTTCAACCTCTTCAGCCACAACACCAAGATCGACCCGGCGACCGGCTACAACGAGGAGGAGACCAAGGTCATGCGCGAGACGCACAAGATCTTCGGTGATGACTCGATCCGCATCGCCGCGACCTGCGTGCGGGTGCCGGTGCTGCGTGCCCACTCGATAGCGATCAACTTCGAGTGCGAGCGCAGCATCACTCCCGAGCAGGTGCGCGACATCATGCAGACCGCCCCCGGCGTGAAGCTGGTCGACGATCCTGAGCGCAACTACTTCCCCATGCCGAAGGATGCCTCCGGCCAGGACCCCATCCTCGTCGGCCGCATCCGCCGCGACAGCAGCGACCCGAGCGGCCGCTCGATCGCGCTGTTCGTCGCCGGCGATCAGCTTCTCAAGGGCGCCGCCCTGAATGCCGTGCAGATCGCGGAGCTGCTCTAATCGGCCGGCACCTGCTGCCATTGCTGTGGGCCTGTCTCGGCTGGCTGGCAGCCGCGCTTCTGCTGCTGGCATTCACCGGCCTGCGGCGCAGATACACGCGTCTCGAAGCGCAATTGGTGAGCGCCGAGCTGCGCCGCTTGCGCACGCAGCTCAATCCGCATTTTCTATTCAATACGCTCACTGCGATTGCGGAGCTGGGATACACCGATCCCGAAGCCGCCGACCGTACCATCACCCAGCTGAGCAGCCTGTTGCGCAAGTCACTCGACGACAGTCACCAGCAGGAGATCGCCTTGCGCGACGAGCTGGATTTCCTGCGGCGCTATCTCGACATCCAGCAGACCCTGCTGCGCGGGCGGCTGCAAGTCACATTCAACATTGCGGCGGAGGCCCTGAATGCTCGTGTGCCGGGCATGATCCTGCAGCCGTTGGTGGAAAATGCCGTGACTCACGGTATCGGACGTGGCGAAGCAGGCTATCTGACGCTTCGCGCGCAACGCGACGGTGACGTGCTGGTGATCGAGGTCGAGGATGATGGTCGGGGCGCGGTCACCGGGGTGCCGCGGGGCGGCCGCGAGGGTATCGGCATCGGCAACACACGCGCACGTTTGAGCTATCTTTATGGGCGGCTCGCCGGCCTGGAATTGAAAACCCGCCCGGGTGAGAGCTCGATCGCGCGTCTCAAGCTTCCGTTTCACGAGGCCTATGCCTTCGATGAAAATCCGCACGCTGATCGTTGACGACATGCCGTTGTCGCGCGAGCGAACGCGCCGCTATCTGGCCGAGGTCAGGGATGTGGAGACAGTGGGTGAGTGCGGCGACGGCAGGCAGGCGCTCGCGACAATCGACTCGCTCGTGCCCGACCTGCTGCTGCTCGACGTGCAGATGCCGGGGATGACCGGTCTGGCACTGCTGGAGAAGATTCCGGTCGCGCAGCGGCCGGCGGTCGTGTTCGTGACCGCTTTCGATGAATTTGCCGTGCCGGCGTTCGCGGCGCACGCGGTGGATTTCCTGCTCAAACCCTTCGACCGTGAGCGTCTCGACAAGGTGCTGGAGCGAGTGCGCTCGCATCTGGCGCAGAAGCGGGCGCAGTCGGGTTCTGCAGCCGCGCACGAGCCAGCTGCCGAAGCTGCCCCCTGGCTCAGCCGTATTGCCATCAAATCCGTGGGCCGTACCGTATTCGTGAGTGTCGACAGCGTGGACTGGCTCGAGACCGCCGGCAATTACGTCTGCCTGCACGCCGGCAAGGACACGCATGTGGTGCGCGAGACGATGAACAGGCTCGAGACGCAGCTCGATCCGGCCAAGTTCGTGCGCATCCACCGCTCCACCATGGTGCGCATCGAGGCGATCCGCGAGCTGCAGCCGCTCTTCAACGGCGATCGCACGGTGATCCTGCACGATGGCACCGAGCTTACTCTCAGCCGCTCCTACCGTGAGCGGGCGCGCGCCGCACTGGGCGCCGTTTGAGGCCGCCGGACTTCGATACTGCGGTGCGCGGCGCTGCCAAAGCCGCCATTCGTCCCATGCCGGCCACGGCTCGGCCCAATTCTGTTGGGAGTTGACCGCTCTCTTTCTAAATTCAGGGGTATAAGGTCGGGGAGAGCATCATGGCCGCCGTTGCCGCGGGAAGATCCGATACCGTGGTGAGCCTGAAAGGCGTCACCAAGCTCTACCATCGCGGCTCCGAAACCCTGGAAGTATTGCAGCGCCTCGATCTGCAGGTCGCGCGCGGCGATTTCCTGGCGCTGATGGGTCCGTCCGGCTCGGGCAAGACGACGCTCATGAACCTGCTGGGCGGCTTGGACCGGCCGACTTCCGGTGAGGTCATCGTGGCCGGACAGGACATCGGCAGGCTGACCGATGCTGCCCTATCGGGCTGGCGCGCGCGTCACGTGGGTTTCGTTTTCCAGCTCTATCACCTGCTGCCGGTGCTGACCGCCGAGCAGAACGTGGCACTGCCACTGATGCTCAGCGGACTCAGTGCCGGCGAGCGCAGGCAGCGTGCGCGCGCCGCGCTTACGCTGGTAGGCCTGGAGGAGCGTGCCGGTCACAAGCCGGCGGAGCTCTCCGGCGGTCAGGAACAGCGCGTCGGTATCGCGCGCGCCATCGTCACCGATCCGACACTGCTGCTTTGTGATGAGCCCACCGGTGACCTCGACCGCAGAACCGGCGATGAAATCCTCGGGCTGTTGCAGCTGCTCACTGGCGAGCACGGCAAGACCATCATCATGGTGACTCACGATCCGCACGCGGCCGCCAAGGCGCAGCGCACGCTCTTCATGAACAAGGGCGTGCTGGCGCAGGAACCGGAGGTCTGAGCCGGTGCTCGCCCTCGTCTGGATCAATTTCAAGCGCGACAAGGGCCGCAAGCTCCTGACCCTGCTGTCGCTCGTCATCGCCTTCGCGTTGTTCGGCGTGCTGATGGCGCTGCGGCAGGCGCTGACCTTCGACGGCACCGGAGTGGCCGCGGCGCGCATCCTGGTCACGCTGAACAGCGCCGGTCGCGGTAAGGTGCTGCCGGTCGCCTATGCCGGGCGAATCAGCCAGCTGCCGGGTGTG
The DNA here is from genome assembly GCA_050738635.1 of Steroidobacteraceae bacterium. Lineage (GTDB taxonomy): Bacteria > Pseudomonadota > Gammaproteobacteria > Steroidobacterales > Steroidobacteraceae > 13-2-20CM-66-19. The sequence continues at coordinate 10,361 of JBOIAB010000309.1, forward strand.
ATCGCGGTGAGTTATGACATCGGCACCCTCGGCTCATATCAACAGCCCAATAACAACTTCCTGTTTCTGGCCACCGCCGGCCGCGAGATGCTGCAGGTGCAGCCGTTCCTCAGCATCCCGCCGGCGCAGCGGCGCGCCTGGTTCCAGGACCGCAGCGGCGCGATCGTCACCCCGAAGCTGCTGCAGAAATTCGCCTGGAAGCTCGGCCAGCGGGTACCCGTCCTGACTGAATTTGCGCAGAAGGACGGCAACACCGCCTGGTACGTGACCATCGATGGAGTGGTGACCGACCCCACCAGCCACGCCGCGCTCGGCTTCGAGAAGATGTTCGTTCACTACTCCTATTTCGATCAGGCGCGCGCCATGGGAACCGGTACGGTAGGCTCGATTTCGGCGCGCGTCAGGCGCGCCGACGATGTCGGGAAAGTCAGCCGGGCGATCGATGCGCTGTTCACCAACGCCGCGCCTCAGACCCATACCATCACGGTTAACACGGTGTTCCGCAGCTTCTATAGCCAGATCGGCGACATCAGCCTGGTGATCGCGGCCATCGCGACCGCCGTGTTCTTCAGCATGCTGTTGATCATCGGCGCGATCATGCTGTACTCGACGCGCGAGCGGTTCAGCGAATTCGCCGTGTTGCGGGTGCTCGGCTTCCGCACCGTCATCATCGGCGGTGTCGTGCTCGGAGAGGCGCTGTTCACCTGCCTGATCGGCGGCATCCTCGGTTTGCTCCTGGCCTGGGCGGTGGTGCACCGGTTCGTCCACTCGCTCAATCAGATTCTCGCCACCATGGCGCTCACGCACGCTGTCTGGCTCGCGGCCTTTGGCCTGATGGTACTGCTCGGCATGCTGGTGAGCGTGCTGCCGATGATGCAGCTGCGGCGATTGTCGGTGCGCGCGGCGCTGGGGAGCGCGTGAGCATGTGGCGGCAAAGTTGGCTGTGCGAAACCGGCTCGCTGCTGGGGCTTGGGTTGCGCAACGTGCTCGCGCGGCCCCTGCTGCCGGTCATCATGACAGTGGGATTCCTGGCCGTCGTGCTGGTGGTGGTGAGCGTGCTTTCCATCGGCCGCGGGCTGAACCGCACTTATGCGAGCACCGGCGAGCCCGATGTGGCGATCGCGATCTCGGAAGGCTCGCTGGTGGAATCGCAGAGCGGTCTCAGCGACTCCGAGGTGCGGGCACTCGCTTCGCAGCCCGGCGTGGCACGGGGCGCCGCCGGTCCTCTGCTATCACCCGAGCTCGTGGACACGGTCGAATTGCCCAAACGCCGAAGCGGCGTGGTGAGTGATGTGGCGCTGCGAGGCGTGACGCCTGCCGGCTATCAGCTACATCCGACGGTACATTTGACAGCCGGGCGGATGTACAGGTCTGGCGTGCGCGAGGTTATCGTCGGCCGGCAGGCAGTGGGTGAATACCGCGGTCTTGGCGTGGGTGCAACGCTGCATGCGGGGGGTGTGCGGTGGCTCGTGACCGGTATCTTCGCCGCGGATGGCGACATCCATGAGTCGGAGATCTGGACCGACCTGCCGGTCCTGCAGGATGCGCTGCGCCAGCCGGACTCCTATTCATCCGTGTACCTCAAAATGAGCTCACCCGCGAGTTACACGGCGTTTGCCGCGGCGGCCGCCCGCGACCCGCGACTCGCGGTGCAGGTTCAGACGGAGACGAGCTTTTATGCAGACATCGCTTCCGGCGTCACAGACTCGTTTCTCGGCGTCGCATCGGCGATTGCCATTCTCATGGCGGTGGGCGCGGTCGTCGGCGCCATCAACCTCATGTATGTCAGTCTGGCGGCGCGGCGGCGTGACATAGCAACCCTGCGCGCCGTCGGTTTTCGGCGCCTGTCGGTACTGAGCGCGGTGCTGTGCGAGGGCCTGATCCTGGGCCTGGTGGGCGGCGTGATCGGCGGAGCGATCGCTTACCTCGTTTTCGACGGCCACCAGGCGGGCACCATTTTCGGCGACGGCCACACTCAGGTGGACTTCCAGTTTTCCGTCACCGCCGCCCTGTTGGGCGGCGGCATCGTGTTCGCGCTGCTCATGGGGCTCATCGGCGGCCTGTTGCCGGCGATCCGCGCCGCGCGCCTGCCGGTCGCGCGGGCCTTGCGGGACTCATAGATTCCGCAGCCGCGGCCCTGCCCGCAGCGCCTTGCAATCGAACCGGCGGCAGCGTAGGCTTGAGAATAACAATAAAGTGTTACCGCTCTCGGCGAGGCAACGCCGACAGTTGAATCGACACCGATCCAGGCCGTAGAGAGAGCTGTGCTTCGCCGAACGGACCGTCCCGGGAAAATGGGATTCAAGCATGAGAGTGCGCGAGTGGCAGATGCGGTGACCGCGCTCCGCGCGCGCACTGCGCGACCCATCTGTCTGCGCCTCTTCACGCTGTCGTTGCTCGCCCTGTTGGGGGTGCTCGCCGCGCGCAGCGGCTGGGCGACGTCGCTGACTGTCTACGGTCATCTGCCCAATATAGAGAACGTCGCGATATCGCCGGACGGCTCGCGGCTGGCGTACGTGCGCACCCGGGGCGACGCGCGGATCGTTTTCATTGCCAACGTCGCGGACCGCAAAGTGATTGGTTGGGTCAAGGCCGGCAATACCAAGCTGCGCGCCATCGAGTGGGCCGACCGCGATAACCTGATGATCGAGGCTTCCGTCACCGCCGGAATGTACGGCTACAGGGAGGAGTGGTTCATCCTCAGGGATTACAACATTGCGCGCAATCAGCTGCGCACGCTCCCCGGCGACACGCTCGGCGAAAAGAATGAGGTAATGAACATCATCGTCGGCAGAGTTGCGGTGCGATTCGTCGACGGGCACACCATATTGTTCGTGCCGGGGTTGTACAAGATGGCGCCCGGCGACTACATGACGGATTCGCAGAGCTTCATCGCGTTGTTTCATTGCGACCTCACGACGGGGCTCACGAGCGTCCTGCGGCGGGGCTCGGGCTACACACAGTGGCAGCTCGACAGCCAGGGTCGGGCCGTCGCCGTGAGGAATTATGACTCGCTGGCGCAGCGCTGGTCCATCGGCGTTTCCCGCTTTGGCGGCGATCCTTTGCAGGAGATGTCGGGTCACGCCGCGATCGATCTGCCGAGGATTCTGGGGGGCGGGCCGACGGCCGACAGTGTGCTCGTCGAAATAGTCACGGACGGCCGCAGGCTCTGGCAACTGCTGTCGATCGAGGACGGCAAGTTTTCCCCCATGCCTGCCGCGCAGGTGTTCACCGACCCTCTCATGGATGAATTCACCGGTCTGATGATCGGCGGCGTGAATGTCGTGGATGCGCCGCAATACGTGTTCTTCGACCCGAAGGTGAACCTCAACTGGCAGGCGATCGTCAAGGCGTTCAGCGGCGATCAGGTGACTTTCGTCTCCGCATCGAGGGATTATTCCGAGATGGTGGTACTCGTGGACGGTCCCAACTATGGATACCGCTACGTGCTCATTGACCTGAAACACCCGGCAGCCGTTCCGATAGGCAATGTCTACGCGGGCATCGACAAGCCGCTGGCCGTGCGTGCCATCACGTATGCGGCCGGTGATGGCCTGAAGATTCGCGCTTATCTGACTCTGCCGGACCGGCCGGCTCATGATCTGCCACTGGTGGTGCTACCGCACGGCGGCCCTGCTGCCCGGGATACAGCTGACTTCGACTGGTGGTCGCAGGCTCTCGCCGACCAGGGTTACGCCGTCCTGCGCCCGAACTATCGCGGCTCGAATGTCGATGAGCCTCTGCTCGAGGCCGGGTTCGGCCAGTGGGGCAGGAAGATGCAGACGGACCTGTCCGATGGCGTCAGCTACCTCGTCAACCAGGGCATCGTGGACCCCGCGAAAGTGTGCATCGTAGGGGGAAGCTACGGCGGCTATGCCGCGCTCGCGGGCGTGACGCTGCAGCCGACCGTATATAGGTGTGCCGTCTCGGTAGCGGGAATTTCCGACCTGGCGCGGATGATGAGATGGGAGACCAGAGGTGGAATCGAGGACAGTTATGTCACCCGTTACTGGGACCGCTTCTGGGGCGTCTCCGGGAGCAGTGATCCGGCGCTCGACCAGATCTCACCCATCAAGCATGTCGATGCGGTCAGGTCGCCGGTGCTCCTCATCCATGGCCGCGATGACACCGTCGTGCCCTACGAGCAGAGTCAGATCATGTACGATGCGCTCAACAGCGAGAAAAAGGACGTGCAGCTGGTGACCCTGAAGAAGGAGGACCACTGGCTGTCAGGCAGCGACACACGGCTGCAGATGCTGCAGGCGACGGTCGCTTTCCTCCGGGCGCACAATCCGCCGGACTAGCAGTCACAGCAGGTCTCGCAGCCGGTAATACAACATCGCCAGCACCAGCACCGGCCGGCGCAGGATGGCGCCGCCCGGGAAGTTCTGGTGCGGAATGCGCGCGAACACATCGAACCGCTCCGCCTGGCCCGCGATCGCCTCCGCCACCAGCTTGCCGGCGATGCCGGTGAGGGCGATGCCGTGGCCGGAGAATCCCTGCAGGAAATAGACGTTCGGCATCAGCCGCCCGAAATGGGGTGCGCGGTTGAGCGTGATGTCGACGTGGCCGCCCCACGAATACTCCAGATTCACATCGGCGAGCTGCGGAAACACGTTGAGCATGCGTGCGCGCGTCGCGCCGGGTACCGTGAAGGAGTTGAGCCCGGAGTAGCTGACGCGGCCGCCGAAGAGCAGCCGATGGTCGGCCGAGCGGCGGAAGTAGTCGAGCACCCAGTTCATATCGCTCACCGCGGCGTTGTTGGCGATGAGCTGGCGGGCCCGTTCCGCGCCGAGTGGCTCCGTGGCGACGATGTGGGTGCCGACCGCCATGATCTTGGCGGCGAGCGCCGGGGCGGTGTTGCCGAGATACACGTTGCCGCAGAGGACCAGGTGGCGCGCGCGGACTTCGCCGCCCGGCGTGCGCACGCGGGCCGAAGTGAAGCCAAGGGCGCGTGTGTCCTCATAGATGCGCACCCCGGCTCGCTGCGCGGCCGCGGCGAGGCCCAACGTGTAGTTGAGGGGATGCAGATGGCCGCCGTTGGAATCGTAGAGCGCGCTCAGGTAGCGGCGGGTGGCGAGAGTTGCCTGAACCTCATCGCGCGGCATGTAGCGCACGCTGCGGTACTGCAGCCTTTGCTGCAGTTCGTCGAGCTCCTCGCGCAGCTCGCGGTCGTGACGCGGTTTCACCGCCGTCAGCATGTAGCCGTCGACCCAGTCGCAGTCGATGTGGTGCCGTGCAATGAGCTCGCGCATGAGCGCGAGCCCTTCGATGCTGATGTCCCAGACCGCGCGCGCGGCCGTCGGGCCGATGAGCCTTTCCAGCTTGCCCTGACCGGAAGCGACCCCGTGTATGGCCTGAGCGCCGCTACGGCCGGAGGCACCCCAGCCGATCCGGTTCTGCTCGAGCAGGACCACGGAATAACCTCTCTGCGCGAGGTGCAGCGCAGCCGAGCAGCCCGCGATCCCCCCGCCGACCACGCAGACATCGCACTCCACCGAGCCAGCGAGTGCCGCCCGCTGGGGAGCGGGGCGGGCTGAAGCGGCGTAGTAGGAAGCGGCGTGGACGGCCACCATGAGGCTCTCGATTCTCTGTGATTATGTAAAATTCTGATCCGGGCTGAAGCCTTGGAGTGAGCATAGCCATCCGGCGCCGAGGGCGGCAATCGAGGGGGTGTCCCGCACCCGGGGGTAGCCCGACTTTCGTGGCCTCGGCTGTGGTCTAATTGGGACCCTCATGGCACCGGCTCGCCCCCTCATTGGCCTTCCCGCGGACCGGCAGATGATCGGCAGGCATCCTTTTCACGCGGTAGGCGATAAATACGTCCGGGCGGTGCTCGATGCCGCGGACGGGATGCCACTGCTCATTCCCGCGCTGGCCGAGGAGCTGCGACTCGATGACCTGGTGGAGCGCCTCGACGGACTCGTCTTTACCGGCAGTCCCTCGAACGTCGAGCCGCACCACTACGAGGGGCCGCCCAGTGAACCCGGGACGCTGCACGACCCGGCGCGCGATGCCACGACCCTGCCTCTGATCCGCAAGGCGGTGCAGGCCGGGGTTCCCGTGTTCGGCATCTGCCGTGGATTCCAGGAGACCAACGTTGCTTTCGGCGGCAGCCTGCATCAGCGCGTGCACGAGGTTCCCGGACACATCGATCACCGGGACGACCGGAGCCAGCCGCTCGACGTGCAGTACGGTCCCGCGCACGAGGTGATTCTCCAGCCCGGAGGGTTGCTGCAGTCGCTGGCAGGGGCCGATCGGATCCGGGTCAACTCCCTGCATTCGCAGGGCATCGAGCGGCTCGGCGAGGGTCTCGCGGTCGAGGCGCGCGCGCCCGACGGATTGATCGAGGCATTCAGAGTCGAAGGCGCGGCGCGCTTTGCGCTCGCGGTGCAGTGGCATCCGGAGTGGAAGGTGATGGACAGCCCGTTCTCACGCGCGCTGTTCTCGGCCTTCGGTGCCGCCTGCCGTGATCGCGCCGAGTCCAGGTGAAAGGCAGTCGCCCATGGTGAGCGAGATCCGCCAATTCTTCCGTGACCACGGCATCTCAGAGGTCGAGGCCATCATCCCCGACATGGCGGGCATTGCGCGTGGAAAGATCATGCCGGCGGAGAAGTTCGCTGAGGACGGCGGTATGCGCCTGCCCGAGAGCGTATTCCTCCAGACGGTCACGGGCGACTACCCGCCGGAGACCGGCGCGGCAATGAGTCCGGCGGAGATCGACATCGTCCTCAAAGCCGATCCGAAGACGGTGCGGCGCGTGCCGTGGGCGGCGGAGCCCACTGCGCAGGTGATTCACGATTGCTTCTATTCGGATGGCCGCCGGGTGACGATGGCGCCGCGGCACGTGCTGCGCAACGTGCTCGAGCTTTATGCCCAGCGGGGGTGGGAGGCGGTGGTAGCGCCGGAGCTCGAGTTCTACCTGGTCGAGCAGAACAAGGACGCCGACTATCCGCTGCGCGCACCAGTGGGACGGTCCGGCCGCGCCGAGCCTGGTCGCCAGTCCTACAGCATCGCGGCCGTCAACGAGTTCGACCCGCTGTTCGATGACATCTATCAGTTCTGCGAGGACCAGGAGATCGAGATCGACACGCTGATCCATGAGGATGGGCCGGCGCAGATGGAGATCAACCTGATCCACGGACCGCCGCTCGACCTTGCAGACCAGGCCTTCCTCTTCAAGCGCACGGCCCGCGAGGCGGCGCTGCGCCACAAGATATATGCCACCTTCATGGCCAAGCCTCACGCCAAGGAGCCGGGCAGCGCCATGCACATCCACCAGAGCGTGGTCGACATCAAGACCCGGCGTAACATCTTCAGCAACCCCGACGGGACGCCGTCGGCGCTTTTCTTTGCGCATATCGGCGGGCTGCAGAAATACCTGCCCGCGGCCATGTCTCTCTTCTGCGCCAACGTCAACTCCTATCGCCGCCTCACCCGTTATCTCTCGGCGCCGATCAACGTGCACTGGGGGTATGACAATCGCACCGCGGGGCTACGGGTGCCGATGTCAGGGCCGGAGGATCGCCGGGTCGAGAACCGTGTGGGCGGCGCCGACGCCAATCCCTACATCGCGATCGCGGCGTCGCTGGCTTGTGGCTATCTCGGCATGGTCGAGGGGGTGCAGCCGGGTGATCCCATCACCGGCAGCGCGCATGAGCTGCCTTTCGGACTGCCGCGCTCGCTCGATGAGGCGCTGCGCGAGCTGCGCCGGAGCGAGCCTCTGGTCAAGCTGCTCGGCGAACCGTTCGTGTCTGCCTTCACCATCGTCAAGGAAGCCGAATACGAGGTGTTCCTGCAGGTGATCAGCTCCTGGGAGCGGGAGCACCTGCTGCTCAACGTGTGATGAGGCCCAATCCTATATGAGACGATGGTGCGCCGCGGTTCTGGCTGCGGCATTGGCGGCGCTGCTCGCCGCCTGCTCGGGCGGGTCGCAATCCGGCGGCAAAGTAGTCAACGTTTACAACTGGTCGGACTACATCGACCCGCAGGTGCTGAAGGACTTCCAGAAGCAGTACGGCATCAAGGTCAATTACGACGTCTTCGACAAGAACGAGGTGCTCGAGACCAAGCTCCTCACCGGCAACACCGGCTTCGACGTCGTGGTGCCGTCGGCTCCGTTCCTCGAGCTCGAGATCCGCGCCGGTGCGCTCGAGAAGCTCGACAAGTCCGCGCTGCCGAACCTCAGGTACATGGACCCGGGCGTGCAGAGCACGGTCGCGCAGTACGATCCCGGCAACCAGTACGCCGCCGATTACATGTGGATCACCTCTGGCCTCGGGTACAACGTGGAGGCGCTGAAGGCCCGCCTGCCCGATGCGCCCGTCGCGAGCTGGCGGCTGCTCTACGATCCGGCGGTCGTCTCCAAGCTCAAGGACTGCGGCGTGACGGTGCTCGATGAGCCGACGGAGGTCGTCGGCACGGCGCTGCTCTACCTCGGCAAGAACCCGAACAGCGAGTCGCCGGCCGATCTTGCGGCCGCGATGAAAGTGCTCATGGCCATCCGGCCGTACGTGCGCTACGTCAACTCCTCGCGCTATATCGACGACCTGGCCAACGGAGAGATCTGTCTCGCGCTCGGGTGGTCGGGGGACGTGAAGCAGGCGGAGGATCGGGCGCGGCAGGCGGGCAGAACCTACACCATCGCCTACGCCATCCCCAAGGAGGGCGCAATCGAGAACTTCGATACGCTGGCGATTCCGGCCAATGCGCCGCATCCCCGCAACGCCAATCTGTTCATCAATTATCTCCTGGAGCCGCACGTCGCCGCGCGCAACTCCAACCTCGTCAAATACGCCAACGGCGACGCGGCATCCGTGCAGTACCTGGACAAGTCGGTGCGCGACGACCCCGGCATCTACCCGCCCGCGGCTGTCATGCACACACTCGTGCCGGAGCGGGCGAAGTCCATGCAGTTCATGCGTCTCTTGACCCGCGCGTGGACGGACTTCAAGACCGGCGGCTGAGCAACAGGCGAGTCAGCCGATGAGCGCTCAACCCTCGATGGCGTCCGATCCGACGCCGCCTTACGTTCGCCTAGAGGCCGTCAGCAAGAAGTTCGGCGAGTTCCTCGCCGTGGATGCGGTCTCGCTCGAGATCCGGCGCGGCGAGATCTTCTGCCTGCTCGGCGGCACCGGCTCCGGCAAGACGACGCTGCTGCGGAAGTTGGCGGGATTCGAGACGCCGAGCGCCGGACGCATCTACATCGACGGCGAGGACATGAGCGCGGTGCCGCCCTACGAGCGGCCGATCAACATGATGTTCCAGTCGTATGCGCTCTTCCCCCACATGACCGTGGAGAGG
>JBOIAB010000310.1:0-7343 GCA_050738635.1 Steroidobacteraceae bacterium
GGCCACGTCGTGGATGGTCGTACCCCGCCGGCTGCGGCGGCTGGTCTTGCGTGCGGGTGCGCGCCCGGAAGCCATCATTTAGTGTTCTCATGCGGCCCGCCACGCGGACCGTGAGCTGGCATTGTACCGAAGTCGCGGTAGCGCTAGCGCGCTTTATAATGTGCACACGCGTTGTATCCGGGGTGCTTGCCGATGCCGGGGCGCATCTATCATGAGCTGGATGATTTGTGGCGCCGAGGGGCGCGGCCGCGGGGGTCTGCGCCTGGCAGTCCTACGTCGCAGTGGCAACCCGACACCGCCGCCGGCAGAGCCACCTCGTCGGCCGCAGCGGCGACTCTGCTGCTTGCCGCACATCCCGACGATGAGATCCTGGGTCTCGGCGGGCAGCTTGCCGACATACCCGACCTCACTCTCATACACGTGACCGACGGCGCGCCGCGCGACCTGTCGGCGGCACGAAGCGCCGGTTTCGCCACCCGCCGCGCATATGCCCAGGCCCGCGCGCTCGAGCTCGACCGGGCGCTCGCGGCAGCGGAAGTCGTCCCGGCCCGCCGCCGTGCCTTCGCCGTGACCGACCAGGAAACCATCGAGCACCTTCCCGAGCTGCTCGTTCTGCTGGAGGCGGAGCTCGGCGGCGCCGCGGCGGTGATTACACACCCGTACGAAGGCGGCCATCCCGACCACGACGCCTGCGCACTGCTCGTGCAATGCGCCTGCGAGAAACTGCGCCGCGCAGGCCGCCCCGCGCCCATACGACTCGAGTTCGCCTCCTATCACGCCCGCGACGGAGAAATGGCGAGCGGTGTCTTCTGGCCGGCGGCGGGCTGCACGGAACGGGTGGTGACGCTCGACCGCGCGCAGCTCGCGCGCAAACGGGCGGCGCTCGCCGAGTTTGCAACACAGAAGGAAGTCATTGATCGCTTCCCGGTGAACCCGGAGCGGCTGCGGCCCGCGCCGCAATACGACTTCATACAGCCGCCGCCGCCCACGGAGGTGCTCTACGATCGGTTCCGTTGGCGCATAACGGGCGAGTCGTGGCGCCAACGGGCGCGCGTCGCACTGGGCCGGTTGCAATGAGGCTGCACGGCGTGCAGCCCGGCATATAGCCGCTCGAGGCGCTCGGCGCTGTGCGCCCAGGTGAGCAGGCGCTGCGCCCGGTCCCGCGCCGCCGCTCCCATCTCCAACAGGCGGGTCGGATCGGCCGACATCTCGCGCAGCGCGCACGCCAGCGCCTCGGCGTCCAATCGGGGGACGAGCCTACCTGTCACGCCATCCGCAACGAGCTCCGGCACGCCGCCACTCGCGGTTGCGAGTACGGGCACGCCGCACGCCATCGCCTCCGCCACCGGCAGCCCGTAGGATTCCTGCCAGACCGAAGGCAACACGAGAATGTCAGCCGCGCGGTAGGCGCGGATGAGGGTCGGCTGCGGCACCGTGCCGAGAAATCGCACTCGCGCCGCGGCCGCCGGCGACAGACGCGCGCGCAGCGCATCGCCGTAGCTGCGGTGATGTCCGAGAATTTCCTTGGTGAGCCAGGCGCGGAACGAGCGCCCGTAGAACTCGCGCACCGCATCGAGCGCGCGCGCATCGCCACCGAGCAGCCGGCTCAGCAGATCGTAGGGCAGCAGGCCCGGCTTGCCGATCAGTGTCAGCTCGAGGCCGACGCCCTCGCGTGTCAGGCGATCGAAGGCTTCCATCAGCAGGTGGACTCCCTTGTCGGGCGCGATCCTGCCGACATAGAGCAGGCGCAGCGGAGCATCGCGACGCTCGCGCCCCTGAGGCTCTGCGGCACGCGCCCCAGGCCTGAACCGCAGCACGTCCACGCCGTTACCGACCGTGTGTATTCTCGCCGCCATCTCGGGCAGGCGCGCCCGCGCCCCCGCCGTCACGAACTCGGATACGGTCGCGACCGCATCGACATCCGCCAGATCGCGCCGCAGTAGCTCGCGCTCGAGCTTCGCCAGCTCATCCTGATGGATGTGGACGACGACCTTCACACCCGGCACGGCGCGCTTGAAACGCGTTGCGAATTGCATCTGCTGCGGCAGATGCACGATGTCCGGGCGGCTCGCCGCGAGATCGCGCGCGATCTGCGCGAAGTACTCGCGGTAATACAACCTCGAGGTGAAGTACGGCGCGCCCCAGCGCAGGCGCCCCGCGAGCAGTTGCACGGCTTTGTGGTACCGGCGCGCGACGAAGCGGATGCGGCGGATCTCGATCGCGCCCCAGCGCTCGCGCGCAACCTGACCGCGCGCGCGCGGCGCATACACGATCACCTCGTGCTCGCGCGCCAGACACCGGGCCAGCTCCCAGTTGACGATGGCAACGGAGCCGCGCTGCTCCTCGCCGGCCACGACCGGGTCCTGGGGCTGATTGAGGATTGCAATCTTCATGGACCGGCCTAGCCGGTGGTCCAGCAAGAATCGGGACCGGGTCCCGCCGACCGGGTCAGTGCCGGGCTATCGGGAAGTGCAGGAAAATCTGCTGCGTCGCCACGTCGATGTGCTCCGCAGGGTTATCGAGCATCCGCCGGGTGAGGTCCGAGTAGGCCGTGCCGCTCCAGACTACGGAGTTGTCCGTGCGCTGGATCAGGTCGATGCTGAGCGAGACGGTGGTAACGGTCTGCACGTCGCCACCGTAGCCGGGACCCCAGCCCCATGGCCCCCACGGGCCCCATCGTCCCCAGCCCCAACCCGGGCCCCAGCCCGGTCCTGGCCCCGGCAACATCCCCTCCACACGGTCATGAGCACCGACGGTAAAGTTCACCAGCAGATCGGGCTTCTCGTCGGCCGGGGCCGGCACGTAGCCACGCGACTGCAACTCCTGGCCGACGTCCTTCTCGAGCTGCTGGGTGGTAAGGGACTTGTAGGGGCCGGTGTCCGTACCCGGCTTCGGCAGGAAGGCATAGGTGTGGAAACTGGCCAGGTCCACCTGCGGTGCGACGCGCGTACGCACCACCGGAGCCGCGGCGCAGGCCGCAAGCAGCGCCGTCACGGCGCCCAGGGCAACGACCTTGACCCAGTTCATTTGCATCTCTCCGCAGTGTCAGACTGGCCGAACGCGCCAGGGTTCTGGCGGTTGACCTACGAACTCGAGCGCGGCAATGCCGAGCGTCACTCTAGTACACTCGGGGCCGCCATGACCACCAGGGTACCGGCCCTCTGCCTGGGCCTCATGCTGGCCCTCTCCCTGCCCCCGGCCAGGGCGTCCGGAGCATCCGCGGGCAGCATCCCGCCCATAGACGCGCAAACCTCCCTCCTGGTCGTTTCGCCTCATCCCGACGACGAGACGCTCTGCTGCGCCGGCGTGATCCGGCGGGTAGTGGCGGCGGGCGGGCACGCCAGCATCGTCTGGCTGACGAGCGGCGACGCCTCGGAGCTCGACCTGCTCGTGATCGAGCGGTCGCTGCGGATTCGGCCGGAAAAGATGCGGGATCTCGCCGCCAGCCGCATGCGCGAGGCGCGCGCGGCGGCGGCAGTCCTCGGAGTGCCGCCCGCGCGGCAGCTCTTCCTGGGCTATCCGGACGAGGGGCTGCTGACTCTCATCACGGATCATTTCACGACCCCCTACTACTCGAAGTTCAACGGCGCGCTGAGCGTGCCCTATGCGGACACGTTAGCTGCCGGCCACCCCTACACCGGGGAGAGTCTCGAACGGGACTTCGGGCGCGTGCTCGATCGCGTGCGACCGACGCTGGTACTCGCGCCGAGCCCGCGGGACGCGCACCCCGATCACCGCGCCGCGGGCATCCTGACATTGCAGGTGCTGAGCCGCCGCCATGAGCTGAGCCTGGCGCGCTTCTGGATCGTGCACGGCGGCGCCGGCTGGCCGAGCCCACGCGGGCTCGGGATGAAGCTGCCGCTGCAGCAGCCCCCGAGGGGCCGGGACCTCGGGCTCACGGCCTTCGATCTCGAGCCGGGAGAGGAAGCGGACAAGCTGCAGGCCATTCGGCAGTACCACACGCAAATGCGCGTGATGTCGTCGTTTCTGCTCTCCTTCGTGCGCGCCAATGAGTTGTATTCCTCGCTGCCCATGCCGCTCGGCATCGTGCCCTGCAATGCGCGGCGCCAATGAGCGGCTCGTCGGCGCCGTAGCCACGGCGCTCCTCCTGCTCCTGCTTCGGCCGGCGCCTGCGACCGCGAACGCCATCACGGCGGTCAACACCGCACGCAGCGTCTACTGCGGCCTGTCACGCGCTACGCCCCCTCCGCTGATCGAGAGCAGCAAGCTCGACCAGGTTGCCCGCCTGCTCGCGCACGGCGAGCCGCTCGAGCGCGCAGAGGTCCGCGCCCGCTATGAAGCTCTGCGATCGGTCTCGATTCGGATCGCCGGCGCGCACGGCAATGCCGCGCTCGAGCGGCTCCTGGGCCAGCGATTCTGCGGCCAGATCGCCGATCCCCGGCTGCGGCAGGTTGGCACTTACGGCCGCGGTGACAGCGGCCTCTGGATCGTCGCGGCGCAACCTTTCACGGCCCCGCATTTACCGGACGCTGACGCGATGAGGGCGGTCGTGCTTGCCCTCACCAACGAGGCACGCGCGCACGCGCGGACCTGCGGCTCGCAGCGTTTCCGGGCCGCGCCGCCCCTTTCGCTCACGTCCTCACTCACGCATGCGGCGCGCGAGCATTCGTTGGATATGGTTGCGCATGATTTCTTCAGTCATACCGGCAGCGACGGCAGCACGCCCGGCGAACGCGCAACGCGCGCCGGTTACCGCTGGAGCATGTTGGGCGAGAACATCGCGAGCGGCGTCACGACGCCGCAGCAGGCTGTCGCCGGCTGGCTCGCGAGCCCGGAGCACTGCGCCAACATCATGACAGCGGGCTTCCGCGCGATGGGCGTCGCCTTCGCGGTCGACCCGGCGGATGCGACGGTGATCGTCTGGACAGAAGATTTCGGTACGCCGCGCTGGCGCGCGAAGTGACTCAGGCCAGCGGCTTTTTTTCGTTACATCTGTGTGACTGAGGTTACCGCGGCACGCCGGCGCCCGTACACGATAACGATCCCGGCCAGGGTATAGAGCGCGGCGAACCAGGCCATGGTGCGAGTGAGCAGCAGATAGAAGAGGCGGTACGCCGTAGGGAGGTGCCACCCGAGGTGCAAACCGGTCTCCAGGATCCCCGCCAGCGCCGCCGCAGCGAGCAGAGCCGCGAGCAACGCCGGCCCGCCGGCGGAGCGCGCGTCGTTACCGGCGGGCACCGGCGCCGGGCGCGGCAGGAGAAAGAACCAGATTGCCAGCACGACGAGCCCGAACACCGAGCTCACGTACTGCAGCACGTGGCAGAGCTCCCCCGTGTACGAAAAGAAGGACACGGGCGCGCTCAGTGCCGGGATCCGCCCCACCAACCAACCGTCCGCGTGCGTGAAGGAATCCCAGGCGATGTGCGTCCAGGCGCCGATGAAGATCGACAGCGGCGCCAGCGCCCAGTTGAGTGGCCGGCTGCCGAAGCGCTCCAGTGCCGTCAGGCACTTGGCCCGCGGGCCGGGGCTGAGCGGCGCCGCGAGCGGTGCGCGCAGCAACCACATGAAAAGCAGCAGCGCCAATCCGATCGGCAAGTCCACCGTGAGCGTACCGAGGGCCGTATGGGTGGCGTCCGGGATGTGCTCCGAGATCCGCGACGGAAGGTAGTACGGCACATCCGGCGTCATGGCGCCGATGATGAGCGGCACCATGCGCATCAATCGTAAGCGCCGCAGCGGCAGAACAGCCGCTGGATGCGCGAGCGTGAAAGGCATGGGGTAAGCCTCTCAGGCTTGCTCTTCGCCCGCAAGTGCCGCGTTCACTGCGGCAAGGGCAGTCACCACCGAGATGCGAAAATCCCGGCCGATCCACTCCTGGCTCGGCTCGCGGCGATACGTCAGGTCGATCGAGCGACCGCTCTTCAGGCGCGAGGTATCGACCGTCACCGTGTGCAGCCCGAGAGCCGTTGCCGTCGTGCGCCGCTCGCAAATGTCCTTCCAGCCGTCGAACCCCCACCTGAAGGTCGCAGGCTCCGTGACCGCCAACGTGAGCGCCGCGCCTTCCGGGACCTCCGAGGCCGGTGCATGTGAACACCAGATGACGCGGCCGAGCCGCGGGCGTCGGCCCGAGTATCGCTGCCAAACGCAGTCCGGGCGATCGAACGCCCTGCCCTGCGAACGCGAAACGACGAGCTTGATGTACTCCGCGTGCGTCCACGCAAGCGGCATGGCGCTACCAGTGGGACGCCCGGGCTCGAGGCCGCGTGAGGGCACCGGCGCTGCGTCCCATATCTGCTCCGGCAACATGCCTCCGGGCGATGCCATGCGGACCATGGCGAGCAACTGAGGCAACGGGTCGCGTCCAGCAGCGAGCTCATAATGGCCGCGCTCGCCCGTGAGCAACGGCCACGCGCGTCCCCGTCCGGTACCGTCGAACGCCGAGCCGTCGTCATGCTCGCCGTACCCGTCGTCATTATAACGGTGCCAACAGGGACCGGTTGGAGTGTCGACTTTGAGGAGCATGTCGGCCAACTGCACCGTCGCCGTGATCAAAGGATCATCGGCGCGGCGCAACCCGAAGCGCACGAGCTGGAGGAAATCGACACCCACCTGCGCGGAGGCGGGCAGCGCCGGGTCGAGCGTCTGGTTCTTGACCGGCAGCACGCGCTGCAGCGCGGTCCGGTCGCGCATCGCCTCGCGCGGCGCCACGCGCACGTAATAGCCGGGGATCCCATGACGACCGCAAAGCGGCGTGTCGGCGACGGCGGTCCAGTCCTCGAGGCTCGCATTCCAGTAGTCCGCCACGGCGAGCGCCAGCTCGCGGGCATCGGCGTCGAGGTACCGCGCACCGCAAACGAGCGCCGCGATGCATGCCGCCAGCGTGAAGGTGTTGATTCCTGCGTCTTCCTCCCAACGGTCCTGGTCGCTCGCCGGACCATTGCAGACGATGAACGCCAGGGCACGGCGGATCATGTCCCCGACCTCGATTCCATCCAACGCGCCGCGCTCGTCGAGTTGCGCCGCCAGCAGCACCGGGAATGCGGTCTCGTCCAGCTGCACTCCGGTCCAGTAGGGCTTGCCGCCGAGCCACTGGTTCTGATTCCAGTGACCATCGGCGAGCTGCGTGGCGCGCAGATAACGCAGCGAATCGAGAGCCTCGCGCGTCGCGCCCACCGCCAGCAGCGCGCCTGCGCATTCGCACAGATCGCGCGGCCATACCAGGTGATAGCCCTCGCGCTCCTGCTTGGTATTGCCCCAGGGGACGCTCAGGCTGGCCACCATCGCGCCCGGGTAAGTCTTGTCCACATGCGCGCGCAGCGCCATGGTCGACAGCTTGAACTCGCTAACGCATTCCGGAGGCAGCCTGTCCGCAATCTGCGCGC
>JBOIAB010000311.1:0-2229 GCA_050738635.1 Steroidobacteraceae bacterium
CCGCTTTGTTGAGCACGGGCGTGGCGGTGACGCCGGCGGACTCGGCGGCCGCGAGATAGCGGTCGGCCACGAACGGATCTGGCGGCGGCAGCGGCGCGATGACGACCAACAGCCGGGTGAGATTGGCCAGGACCGGCTCGACCGCGCCGCGCGCATTCGACCGGTAGAGCGCCGTACGCCGCGGCAGCACCTCGATCACGTGTACTTCGCCGTGGTGGGGGTCGTTGCGGCAGCGCACATCGTCGCCGCACACCGCTCCGAGGTCCCGGCCGAAGGGACGCCCCCGCACCGTGCGGCCGGACGCGTCCTGCACCAGGAGCTGCCGGCCGAAGGCGGCGATCACGCGTGCATCGAAGGTTGCTACACTCACGGTATGCCGAGCGCCGAGAATTTGATCTGGATCGACCTGGAGATGACGGGCCTCAAGCCCGACACGGACTCTATCATCGAGATCGCCACCATCGTCACCGATAAGCAGCTGAACATCCTAGCGGAAGGACCGGTGATGGCGATTCACCAGTCGGACGAGACCCTGGCGCGGATGGACGATTGGAACCAGCGGCAGCACGGCTCCTCGGGCCTGCTGATGCGCGTGCGCGCCAGTCGCATCGGCGCGCCGGAAGCCGAGGCGCGCACGCTCGAGTTCCTGGCCTCGCAGGTGGCGCCGGGCGCCTCGCCGATGTGCGGCAACAGCATCTGCCAGGACCGGCGCTTCCTCGCCCGCCAGATGCCGAAGCTGGAGAAGTTCTTCCATTACCGCAATCTCGATGTCAGCACCCTGAAGGAGCTGGCACGGCGGTGGGCGCCGGATATCGCCGCCGGCCTCGCCAAGCAGAGCTCGCACCTGGCGCTCGCCGACATTCGCGAGTCGATCGACGAGCTGCGCTATTACCGCGCGCGGCTCTTCGCCCCAGCCTATTCCGGCCTCACGGGCTTTTGAGCTTGCCGTCGGCCGACTGGTCCGCCAGAAAGAGCCAGGTCTCGACCACCGTATCGGGATTCAGCGACATGCTCTCGATGCCCTGATCGGCCAGCCAGCGCGCCAGGTCGGGGTGGTCCGAGGGGCCCTGGCCGCAGATACCGACATATTTGCCGCGCTTGCGGCAGGCGGTGATGGCCATGGCCAGCAGGCGCTTGACCGCCTCGTCGCGCTCGTCGAAATGCGGCGCCACGATCGCGGAGTCGCGATCCAGCCCGAGCGTAAGTTGGGTCAGGTCATTGGAGCCGATCGACATGCCGTCGAAGTGGTCGAGGTAGTCGTCCGCGAGCAGTGCATTGGTCGGCAGCTCGCACATCATGATGACCTTCAGGCCGTTCTCGCCGCGGCCGAGGCCGTTCATGGCCAGCAGCTCCGTCACCCGCTTCGCCTCCTTGACGCTGCGCACGAAGGGGACCATCACCTGCACGTTGGTCAGGCCCATCAGGTCGCGGACCCGCTTCAAGGCGCGGCATTCGAGCTCGAAGCAGGGGCGGAAGTTCTCATCGACATAGCGCGAGGCGCCGCGGAAGCCGAGCATCGGATTCTCCTCCTCCGGCTCGTAGCGCCTACCGCCGATGAGGTTGGCGTATTCGTTGGACTTGAAGTCCGACAGCCGCACGATCACCGGCTCCGGGGAGAATGCCGCCGCGATCTGCGCAATGCCCTCGGCGAGCTTCTCGACGTAGAAGGTGACCGGGTCGGCATAACCGGCCATCTGCGTGTCGATCTGCGCCTTGAGGTCAGCCTCCAGGCGGGCGTAGTCGAGGAGTGCGCGCGGGTGCACGCCGATCATGCGGTTGACGATGAACTCGAGCCGCGCGAGCCCGACCCCGCGGTGCGGGATGGCCGCGAAGTCGAACGCCCGATCGGGGTTGCCGACGTTCATCATGATCTTGACCGCGATCCGCGGCAGCGAATCGAGCTCGATCTGCTTGCGCTCGTACTCGAGCAGCCCCGCGTAAACGTATCCGGTGTCGCCCTCGGCGCAGGAGACGGTGACCTCCTGGCCTTCGCTGATCCGCTGCGTGGCATCGCCGCAGCCGACCACGGCCGGAATGCCGAGCTCGCGCGCGATGATGGCCGCGTGACAGGTGCGGCCGCCGCGGTTGGTGACGCTCGCCGCCGCGCGCTTCATCACTGGCTCCCAGTCCGGGTCGGTCATGTCGGCGACCAACACCTCACCGGCCTGACCGCGCGCCATCTCGGCGACGTCGCGGATGATGCGCGCCGGGCCGGAGCCGATCCGCTGC
>JBOIAB010000312.1:0-5069 GCA_050738635.1 Steroidobacteraceae bacterium
CTACCAGACCGCGGTCCTAAAATAGGTAAGCCGTGGCCCCCCGATCGAGCGTGGTGTTGGTTGCGAGCCCGATGACCGAGCGGTTGGAGCCGAAAGTCGAGACGGCATAATAGAGGCGATAGCCGCCGCTGAAGCGCGAGACATCGGGCGCCCACATGCCCCGGGTACCCGGCACGAGCGCGAGCGCCCACGAAGGGATGGCGTTGAAAATCGCTCCCCGCGAGGTCCAATGAACCAGGTCCGGCGAGGTATGCAGCGTGACACCGGGACCGCCCGGCATGGAAGTGCCGTAGAGATAGTACGTTCCACCCGCCTTGATGAGGCAGGGGTCGTGCACGGGCGCAATAGCGCCAGCCATGCGGTCGTTGATCGACACCCCGGCCGACGTGCCCGGATCCCGCGTCCCGGCACGTGCGAGCAGACCCGGCGGCCGGAGGAGCAGGGAAGCACCTCCGGCCGCCGCAGCATGCAACACCGCGCGCCTGCTCCATTCCCGGCTGGATGACATGCGTGCCTCAGAGACGGTAGCGGAATCCGATGGAATACATCCGGTCGAACTCCCGAGTATCCTGCGGATAGGCGTAAGGCGAACCGAAGTAGCTCTGGTAGTAGCTGTTGAGCATGTTCTTCGCATCGAAGGTGACCGTCAGCCCGTCGATGATGTGGTAGCCCAAGGACAGATCGAGCCAGGGCTGTGCCTTCGCGTAGACCTCTCCTGGCTGCTGACCACCCCCGGGGGCGGGACCGGCGTCGAAACCCGACCGCCAGTTGTAGGCGACCCGCATTTCGACCGGACCCTTCTCGTAGATGCCGATGAGGTTATACGACCACTTGGAGATGTTCTGGAAATGACCGTTGACATAGGTGCCGTTCGTCTGGAACCCGAGGCCATTCCAGATTCCGGGCAGGCCGGTGAAGAACTGCGTGTAGGAAACCTCGGCGCCTTCGATGTGGCCCGCCGGAGCGTTGGTCGGCAGGGTGACCTGGTAGGTGATGCCGGCGATCGCCTCCGGAGCGATGGCGGACTGGATGTAGCCATTGACGCGCCGGTAGAAGAGCGCGCCGGTCAGCGCATCCTGAGCCCCGAAGTAATCCTCGAGCGACAGATCGACGTTGTTCGACTTCTCCGGGCTGAGGTGCGGATTACCCGAGGTACCGGAGCCGAGCAGCGTCGCCGTGGAGGCCGAGAGCGACAGGCCGGGGTCGAGCTGCGCGAACTGCGGGCGGGTGACGGTACGGCTCAGCGCAAAGCGCAGGAACAGATCGTCGTCGAGCTGCAGCCGCGTATTGAGGCTCTGCAGCAGCTCGAGATCGTTCTTGTCGGTCTTGGCGGCCTGGTAATTGAACGTGTAGTTGATCTGGTCGGGCGTGGAGATGATGAGCGTGTTGCCCTTCATGCTCGACTGCGTCTCGATCAGGCGCAGGCCGAAGTTGCCGAGCAACGGCAGCGATCCGGGCGTCGCGGAGAAGTTCAACTTGCCGTAGGCCGAATAGCTGATCTCGCGGTCATCGAACGCCTGCGTCGGATCGGCGGGCGGCGGGGCGCCCGTCGGTGACTGGTCGAACAGCTTCCGCAGGTAGCTAATGTTATCGATAAGCCAGTCGGGGTCCGCATCGAGCCAATGTGTGATACCGAACTCCCCGTCGAACTGGCTGCCCGAGGTAACGTGATAGGCTGTTCCGGGCAGGTTGCTTAGTGGCGTAAAGCAGGCTGGCGAGGCCATGGCCGCGAGCAAAGCGGCGTTGGTCGGAGAGGCCGCGTCGGGCGTACCGAGACAGTCGAGTCCGCCCTGGTTATCCTCGCGGTTTTGGGCGAAGCGGTCCGCAAAGCGCAGACCCGTGTCGATGGAGCTGATCCAGCCGTGGCCGACCCGGAAGTGCAGGTCGCCGCGCCAGTCGCCCTCATTGCCCTTTTGACTGATCCACTGGTCATAGAGCTGGCGCATCTGGAAATTCGACGGATCGGTAAGGCTGATGCCGGTCACGTTCATGTAGGGCGTGCCGGTGCCGTGGTAGTCGAAGTCGGCGGTATAGCCGTTCGGCGGCGGGCTGTATTGGGTGTCGAGGATGTAGCCGTCCTGACTGAAGTGGCTGTTGGTAACATCCACCTCAGTCGTGAACTTGACATTGTCGCCGGTCCATGCGCCGCCGATTGCCGCCTGATAGGTGTCGGTCTTCGGCACGAACGACTGGTCGCTCGTGAGGTCGTAGCAGCCGCCCGTGACGGTCTTGACCTCGTCGGTGCCGGGGAACACGGTCGCGGTCGCGGGGTTGGCGCAGATCCACGGCAGGCCGACGAAGAAGTCGTCGTTGTTGTTGTTCCGATACCCTGTGTAGAAGGCCTCGGCATAGATCTCCGTGCTGGAATTGGGGCGCCATTGCGTCGATAGATCCATCGAGGTGCGCTGGCGGTTGCCGAGGATCGACTGCGCGCCCTCGGTGAGGGGAAGGTACGCGGTGCCGCCCGGACCGGTAGACCCGGCCACAGGTCCAATCGGCTGGCTCGAGATGTAGTTGTCCAGGATCTCTTCCTTGTAGCGATCCTTCGAGTACGACACGTCGGCGAGCACGCCGAACTCGCCCAACGAGGTGTTCCAACGGTTGCTGAGGAGCAGGCTCGCCCGTGGATCGGTCTCGTCCGAGAGCGTGCTGTGGGTCGCCATCACGGTGCCGCCGACTTCGAAGCCATTGAAGTCGAAGGGCCGATGCAGCCGCACGTCGACCACGCCGGCGATGCCGCCCGCGACGTCGGCCGCAGTCGGCGACTTCACGACGTCGACCCGGGAGAGCAGCTCGGCGGGGATGTCCTGCAGGTCGACGAACCGGCCAGTCGAAGTGAATATCTCGCGCCCGTTGAGGAGCGTCTCGATGTCCGGCAGGCCGCGGATGAGCAGCTGATCCGCTTCGGCGGCGTTGCGGCTTATCTGCACGCCGCTGACGTGCTGCAGCGCCTCGATCACGTTGTTGTCCGGCAGCTTGCCGATGTCCTCGGCGACGATCGAGTCCTCGATCTGCTGGGCCATCTTCTTCAGGTCGATCGCAGAGCCGATGCTCTTGCGCACGCCGGTGACCACGACTTCCTGGAGCTGGTCGCTTTCCTGGAGCTGGTCGCTTTGTCCGGTGGACTGCTGCGCCTGCGGCGCCACCTGTGCGTAGCATGGCTCGGCGCTGATTGACGCAATGAGGCTGGCGGTAACACACGCCAGAGCATTTCGCAGCTGCATGGTTCTCCCCTTTTTTTAGCTTCGTTGAGATGAAACGCGCTTCGGTGCTATAACTCATACAATAAGCGAGGTCGGGCCGTTGCACAAGATATTGTCTGAGAATTGACAGGGACAGTTGTTGCGCGGCCGCTACGGCGGGGGGTTGCATTATTGTCTGAGTTAATATAGGGTCATTTGGCGGATCTTCATCCGCGTGCCGAATCCAGAGCGAGGGGCAATGCAGGCGATTCGCATAGGCATCGTCGGCGTCGGCAAGATCGCACGTGATCAGCACCTTCCCTGCATTACCGCCAATCCCGCCTTCGCGCTCACCGCTGCTGCCAGCCGCAATGCGCAGCTGCCAGGCATCACGAATTTCCCTACGCTGGAGCAGATGCTCGATGGCGCGCCCGAGCTCGATGCCGTAGCCATCTGCACCCCACCGCAGCTCCACTATCAAGCTGCAAGGCTCGCGCTCGAGCGGGGCAAGCACGTGCTCATGGAAAAGCCGCCGTGCACTTCGCTCGCGCAGCTCGGGCATTTGCAGCATCTGGCGCGGGTCGCGCAACGCACGCTCTATCAGACCTGGCACTCACAGCATGCTCTGGGGGTGGCTCCTGCCGCTCGGTTGCTCGAACTCCGCCGCCTGCAACGCGTTCGGGTTACGTGGAATGAGGATGTGCTCAGGTGGCATCCGGGCCAGAGGTGGATCTGGCAGGCCGGGGGGTTCGGCGTTCTGGATCCAGGGATCAACGCGCTGTCGATTCTGACGCGGCTGATCGCTGAGCCGATCTTCCCGCGCTCGGCGCTGCTCTTGGTCCCGGCGAATCTCGAAGCGCCGATCGCGGCCGAACTCGAGCTCCTGACGGTCGGTGGAATCGAGATTGGCGTCTCGCTCGATTTCCGCCACACCGGGCCGCAGACTTGGGACATCGATTTCGAGACTGACCAGGGTCCCTTCAAACTATCCGCCGGGGGCGGAACGCTGACGGTCGGCGGTAAGCCAGCGCCGGGCGAGGCTGGCGAGCTCCACAGCGAATACAACTCGATCTACCGCACCTACGCAGAATTGATCGCGGCCGGCCGATCCGAAGTCGATGCGCGCCCGCTCGAGCTCGTCGCAGACATCCTCCTCACCGGCAAGCAGGTCGCCGTGGCGCCGTTCGAGGAGCCACGCTCGTAAGCGTGGCTGCACCGGCGCCGGGCGCGGTGTTCGGCTGGCTGATGACCGGTACATCGATTTTCTCATCGAATATCGGCTCCGAGCACTTCGCGCTGGACCTTGCGTTTATCACTGGGCTCTACGCCGTAGTGAGCTGACTGCGCGTCAGTGTGTATACGGCGGTGCTACGGGCGCTTGCGTTTGTTGCCCGGATTTGCGAAATTGTCCGAGTATTTGAAATACCGGCCTGCCGTGGCGCGGCAGCCAGTGAGGAATAGCTCCATGTTCTCCGACTCCCGGCGTCGCTTCCTGCGCAATGCCTCCCTCGCCAGTCTCGCCGCACCGGTCGGGCTCCTGCACAGCCGGCTGGCGGTCGGCGCAAACTCCGTTGCACGCACGCAGATCTACGTGGATTCCCGCAGGACCATCGCCAGTCTCGACCGCCGTCTCTTTGGCTCGTTTCTCGAGCATCTCGGCCGCGCCATCTACGACGGCGTCTACCAGCCGGGTTCGCCGCTGTCCAATTCACAGGGCTTTCGCACCGACGTGCTCGACCTCGTGCGCAAGATCGGTGTACCCATCATCCGTTATCCCGGCGGCAACTTCGTCTCGGGATACAACTGGCTGGACGGTATCGGGCCCGTGAAGGATCGGCCGCACGTTCTCGACAAGGCGTGGAACGCGCTTGACACCAACCGCTTCGG
>JBOIAB010000313.1:0-14109 GCA_050738635.1 Steroidobacteraceae bacterium
ATGTTGGCGACCGTGATGAAGCATGGCAGCAGCCGCTCATCCGCACCTGCGACCGGAAAATAACGCTGATGGTCCTCCAGTGTCGAGATCAACACTTCGCGCGGCAGCGAGAGGAAGCGCTCCTCGAAACGACCGGCGAGCGGCACGGGCCATTCGACCAAAGACGTGACCTCATCGAGCAGCGCGTCGCTCATCAGTGGCCGGCCGCCCACACCCGCTGCGGCGGCGGCAACGCGCTCGCGAATCAGCGAGCGCCGTACTTCGAAGTCAGCAATGACATAACCTCGCTCACGCAGCGTCCGCTCGTAGACGCTCGGGCTCGAAAGACGCAGCGGCTTCGGCGCGTGGAAGCGGTGGCCGCGCGTGAGGTTGCCGGAAGCGGTGTCGAGGAGACTTGCCGGCACGACGTCTTTTCCATACAGCATCGCGATCCAGTGGACCGGCCGCACGAATTGCGCCTCGCCCGCGCCCCAGCGCATGCGCCGCGGGATGGGCAACGCATCGAGCGCGCTCTGCACCAGTCCCGGCAACAGCTCCACCGCGGCAGCGCCGGGCTTGATGCCGACGTAATAAAGGAAGGTGCCTTTGCCTTCATCGCGTCGTTGCAGCTCCTCGATGGCTACCTTGCAACTCGCCGCAAAGGCTTGTGCGGCTCTCGTTGGCAGCCCCTCGGCATCGAAGGCCGCGTTCACGGGTGGCCCGCGCCGCTCGATCTTCTGGTCCGGCTGACGCGCCGCCAGATGGCGAATGAGCACCGCCAGCCGCCGGGGTGTCGCGAAAGACCTCATCTCGCCATGCTTCAGAGACG
Source organism: Steroidobacteraceae bacterium (assembly GCA_050738635.1). Classification (GTDB taxonomy): domain Bacteria; phylum Pseudomonadota; class Gammaproteobacteria; order Steroidobacterales; family Steroidobacteraceae; genus 13-2-20CM-66-19. Next base: position 809 of record JBOIAB010000313.1, read on the forward strand.
CCTTGGCCAGCCCGGAGGCAAGGTCGCCGGCCAGCGCCTGCTCGAGCAGCCGCAGCGCCTTCGGCGGCAGCTCCTCGGTTCCGATCTCGACCAGGAAGTCGTGCTTCTCGGAGCTCATGCCGCCGCTCCACCACCCGCGCCCGGCGGCGATCCTTCCCGGGCCAGCAGCGGAAAGCCCAACGCCTGGCGGCTGTCGAAGTAGGCCCGCGCCACGCCGCCCGCGAGTGCGCGCATGCGCAGAATGTAACGCTGCCGTTCGGTCACCGAGATCGCGCGGCGCGCGTCCAGCAGATTGAAGGTGTGCGAGGCCTGCAGCACCTGCTCATAGGCGGGCAGCGCCAAACCCGCCGCGAGCAGCTCCCGGCAGGCGCGCTCGTGATCGTCGAAGTGACGGGACAGCGTTGCGACATCGGCGCGCTCGAAGTTGTAGCGCGATTGCTCGACCTCGTTCTGCTGGAACACGTCCCCGTAGGTCACTCTGCCCAGCGGGCCATCGGTCCAGACGATGTCATAGATGCTCGCGACTCCCTGCAGATACATGGCGAGCCGCTCGAGACCGTAGGTGATCTCGCCGGTGACCGGCCGGCAGTCGAGGCCGCCGACCTGTTGGAAGTAGGTGAACTGGGTGATCTCCATCCCGTTCAGCCACACCTCCCAGCCGAGACCCCAGGCTCCCAGGGTCGGCGACTCCCAGTTGTCCTCCACGAAGCGCACGTCGTGCACCAGGGGGTCGAAGCCGAGCGCGCGCAGGCTGCCGAGATACAGGTCCAGGATATCGAGCGGTGACGGCTTGATGATCACCTGGAACTGGTAGTAGTGCTGCAGTCGAAAGGGATTCTCGCCGTAGCGGCCGTCGGCCGGGCGGCGCGAGGGCTGAACGTAGGCGGCGCTCCACGGCTCGGGCCCGATGGACCGCAGGAACGTAGCCGTATGGAAGGTGCCGGCCCCGACCTGCATGTCATAGGGCTGCAGGATCGCGCAGCCGCGCTCTGACCAGTAGCGCTGCAGGGCGAAGATCAGCTCCTGGAAAGTGCGGGGCGCCGTGCCGATGCTCATGGATAGGGTCGGAAGCACAAAAGAGCCGGCGAGTATATCCCGCGCAAACCGCAGCAGCGGTAGCCCGGCGGTGTGCACTAAAACGAGGCGCTCGGCCTCGACCGCAGCCCGCCTCAGAGGGAGCGTCCATTGGCATTGCACCAATTTGGTGCCACAATGAAGCCGTCTGCACCACGATAGTGCACGGCCGTCGTCTCGTCGCCGCTAACTCATTGATCTGTCTAGCGGCGACAGCTGGCACAGTGCCTGCACTACCACAGCGCTGCGCCACATGACCCGGGTGACGCCCCAGGCTCTCGAGATCGCACGGCGCGAGTCACCATCTTTCTTATCTTCCGGAGGAGATATGACACCGGCCGATGTGCTCAAGCTGATCAAAGAAAAAGAACTCAAATTCGCCGACCTGAGATTCACCGATACGCGCGGCAAGGAACAGCACGTGACCATTCCGGCGCGTCTGGTCGACGAGGATCTGTTCCGCGACGGCAAAATGTTCGACGGCTCCTCCATCGCGGGATGGAAGGGTATCAACGAGTCGGACATGATCCTGATGCCCGACGCCAACACCGCGGTCATCGACCCCTTCTTCGAAGACGCTACGATCAATATCCGCTGCGACGTCATCGAGCCGGCGACGATGCAGGGTTACGAGCGCGACCCGCGCTCGCTGGCGAAGCGCGGCGAGGCGTACCTCAGGTCCACCGGCATCGCGGATTACGCGCTCTTCGGTCCGGAGAACGAGTTCTTTATCTTCGACAGCGTGCGCTTCGGCAACGATATGCGCGGCTGTTTTTACTCCATCGACTCCGTGCAGGGCGCATGGAACTCGGGCACGGAGTACCCCGACGGCAATCGCGGCCACCGACCCGTCGTCAAGGGAGGCTACTTCCCGGTGCCACCGGTCGATGCCTTTCAGGACATCCGTTCGGCGATGTGTCTGGCCCTGGAGGAGATGGGGCTGAAGGTCGAAGTGCACCACCACGAAGTCGCGACCGGCGGCCAGTGCGAGATCGGCGTCGGCGCCGGCACTCTGGTGCAGAAGGCCGACCAGGTGCAGATCCTGAAGTACGCCGTTCTCAACGTGGCGCAGCGCTACGGTAAGACCGCTACATTCATGCCGAAGCCGCTCGTCGGTGACAACGGCAGCGGCATGCACGTCCACCAGTCATTGCAAAAGGAAGGCAAGGCGCTCTTCGCCGGCGACCGGTATGGCGGCCTGTCCGATACCGCCCTGTATTACATCGGCGGCATCATCAAGCATGCCCGCGCCCTCAACGCCTTCACCAACGCCGGCACCAACAGCTACAAGCGCCTGGTGCCCGGGTTCGAGGCGCCGGTGATGCTCGCGTACTCGGCGCGCAACCGTTCGGCCTCGATCCGCATCCCCTGGGTATCGAACCCGAAGGCGCGCCGCATCGAAGTGCGCTTCCCGGACTCGAGCGCGAACCCCTATTTCGCGTTTGCGGCCATGATGATGGCGGGCCTCGACGGCATCCAGAACAAGATCCATCCCGGCGATCCCGCCGACAAGGATCTCTACGACCTGGAGCCGGAGGAAGCCAAGCACATCCCCACGGTCTGCCACTCGCTCGACATGGCGGTCGACTATCTCGACAAGGACCGCGAGTTCCTGACCCGCGGCGGCGTATTCACCAATGACGTGATCGACGCGTATATCGGCCTGAAGATGCAGGAGATGACTCGCTTCCGCATGGCGACCCACCCGGTGGAGATGGAGCTCTACTACAGCTGCTGATGTGCCCGATCCGCATCAGCGTCCGGCGAGCACCCGCACAGGGATGTGCGGGCCGTGGCGCCGGCCACCGGGACGGGCCGGCGCCACAGCCCTTTGATTGCGACGGCGTTCCTTTGTCCTCGCCGCCGCATCGGGATATATTCGGCCCCTATGCGCCATCTCCGATTTACCTTAATCCGGCGCGCCACGGTGCGATCGCTCGTGGCCGCGAGTCTCGGCCTCTTCTGCATGGCCGCGCTCGCCGACAACGGCGGGCAGACCACCGTCTACCGGTGGGTCGATGCCCAGGGTGTGGTGCACTACAGCGATCAGCCGCACCCCAACGCCCAGAAGCTGGTGATCCGCGGCGCCCAGACCTTTTCAGCCCCGCCCGTGGGGGAGGGACCGGCGAATTCCCAGCCCGAGCAGACCCAGTCCAGGGCTGCCTACGACAGCTGCGCCATCGTCCAACCCACCGACCAGCAGATGCTGATGAACGTCTTCCAGGCGACGGCGGTGGTGCAAACCTCGCCCGGGCTGCGGGGCGGCGATCAGGTGCACCTGTTCGTCGACGGCAAGCAGATCCAGGGCGCCAGCACCTCCTTTACGTTCAACGTGGTTCGCGGCCAACACTCCGTCCAGGCCGTGATCGAGGACAGCACTGGTCAGATCGTCTGCGAGACGAGCAGCGTGACTTTCTTCGTGCACCAGCCCTCGATCCAGAACCCGCAAAACCCCGTAACGCACCCGCACCCGCACTAGCGGCCCGGTCAGCGGCCGGCGGCCGGGCTGCTCCGAATGCCACTGAGGCGTCTCGGTTAGAAGTCATTTTCCGGGAAGCTCAAAAACATGGATGTTTTTGCGGGGCGACGCAGGTCGAAGCGTCAGGGGCCGGCCGTGGCCGCTGAATACAACATCCCCTCGGCGCTCTCCCATTTCGAGCCCACCGACCTGCTCGATGCGCTCGCCACCGGCATCATCGTCCTCGACGCCCAGCTCTGCGCCATCTACGCCAACGTCGCCGCCCAGGACCTCCTGGCCTTCAGTCTCAACAAGGCGCGCGGCCGCCCCTTCTCCGATTTCCTGCTGGATGCCAACGGCCTCACCGGCATCCTGCGCCGCGCGCTCGAAGCCGGCGAAAGCATCACCGATCGCGAGCTGACCATCCGCCCCGCCGGCGCCCCGCGTGAATCGCGCACCCTCGACGTCACCATCACACCACTCGAGGGCCAGATCACCGGCACCCACCTGTTGCTGGAGCTGGCCGACACCACTCAACGCCAGCGCATCTCCCGCGAGAACGACCTGATCGCCCGGCTTGACGGCAGCCGCCTGATGATCCGCCAGCTCGCCCACGAGATCAAAAACCCGCTCGGCGGCCTGCGCGGCGCCGCCCAGCTGCTCGAGCGCGAGCTGCAGGGCCCGGAGCTGAAGGAATACACGCAGGTCATCATCGGCGAGGCGGATCGCCTGGCCGCGCTGGTCGATTCGATGGCGGGCCCGAAGCGCGTGCCGCTGAAGTCGCTGCTCAATGTGCATGAACTCTGCGAGCACGTTTACCACCTGCTGCGCGCCGAGGCGGCCGCCGCGATTCAGATCGAGCGCGACTACGATCCGAGCCTGCCGAACGCGATGCTCGATCGCAATCAGATCATTCAGGCGCTGCTCAACGTCGCGCGCAACGCCATGCAGGCGCTCGGCCCTCGCGGCCGGATCGTGCTGCGCACCCGTGCGCTGTCCAATATCAACATCGGCTCGGCCCGCCACCGTCTCGTGGCCGTTCTGCAGGTCGAAGACGACGGCCCCGGCGTTCCCGAGGAGCTGCGCTCGAGCATCTTCTATCCGCTGGTCACCGGCCGCGCCGACGGCACCGGCCTCGGTCTCGCGGTAGCGCAGGAGCTCGTCTCCCGCAACGGCGGCCTCATCGAATTCGAGAGCGAGTCGGGACGTACCCTGTTCACCCTGTTGCTGCCGTTGGGAGAGCCCGCATGACGAAATCGTTCGGAACGATTTTACTCGACCCTGCGGGCCCGCCCGGCGATGCCGCGACGGAGCCTCGCACCATTGGGGGTCTGCGTGTCTGGCTCGTCGACGACGACGCGTCCATCCGCTGGGTGTTGGAGCGCGCACTGCGAAATGGCGGCATGACGCCGCGCGCGTTCGAAGCGGCAGAGCCGGCGCTGGAAGCGCTGCGGCGTGAAGCTCCGGACGTGTTGATCACCGACATTCGCATGCCCGGTCAATCGGGCCTGGCGCTGCTGCGCCGGATTCGCGACACCCGTCCCGCGCTGCCGGTCATCGTCATGACGGCGCACTCGGATCTCGGCAGCGCCGTTTCGGCCTATGAGGGCGGTGCGTTCGAGTACCTGCCCAAGCCTTTCGACATCGATCAGGCGGTTGCGCTCGTGCGGCGCGCCGCCAGCGGCGTCGGTCAGGGCGGCGCGGAGACGGCGGCCACACCGCGCATCCCGGAGCTGCTGGGTACCGCGCCGGCCATGCAGCAGGTGTTCCGCGGCATCGGACGGCTCTCCCGCTCCAGCGTCACCGTGCTCATCACCGGCGAGTCCGGCACCGGCAAGGAGTTGGTGGCGCTCGCGTTGCATGACCACAGCCCGCGCGCCGGCAAGCCTTTCATTGCCCTGAACACTTCCGCCATTCCCGCGGACCTGCTGGAGTCGGAGCTCTTCGGCCACGAGAAAGGCTCGTTCACCGGCGCCGATACCCAGCGCCGCGGACGCTTCGAGCAGGCCGACGGCGGCTCGCTGTTTCTCGACGAGATCGGTGACATGTCGACGCCACTGCAGACGCGCCTGCTGCGTGTGCTGGCAGAGGGGGAGTTCTATCGAGTGGGCGGACAAACGCCGATCCGCGTGGATGTCCGCGTCATCGCCGCAACGCATCAGAACCTGCAGGACCGCGTGGCGCGCGGTTTATTCCGCGAGGACCTCTACCATCGTCTCAACGTCATCCGTCTGGAGCTGCCGCCGCTTCGCGCCCGGGAGGAGGATATCCCGCAGCTGCTGGTCCATTACCTCAGGGTGGCGGCGCACGATCTCGGCGTGGAGCGCAAAGCATTGGCCAGGGAGGCGCAGGCCAGACTGTCCGCATACGGCTGGCCGGGCAATGTCCGCGAGCTGGTGAATCTGTGCCGGCGCCTTTCGGTCCTGGCACCGGGCCGCGAAATCGGTGTGGAGGATCTGCCGCCCGAGATTCTCGCCGCCGGCGCGGTTACCGATGGCAATGCCGATTGGGAGCGAGCTCTCGCCGGCTGGGCTGATCGGCACGCCCTCGGCAAGCGGCCGCTCCTCGAGCTGGCGCTGCCGGCGCTGGAGCGCATCCTGATCGGCGCCGCGCTCAAGCGCACCCAAGGCCATCGTCAGGAAGCGGCGAAGCTCCTCGGCTGGGGCCGCAACACCCTCACCCGCAAGCTCAAGGAGTTGGGAATGAGCGCCGCCGAGAATCAGCCCGATACCGGAGTGTCCTGAACCTCTTTCCCGGTGCGTAGCGTGCCCACGAGGGCCGCGACGTTATCGCAGCCGTTGTCGCGCAGATACTCCGCTATCCCGTCATTCACTTTCTTGCAGACGAAGGGATCGTAGAAGAGCGCCGTGCCGATGCCGACCGCGGTCGCGCCGGCGATCAGGAACTCGACCGCATCCGTCGCGGTGGTGATGCCGCCCTGGCCGATGATCGGGATGTCATGCGGCTTCGCCACTTCGTAGACCTGGTGAACCTTCAGCAGCGCGATCGGCTTGATCGCCGGCCCCGACAATCCTCCCTGGCTGTTGCCGATGATCGGGCGCCGCGTGCGCGCGTCGATGGCCATGCCCTTCATCGTGTTGATGACCGCTAGCGCATCCGTCCCGGCCTCGATGCACCGCCGCGCGTTCTCCCGGATGTCCGTCTGATTGGGCGATAGCTTGGTGATCAACGGCTTCTTCGTGACCCGGCGGCATGCCTCCACGACCTGTGCCGACATGTCGGGATAGTTGCCGAACGCCACGCCGCCTTCCTTGACGTTGGGGCAGGAGATGTTGATCTCGATCGCGTCGATCGGTGACTGGTCGAAAAGGCGCGTTACCTCGGCGTATTCCTCCACGGTGGAGCCGGACACATTGGCGATGAATCGCGTCTCGGTGAAGTCGAGCTCCGGCAGGATGCGGCGCACGACGTGCTCCGCGCCCGGGTTCTGCAGGCCGATGGCGTTCAACATTCCGGCCGGCGTCTCGTACACGCGGTGCGGCGGATTGCCCAGCCGGGGGCTAAGCGTAGTGCCTTTCAGCACCACCGCGCCCGCATCCCGGTTGGAGAAACCCTGGATGCGCGTGTACTCCTCGCCGAAGCCGACGCAGCCGGAGAGAAGCACGATCGGCGAGGCGAAGTCCAGTCCGCAGAACTTCAGCCGCAGCGCGCTCGGGGGGGAGCTCGTGGGAGTCATGTCATTACCTTATCTAAGCCTGCGTACTTGAATGTCTATCTTGCCTCGCGGCCCGATCAGCATGGAGCCGAGCCAGCCCGTGAGCCAGACGATGAGCGCCGTCGCGAACGCCGACCAGAAGCCGCCGTAGATGCGGAAGCCCGGCAGCATCCACGCCACCAGCGCCACCATGGCGGTGTTGACGACCAGCAGGAAGAACCCGAGGCTGAGGATGGTGATCGGCAGAGTGAGGACGATGAGTATCGGCCGCACGATGGCGTTGACGAGGCCCAGAAGGAGGCCCGCAAGCACCAGCGTGCCGGCATTGTCGATCCGGATCCCCGCCACCCATCGGGTCGCGACCCAAAAGCCGATGGCGCTGATGACGGCACGGAGAATGAAGCCGGTCACGTACCAGCCTCCCGCCGGGCGGCGCCCTCGATCAGGGCCTTGAGCCGCGTCATCGCCGCCTGCCATCCGGTCCGCAGCCGCAGATACTGCGCATCCCATTCCGGGGCGCCCGGAATCCCCGATCCCAGGAGCCGCAGGATCGTGCCGCCGGCCCGGACCGGCTCCAGGATGAAGTCATCGATGAGCGCGCTGTCGGCGGGCGGAAGCTTGGCGCTCGGCAGGTAAATGAGTCGCAGCCGCCGCCCGGGCTCATAGAGGTCGATATGTGCCTCGAGCTCCGTAACCCGATCGACGCATGCGCGGAAGAGGCCGCCCGCACGCGCACGGATCTCGGCCTTGGGCGAGCACCACGTGACGAGCAGAGCTGGCTCCGTCAGGGCCCGCCAGACCGTCTGCACGTCCACGGTGAGGTCGATCCGGTGGGCATAGCCTCGAGTCCTGTCCTTCATGGGCGCAATTGTGCCATCAGCGCACGGCCTTGACCCGGTCGGCGGCGGCATCGTTTATCCTAAAGCCTACGCTTACGGAGCTCTCATGGCCCTCGTCAACCTGATCGTCGCGCTCGCTCTGCTGCAGTTCTTCGCCTTCGCGACCGCGGTCGGCGTCGCAAGGGAGAAATACAACGTCGCCGCTCCCGCTACCACCGGCAACGAGGTCTTCGAGCGCTACTTCCGGGTGCAGATGAACACCATGGAGCTGCTCATCATGTTCGTGCCGGCGGTCTGGATGTTCGGGTTTTATGTCAGCGCTCATGTCGCCGCCGGCCTCGGCGCGGTCTACCTGATCGGGCGCGGCGTCTACTTCTTTTCCTATGTCAAAGACCCGAAGAAGCGATCGTTGGGCTTCGGACTGTCCGCCGGCCCCGTCGTGGCGCTGGTGATCGGCGCACTGATCGGTGCGGCCGTCGGCGTCACCCGCTGAGATCAGTCCGTTTCCGACTTGATCGGCCGCCGCATCAGTGCCCGCACCGCATCGGGCGCCGGCACGCCTTCGTACAGCACCTGGTACACGCCCTCGCAGAGCGGCATCTCGACCGCGGCCCGCGCCGCGACGCCGTGCAGGGCTTTGGCCGCCGGATAACCCTCGACCACCTGTCCGATAGCCGCCAGCGCCTGCTCGGGTGTCTTTCCCGCCGCCAGCTCCAGACCAAAGCGCCGATTGCGGGACTGGTCGTCCGTGCAGGTGAGGACGAGGTCCCCGAGGCCCGCGAGCCCCATGAAAGTCTCGCGCTGCGCCCCGAGAGCCACGCCGAGCCGCATCATCTCCGCCAGGCCGCGGGTGATGAGCGCGACCCGCGTGTTGGCTCCGAAGCCGAGCCCATCCGACATCCCGGCGCCCACCGCCAGCACGTTCTTGACGGCTCCTCCGACCTCGACGCCGGCGATGTCGGTCGACGTGTAGGCGCGGAACTGCGCCGAAGAAAGATCTTGCGCCAACGCCTTCGCGAACGCCGCGTCGGACGACGCTATGGTCATCGCAGTAGGCAGTCCTGCTCCAACCTCGCGCGCGAAAGTCGGCCCCGACAGCACTGCAACCGCGCGCTTCGGTCCCAACACCTCGCGCGCCACCTGATGGGGAAGCAGGCCCGACGGCAGCTCGAAGCCCTTGGTCGCCCACGCGAGCCGCATTTCCGCTGCGATCAACGGCGTGATGGCGCCGAGGAGTGTCCGGAAAGCATGGCTCGGCACGGCGATCAGCACATCGCATGCGCCGTGCAGGGCCTGCTCGAGCTCCGGCTCCACAGTGAGCGACGGCGGAAACTTTCCCGCGGCAAGGTAGCGCTCGTTGCGCCGCTCCCGCGCCATCGCGGCGAGACGCGCGCGATCCCGTCCCCATAGCCGCGTCGAGCGCCCGCTGCGCGCGAATTGAATGGCGAGCGCTGTCCCCCAGGACCCTGCGCCCAACACGGCGACCGGCGACGCGCTCCCTGTGACCGCGCTCATGGCGCGCGCGTACGGCTCAGTTGGTCTGTTCCGGCGGCCGGTTCTGGTTCGCCGCATAGAGCGCATCGAAGTTGACGGGTGGCAGCAGGAACTGCGGGAATCCGCCTTGAGTCACCAGGCTCGACACGGCCGCGCGCGCGTACGGGAAGAGCACTCCGGGGCACACGCTGCCGACCGCGCGCTTGATGTCCTCCTCCGGCAGGTTGCGCATCACGAAGATGCCGGCCTGCTTCACCTCGACCAGAAAGATGGTGTTGTCGTTCTGCTTCGCGGACACGGTCACCGTCAGAACGATCTCGCGCACGTCGGCGGCCAGCGGTGCGGCGGCTGTGTGCAGGTCGAGATTGATCTGCGGATTCCAGTTGCCCTCCACGCGCGGGCCGTTCGGCGCCTCGTAGGAGCAGTCCTTGAGGTATACGCTCTGCAGGGCGAGCACCGGGCCATTCGCGGCCTCGGGTACCGGCGCGATGCCGGCAGCTTCATTCGTCATCTGTCACTCCAGTTTGCAGTAATTTGTCGAGACCCCCGTCGGCATCGAGATCGTGCAGATCGTCGCAGCCGCCGACATACGTCTCACCGATGAAGATCTGCGGCACCGTGCGCCGCCCGCTGCGGGACATCATTTCCGCCCGCGCCGCCGGCGCCGCCTCGATGTCGATCTCCTCCAACCCGACGCCCTTGAGCTCGAGCAGTTGCCGCGCGCGCGCGCAGTAGGGACACCAGCCCGTGACGTACATCACGACCCTCGGCTTGCGAGGCTTCGTCCCTGTGCCTCGCCCTTCGGGCCGGCTGTCGCCGTCCAAAATCGGTCCCTCCGATTTTGTCATCCACTTGCCTTCGAGCCCTTTTCGAGCGGCAGGTTGTCGGCGCGCCAGGCCGTCAGGCCGCCGCGCAGGTTGAACACCTGCTCGAAGCCCTGAGCCTTGAGCTGCCGGGCGGCCGAGCCGCCGAGCGAGCCGGATTCGTCATAGACGATGACCGGCTTCTGCTTGTATCTCTTCAGCGTATCGCCGGCCTTCAGGACCTGCTCACCGTCCATGCGGCGCGCGCCGGCGAGGTGCCCGGCCGCGTACTGCTCGGCGGCGCGCAGATCGATGACCACCGCGCCGCGGTTCATCAGCCGGATGGCGTCCTGCGCCGATACCGCCGAGAAGGTTTCCGCGCGGGCGCGAATCTCGAAGATGAGCACCAGCACCAGCACCACCGCCGTGCCGGCGACCAGCCAGTGATTCACCTGGATGTATTGAACTAGACGATCCATGCAGATGGCAGCAGAAGGGCGCCCCGGCCGTAAAAAGGGCGCGCATTATAGCGCTCATATGCGACGCCTCCGCATCATTGGGCTGATCGCGCCCTTCCTGCTCGCCGGCCTCGCATTCGCGCCGCCGGCGGGCGCGGCCAGGCACGCGGCGGCGGGTACTCATACCGATGCCCGCCAGGCGCGGGCGCAGCTCCAGGCGGTGAGCGACCAGATCCAGCGCATCGCCCGCCAGGTCAGCCGGGGCCAGGCGGAGCGGGACCGCCTCACCCGCCAGCTGCGTGCCACCGAAGAGTCGGTCGGCAAGGCCCAGGCGGCGCTCGATGATTTGCGCCAGCAGCGTCAGGCGGGCGCCACCCGGCGGACACAGCTCGAGGCACAGAAGCACCAGCTCGAGGCCGACCTTGCCGGCAGCAGGGATGCCCTCGCCGGCCAGCTGCGGGCCGCCTATCTCACCGGGCGCGAGGAGCCACTGCGGTTGCTGCTGAATCAGCGCGACCCGGCGCGGGCGGGCAGGATGTTTGTCTACTACAGTTATTTCAGCCGCGCCCGCGCGCTCAAGATCCAGGCCATCGAGGCGGACCTGCAGCGCATCGGCGAGCTCGACGGTCAGCTGCAGGCGCAGGATGCGAAGCTTGCCGGACTGCAGCAGGCGCAGCAGGCGCAGGTCTCGGCGCTGCAACAGGCCCGCGCGCAGCGCATGCAGGTGCTGGCGAGCATTTCCGCGCAGACCCAGAGCCGAGCCGCGCGGCTGTCCCGCTTGCAGCACCAGCGCAGCGACCTCGAATCGCTGCTGGCGCAGCTGCGCCGGGCAACCGCGAGCCTGCCGCCAGAGGATCTGGGCAACTCACCCTTTGCCCACCTGCGCGGCCGGCTGCCTCGCCCGGTGGCGGGCTCGATCATCGAACGGTACGGTCAGGCGCGCGCGGGCGGTCTCAAGTGGCAGGGAGATCTCTTCGCGACGCAGCGTGATGCACCCGTGCGCGCGGTATCCCCGGGTCGGGTGGTTTACGCCGACTGGCTCGCTGGCCTCGGGCTCCTCATCATCATCGACCACGGCGATGGCTATATGAGCCTCTACGGCCACAACGACCGCCTGTACGAGTCGGTCGGCCAGCACGTGGCCGCCGGTCAGATCATCGCCCGGGCCGGCGACAGCGGCGGCAGCGCCCGGCCAGAGCTCTATTTCGAGATCCGCCGCGGGGGGGAGCCGGTCGATCCACGCCTCTGGCTGCGACATTAAACGTGTGAGCCACTTCAAGCTTTGAGACCGCCGGCGGGGGCTCGTACCCGAACCGCCAACTTGCGCAAAGCCCGCAGCGCCCCTCCCGGGAGACATTGGCGGCCATTTTCCATTATCAGGTCACGATTTCCTCGGCATGAGCCGGCCTCCAGACGACAACAAGGTGTCCTCTGAGACCCGCCCCAGCGGGTCCGAGATGCCCGGGAAAGCTGCGGACCCCTGGAGCGGGTTCGAGCCTCACGCGCAGCTCTGTCGGTCACTGCTGCCCCGCGCTCAGACCATCGCCGTCTTCGACGCCCGAGGCGCATTGCGCTGGTCGACGGATGCCGCCGCCGCCGCGGGCCTCGAGCCCGTCGTCGCCGGCGCCGCGGCTCGCGCGGCGCCCGAGAGTTCCGGCGAACTGCACATACTGCCCGGCAACGCGCCGGCATACGTGTGTTGGATTCGCGACGACTCGCGGCACGCGCTCGCGCTGATCGTCATCGCCTGCACTGCGGCCGGCGACCGGCCCGAGCCGCGCAGCTTCTCGCTGGTGCACGGGTTGCTCGCGCCCGCACTGGAGTGTCTGCGCCGCGAGTTGTTGGCGCGCGTGACGGTAGGCAAGCTGAAGCGGACGATCGCCGAGCTGAAAAGCATGCGCCGCGGAGCGGACGTCGGCAGCTTCGACACGTTGACCGGCCTCTACACGCGCCCGGCGTTCGAGACCCGCGTACGCCTTGCCGTCGCCAGCGGTGAGAGCTCATCCGGCTGGAGCTCTCTTTACATCAACGTCGATCAGTTGCACGTCATCAACGATCACTTCGGCATGCCGGTCGGGGACAGCGTGCTCGGTCAGCTCGGCGAGCTGCTGCGCGGCCGACTGCCGGCCGGCGCCTTCGCGGCCAGGATTTCGGGTGACCGCTTCGCGGCGATGCTGCCGGGCCACCTCGATGACGCCGAGCGCTTCGGCGAGACGCTGCGCGAAGCGGCCGAGCAGTTGGGCAGCATGCAGGGTAATTCGCGGCTGCGCGTCTCGATCAGTATCGGTGTGGCGGCGCTCGACTCCAGCGAGGGCGAGCTCATGCACTCGCTCGCCGCGGCCGAAACGGCCTGCAAGGCCGCCAAGGATCGCGGCCGCAACCGCGTCGAGGTCTACCGGACCAACGACGCGAGCCTGGTGCGAAGATTCGCCGACATCAACATCGCCGGCCAGCTGCACGATGCCATCAGCGCCGGACGGCTGCGGCTCGATGCACAGC
>JBOIAB010000314.1:0-8905 GCA_050738635.1 Steroidobacteraceae bacterium
GCCGAGCGAGGCGCCCGGTGCGAGGTTGAACGACAGCGTCACACACGGGAACTGGTTCTGGTGATTGATCGAGAGCACCGCGGCGTGGTGGGTGTCGAACCTGACCAGCGTCGACAGCGGCACCATCTCGCCGGTGAGCGGCGATTTGATGTACAGCAACCGCAGGGTGTTCGGGTCCTGCTGCATCTTCGGCGGGACCTCGAGGATCACGTGGTAGGCGTTGAGCTGGGTGAAATACTGGGTGATCTGGGCCTGGCCGAAGGCATCGTACAACGTCTGATCGATCTGTGAGATGGGGATGCCGAAGCGCGAGGCCTGATCGCGATCGATGACGACCTTCAGCTGCGTGCTGTTGGTCTGCTGATCGGAGGCGACGTCGGCGAGCTGGGGAAGCTTCTGCAAGGCCTGCAGCATCTTCGGCGCCCAACTGCTCAGCTCGTTGAGATCCGCGTCCTGCAGCGTATATTGGTATTGCGTGCGCGAGGTCCGCCCGCCGACGTTCACGTCCTGGGCCGACTGCAGATAGATTGTCGCACCCGGAACAGTGGCGATCTCCTTGCGCAGCCGGCGGATGATCTGATCGGCGTTGTCCTTGCGCTCACTGCGCGGCTTCAGGCTGATCATGGTGAAGCCGTTGTTCATCGGATGGCCGCCGCCGAGAAAGACCATCGAGCTTTCGACGTCCGGGTCCCTGGAGACGACCTGCATGAGCTGCTGTACGCGGCTCTTCATCTCAGCAAACGAGATGTCCTGGGAAGCGTCCGTGATGCCCTTGATGAGGCTCGTGTCCTCCTGCGGGAAGAATCCTTTGGGCTCGACGACATAGAGCGCGCCGGCAGTCACTACGGTGGCGATGAACACGATCAGCGTCGGGCCCTGGTGACGCAGCACGAAGTCGAGTCCGCGCTCGTAGAGCGCCAGCGACCTCTGGAACAGTCGCTCGCTCGCCTCGTAGATGCGTCCATGGTGTACATGGCGCTCGTCGCGCAGGAAGAGGGAGCACATCATCGGAGAGAGCGTGAGCGCGACGAAGGCGGACACCACGATCGTGAGCGTCACCGTGATCGCAAACTCGCGGAACAGGCGTCCGACGATGCCGCTCATCAGCAGCAGCGGGATGAACACGGCGATCAACGACAGGCTGATCGACATGATCGTGAAGCCGATCTCGCTGGCTCCCTTCAGGGCCGCCTGCATGGGCGGCATGCCAGCTTCTATGTGGCGGTAGATGTTCTCCAGCATGACGATGGCGTCGTCGACCACGAACCCGACGGCAATCGTCAGCGCCATCAGTGAGAGATTATCCAGGCTGTAGCCCAGCACGTACATCACGGCGCAGGTACCGAACAAGGCCAGAGGCACCGTGACGCCGGGGATGATCGTCGCCCATACGTTGCGCAGGAAAAGGAAGATGACGAGCACCACCAGGGAGATGCTGATCAACAACGTGTATTCCACCTCATGCACCGACGCATTGATCGTAACGGTGCGGTCGTTGATCTTGGTTACCTTGATCGCCGGCGGCATGGACGCCATGGCGTGCGGCAATATGGCCTCTACGCGCCTCGCGGTCTCGATGACGTTGGCACCCGGCTGCTTGAAAACCATGAGCAGCACGCCCGGCTTGCCGTTCTGGAAGCCCACCATCTGCGTGTTTTCCGGACCATCGATGGCTTGTCCGATATCGCTCACGCGCACCGGTGCGCCGTTGCGGTAGGCGACGATTACCTGGTTCCACGGCTTCGCCGTGAGGAGCTGATCGTTGTCGTAGATCGCGAAGCTGTGCAAGGTGCCGTTGATGGCGCCCTTGGCGGAATCGACGGTCGCGGTCTGGATGACACTCGCGACGTCCGTGAGCTGCACGCCCATATTGGCCATCTTGGCGGGGTCGACCTGGATGCGGACGGCCGGCTTCTGCTGGCCACCCAGCGAGACCTGTCCCACGCCCGGTATGCGCGACATCTGCTGGACGAGGATGTTCTCCGCGTAGTCGTCCACCGTCGTGATCGGCAGGGTGTCCGAGTGAACCGCATAGATGAGGATGGGCGAGTCGGCCGGATTCTCCTTGCGATAGGAGGGCGGGCTCGGCAGGTCCTTGGGCAGCTGGCCGGCGGCCGCGTCGATGGCGGCCTGGATGTCCTGTGCGGCGGCGTCGATGTTGCGGCTCAGATCGAATTGCACGGTGATCGAGGTCGAGCCGAGCACGCTCTGCGAGGTGAGCTGCGTCACCCCCGGGATATCCATGAACTGGTATTCGAGCGGCGTTGCGACCGCGGAAGCCATGGTCTCGGGGCTTGCGCCGGGGAGTCTCGCGTTCACGATGAGGGTCGGAAAATCGACCTGCGGCAGCGGCGCGACGGGTAGCAGTGGAAAGGCGACCAGGCCGATGAGCAGGATCCCCGCCATGAGCAGCGAGGTGGCGACGGGCCGCTTGATGAAGGGTGTGGAGATGCTCATGAGGCGGGCACTGTCGCCGCTCGCACCCGCACCAGGGTGCCGGCCTGCAGGCGGAAGGTGTTGCTGGTCACGACCTGCTGGCCTGCCTCGAGCCCCTGGGTGACGATCGCCATAGCCTCACTGTTGTTGGCGACAGTGACCGGCTGCTGCGCGACGGTCGAGTCGGGCCGGACGAGGTAGACGAACATGCCATCCGGCCCGCGCTGCAGCGCCGCCGCCGGGATGGTGAGCGCGTTCTCGTCGGTCCGCACCAGCAGGCGCAGATTGACGAACTGTCCCGGCCACAGCTTGAGATTCGAATTGGGGAAAATGGCCTTCAGCCGGATCGTGCCGGTCGTCTGATCGATCTGGTTGTCGATCAGCTTGACGGTGCCGCGGTCGAGCTCCTTCCCTTGGGCGAGCGCCGCGACCGCGACCGACCCTTGCGACATCGCATCGGCGACGGACTCGAGGGCGTCTTCGGGCAACGTGAAGATGGCGGTGATCGGCTGGAGCTGCGTCAGCACGACGATCCCGTTCGTATCGGTGGAATGCACGATGTTGCCGGGATCGACCTGCCGAATGCCGGTGCGGCCGTCGATCGGCGAGGTGATCCGCGTGTAGCTCAACTGCGTCGCGGCGCTCTCGATCGCGGCCTGATCGGCTTCGATCTGCGCTTTCAGCTCCCCGACCACGGCGTGCTGAGTGTCCACCTGTTGCTGACTGGCGAGCTTCTTCGGCGCCAGGAAGGTGTAGCGGGCGAGGTCCTTCTGGGCATCCGCGAGCTGAGCGTCGTCCTTCGCGCGCGCCGCGCGCGCCCCATCGAGTGCGGCCTGGAACGGACGCGGATCGATCTGCGCCAGCAGCTGTCCGCGCTTGACCTGGTCGCCCTCATGAAAAGCGACTGTCGTGAGCTGCCCATTCACCTGCGCGGTAACCTTTACCGTATAGAACGCCTGTACGGTGCCGATGCCCTCGAGATAGACGGGTACGTTCTGCCGCAGGACGGTTGCGGTGCTCACGGCGATGGCGGCGGGACCTGCCTGATGTTGCGGGCTCGCATGCGCCGGCGCGAGCAGCCAGGCGAAGAAGGCCACGGCGGCGATGGCCGCCACGCCCATGATGAGCCGCGTGCGGCTCAGTCGAATCGGAGTTGTCACAGCGAAAGCCTCGAAAGATGCCGCATCTCATTGCTCCTGTGCGCTGCTCCAGCCACCGCCGAGCGCGTTGTACAAGCCGACCAGCGCTGTCAGGTGAGCCAGCTGCGCCTGCGCGAGCGCGTCCTCGGCGCTGAAGAGACTCGTCTCGGTGCCGAGCACCGTCAGGATGTTGACGACACCGGCGTGGAACTGATCCTGTGCCATCTGGTAGGCGCCGCGCGCCTTGTCGGTGGCGACCTGCTCGCGTTGCAGTTGCTCGCCCGTGTCGTTCACGGCGGCGAGCGAGTCCTCCACGTTGCCGAACGCGGAGATCACCGCCTTATGATAGTCCGCGAGCAGCTCCTCGTAGCGCGCCTTGCTCAGCCGATACTCGCCGAGAACGGAGCCGCCGTGGAAGATCGGCTGGGTGATGCCGGCGGACAGCGAGAACACGCGGCTGCCCGGCTCGAGCAGCGTCGACAGCTGGCGGCTCTCGTAGCCACCGGCTGCGGTGAGGTCGATCGTCGGGAAGAACGCGGCGCGTGCGGCACGAATGTTCGCGTTCGCGGCAATGAGTTGCGCCTCCGCGTTCGCGACATCGGGGCGGCGCGCGAGCAACTGCGACGGTACGCCCGCGCCGACGACCGGCGCCGATACGCCCGTCAGGCTCGTGACGCCGACTTGGAAAGCCTGCGGCGTCTGCCCGGTGAGAATGGCCAGCGCGTCGAGCTGCTGCCGCTCCTGCTCTACCAGCGGCGGGATCGTGGCCGCAACGGTGGCGACGACGGTGTCCTGCTGGGCAACATCCAGGGCGGTCGAGGTGCCTGCGTCCTCGTCGGTCTTCAGGCCCTGCAGGGTTTCCTTGCCGCTGGCGAGATTGGCCCGCGCGATGCGCACTCTGTCGCGCAGGGCGAGCACCGAGAAGTACGTATCGGCGATATCCGACATCACGGTGAGCTCGACGGTTTCCCGGTCGTAGCGGCTCGCGTCGGCGGCGGCGAGAGCGGCGGAGCGGATGGCGCGATTCTCGCCCCAGAAATCGAGCTCATATGTAGCATTCAATCCAGCGGCAAACTCATTGAAAAGTAAGGCGGAGCCACCGGTGGTGCTGATCTCCCGCTGGCGCGAGCCACTGCCGGTGGCATCGAGCGAAGGCAGCAGTGGCGCGCTACTGATGCCTACCTGCGCGTCCGCTTCACGCACTCGTGCCACGGCGGCCGCCAGATCATCGTTGGCGGCTCGCCCGCTGAGCATCAGGTGAGTCAGCTCCGCGGAATGAAATCCACTCCACCAGGCCGCCGATGGCCAGCCCTGCGGCGCCGTGGCCGTCGTGGGGGTATTCCACTGCGGCGGCGGGGGAATATCGGGACGGTGGTAGGCGGGTCCGAGGCTGCAGCCGCCGAGGACGAGCGCTGCCGTCGCGACGGCTAGCCGCCACGAGCGCCCCCGGAACACCCCAGCCCCTATTCGGATCGAGACCATCGGCGGATGGTGGCCGAGCGCCCATTGCGGCGCGGTGGGCAAATGATTAATTCCAGTTAATCCCAGGCGGTGGGCGAATTCCGCCGCGTGGCCCGCGACGATTTACAGCCAGCCTTTGGAGCGCGCCAGGCGGGCGGCCTCGACCCGGTTGGCGGCACCCAGCTTGTTGATCGCCTCGGAGAGATAGTTGCGCACGGTGCCTTCGGAGAGATGCAGCTCGGCGGCGATTTCGCCGCTCGAGCGGCCTTCGCCGGCGCGCCAGAGAATCTGCCGCTCGCGCTCGGTCAGCGGGTCGGGCTCGCTGCTCCAGGCTTCGCTCGCCAGCTCGGGATCTATCACCCGTTGGCCGCGATGCACGCGCCGCACCGCATCCGCCAGCTCCGCCGACGGACGGTCCTTGAGCAGATAGCCCTTGGCGCCCGCGTCGAGCGCCCGGCGCAGATAGCCCGGGCGGGCGAAGGTGGTGAGGATGATGACCCGCACGTCCGGGCAGCGTTCACGCACTTCGGCAGCCAGCGTCAGGCCCGTCATCTCGGGCATCTCGATGTCGGTGACCAGGATGTCCGTCTTGTGCGTGCCAAGGGCCACGAGCGCGTCGCGGCCATTGGCAGCGCGCGCGCAGACGGCGATATCGGGTTCCGTCTCCAGCAGTGCCGCCAACGCACCCAGCACCATGGCCTGATCTTCCGCAATGGTCACCCGGATCTTGCTCATCTCAGGCGCCCGCCCGTGCGGGAATCGCAACCGTCAGACGCGTTCCCTGGCGGGAGTCGATCTCCAGGCGGCCGCCCACGGCCTCGACGCGCTCGCGCATCCCGCGCAGGCCGTTGCCTTCGCCTTGGATGGCGCCGCAACCATTGTCGTAGACCGACAGACGCGTCGCCTGGCCGTCGGCCGCCAACTCGAGGCGGCAGCTCGTCGCACCGGCGTGCCGCAGGATGTTGGTCACGGCTTCGCGCAGCACGAGAGAGAGCACGGATTCCTGCGCGGGCTCGAGGCGCGCGTTCTCCGCCTGCAGCTCCAGCCGCACACCGGCTGCATCGAGTGCCCGGCGGGCACGCACGATTTCCGCGCCGATCCCTTCGGGCCGGTAGCCGCGGATCGCTTCGCGCACCTCGCTCAGCGCCTGGCGGGCGATCTGCTCGACCTCGGCGATCTCCCGCCGCGCAGCCGCCGCATCGCTGCCGATGAGCTTGCCGGCGAGCTCCGATTTGAGCACCACGACCGAAAGGGTATGGCCGAGGACATCGTGCAGATCCCGCGCGATGCGCTCGCGCTCGGCGAGTTTGGCCAGATGCTCGATTTCCTCCTGCGCCAGGAGCAGCCGTTCGGTGGCGGCGCGGCGCAGCGCGTGGATGAGATTGCCGGTGCCGATGGAAGCGGCGAGGAACGACAGGCTGGCCCACGTCCAGGGGTTCTGATGCAGCAACAGGCCTTCCGTGGCGGAAGCGGCCGTCGAGGCAATGATCGTCCCGACGGCCAGAGCGAAAGAGCCGGTCGCAAACGGCATCAGGCTGGCGACATAGATGAACATCGTGCCGCCGGCACTGGGGTTCAGCGGGTAGTAGCCGGCGCCGAGTAGGGCCATGGCCAACAGCATGAGCAGACGCGTCCGCTGGCGGCGCGCCCATACCAGTGCCGCGTAGATGCCGAGGAAACAGGCGTACACGCCTGCGAAGATGAGCCAGTCGCGCCGCGACCCGCTTTGCAGCGGCCCGATGAAGAAGAAGACCGAGTAGACGAGCCAGATCAGGGCCCACGCCGGCCACCTGCCGGGTTTTTCGGGCAGCGTCGTTCCGGGTCGGCAGGTGGCGTCGATCATCAGGCCTTGGTCTCGCTGCGCAGGAAGGTAATCCAGGCGGCGGCGAGCATCAACAGCGTGAAGCCGCCGAGCACCGCCCAGTGCAGCGCCATGCCGGTGGCCGGCGCGAGCCCGAAGGAGGCGAGCGCGATCTGCGCCAGGTGATAGGTCGGCAGTGCCGGCGCCACGACCTGCAGCCAATGCGGCAGCATGCTCACCGGCATCCAGAAGCCGGAGGCGAAGGAGAGCGGCAGGTAGATGAGATTGATGATTCCGGGACCGGCGTTCGGCGGCACGAGGTAGGCGACGAGAAAGCCCATGGCGGCGAAGGGGACGGCGCCGGCGATCGAAACGCCGGCGAGCGCGGCGGCCTGAGCCGCGCTGATGCTGACGCCGCCGAGAGTGGTGCCGAGCAGCATGAGCAGCATCGCAATGATCAGGCCGAAGGCGGCGCTGCTCAGCAGCTTGGCGCCGATGTAGGCGAGCCGCGGCATCGGGCTCGCGCGCTTCAGGTCGAGCCAGCCCTGCGCCCGCTCCAGGGCGAGCACGAGCCCGATCCCGAAGAGACAAGCCGAGACGACACCCATGCAGGTGTAGCCGGCGACCAGATAGAGCGCGGCGGGCTTGCCGCGATTCGCCATGCCGAAGATGAGATAGAACATGATCGGAAAGCCGATCACCGACAGCGAGTAGGCGCGCGAGCGCAGCAGCCGGACGAGCTCGTACTGCGTCTCCCTGCCGAGGATGCGAAGCGGCGAGAGGAGGTCGGCGGAGGCGCCGCGGAGGCTGAGCGTATGGGTGTTCATGGCAATGCTCCGGCGCCGCCGATGAGCGCGAGGAACGCATCCTCGAGCGGCGCGGCCGAAACTTCCAGCCCGTGCAGCGAATCGTCCGCGAGCAACAGATGACGCACGACTTCCTCGGGACGCTCGGCATAGATGACGACGGCGTCGCGGTCGCTCTGCAGAGAGATGACCGATGGCAGCGCGCGCACATGAGCGGGATCGAGCCGCGTCACGCAACGGATGCGCCGTCCCGCGACGCCGTGCTTGATCTCACTCGGCGTGCCTTCGCGAATGACCCGCCCCTTGTCGATGACCACGATCCGATTGGCGAGTGCATCGGCCTCTTCGAGGTAATGCGTCGTCAGCAACACCGACTTGCCGCGGGCGGCCAGCGCGCGCACTTCCTCCCAGAGCCGGCGGCGGGACTGAAGATCCATGCCCACGGTCGGCTCGTCGAGGAACACCAGCTCCGGGTCGCCGCAGAGCGCGAGCCCAAACAACACCCGCTGCCGCTGGCCGCCGGACAGGTCGCCGAATCTGCGGTTCTCGATGCCCTCGAGGCCGGCACGGCGGACGACCTCGGCCGCCGTCAGGGGGCGCGGGTAGTAGCTGCGAAAGAGAGCGATGTGCTCGCGTACGAGCAGCGTCTCCGGTACGCGGGCGACCTGCAGCATCGCGCCGATCCCGGTCCGTGCCGCGGTCGTGCGCGGATCCCGTCCCAGCACCCGCACGCGGCCCTCATCGGCTGCGATCAGCCCCAGGAGGAGGCGTACCGAGGTCGTTTTGCCGGCGCCGTTGGGACCCAACAGGGCGACGACCTCCCCGCGGCGCAGGGTCAGGTCGAGGCCGCGCAGCGCCGCGGTTTTGCCGTAGCGCTTCGCCACGGACTCGAGAGTTGCCACGGCGCTCGTCGCGACGGAGTCCGTCGCTGGCGGGCCCGGCGCGGAGAGGTCTGCCAGGCGGTCCCCGGATGCTGCGGCGAGGGAAGCGGACACGGTTATCGACATGGGTCTTCTCCTGCCGCCACGCGCTCTCGGGCGGCAGCGACAGGATCGCGCGCCGGCGCTTGCCGTCCCAGTGCAGCTCGTCACCGCAGTGGGGTGACATCTGTCATTCCGGCGCCTATCTTTGGCCCCTTAACGTCTTCCGCTCACTGAAGTGAGGGGATTTCCGTCTTCCGGAGGCCGACGTTCCGGCCCGAGACGAGGATATTGATAGCAGAGTTGATGTCCCGGTCATGCCAAGCACCACAGCCACCACAG
>JBOIAB010000315.1:0-16916 GCA_050738635.1 Steroidobacteraceae bacterium
GTGCCGTACACCCCCGGCGCCGAGTATCACGCCTACACCCGCCGCGAGCCGATCGGCGTCGTGGCACAGATCATTCCATGGAATTTCCCGCTGCTGATGGCGGCCTGGAAGTTGGGACCGGTGCTCACCGCCGGCTGCACGGTCGTGCTCAAGCCCGCCGAGGAGACACCGCTTTCGGCGCTGCGCCTGGCGCAGCTGTGCCTCGATGCCGGACTGCCACCCGGTGTGCTCAATGTCCTCACCGGATTCGGCGAGAGCTGCGGCGCGCCGCTCGCAGCGCATCGGCATGTCGACAAGGTGGCCTTCACCGGCTCGACCGAAGTGGGCAAGCTCATCGTCAAAGCGGCAGCCAACGATCTCAAGAAGGTCACGCTCGAGCTCGGCGGCAAGTCACCCAACATCGTGCTCGACGATGCCGACCTCGATGTGGCCATTCCCGGAGCCTCGAGCGCGATCTTCTTCAATCATGGCCAGTGCTGCTGTGCCGGCTCGCGCCTGTTCGTGCAGGAGAAGCGCTACGAGCGCGTGCTGGAAGGTGTCAGCGATGCCGCCAAGAAGATCCGCCTGGGTCCCGGGCTCGATCCCTCCACGCAGATGGGGCCGCTGGTCTCGAAAGTGCAATTCGAACGGGTGACGGGCTTTCTCAAGTCCGGCCGGGAGGAAGGCGCACGCACGGTCGCGGGCGGCAATCGGCACGGCAATGCGGGGTACTTCGTGCAGCCGACGGTCCTCGATGGCACGCGGGAGAGCATGCGCGTGTACCAGGAGGAGATCTTCGGCCCGGTCGTCACGGTCACGCCCTTCAAGGACGTGGACGCGGATCTCATCCGCCGCGCCAACGACACGGTGTACGGGCTCGCCGCCGGTGTCTGGACCGGTGACATGCGGCGGGCGCATCGCATCGCCAACAAGCTGCGCGCCGGCACCGTCTGGATCAACTGCTACAACATCTTCGATGCCTCGCTCCCCTTCGGCGGCTACAAGCAGTCCGGCTGGGGCCGCGAGATGGGCCACGAAGTGCTCAACAACTATCTCGAGACGAAATCCGTCTGCGCCGCCATCTAGGCGTCCTCTGCAGGGTCCGGCGCGGCAGGTGCGCCGGACCCTAGCGGGACCCCTGCAGCAGAAACTCGAACACCGCTCCCCTCCCCTCCCGGTCCAGCAGCCTAATCTCGCTGCCCTGCAGCTGCAGCATGCGCTGCACTAGCAGCAGGCCGAGGCCGCCGCGGTGCGCTTCGCCGGCCCGCAGCGCGCGCTGGAACAACCCGGCGCGCAATTGCGGCGCAATGCCCGGGCCGGTGTCGGCGACGGTAACCGCGATGCGGTCGTCGCGCGGCGCCAGCTCGAGGCGCACCGTCCCGCCCTCGGGCGTGTGGCGGATGGCGTTGTCGATCAGGTTGGTGAGCACGCGCTCGATCATCGCCAGATCCGCACGCACGTTGGGCAAGCGCTGCGGCATGGCGACCTCGAGCGCAATCCGCTTGCCGCCCGCCGCCAGCTCGAACTTCTGCAACACGTCCTGGATCAGGTCGGGAAGCGAGAAATCCTCCCACTGCGGCGCGACGTTGCCGTACTCGAGACGGGCCAGCTCGAAGAGCGACTGCGCCAGCTTGCCGACCTTGTCGCTCTGCGCGAGCGCGGTGCCGAGATAGCGTTGCCGCTCGCTCGCGCTGAGTGCGTCGCCCTTGAGGGCGAGCAGCTCGAGATAGCCGTGCAACGAGGTGAGCGGTGTGCGCAGGTCATGCGAGATGTTTGCCACCAGCTCGCGCCGCTGCTGATCGCTGCGCGCCAGCGCGGTGTATTGCTCGCCGATCCGCGTCGCCATCTGCGCGAACGCGGACTGCAGCACTTTGATCTCATCCTTCGCGTTGCGCTCCGGGCCGGCACTGTGCGTGGCGCCCGCCGGGCTCCCGGCGAGTGCGGGCTGGCGCGCGGGATCACCGCTGGGGTCGAAGCCGCTCAAGGCCTCGGCCAGGCGGCGCAGCGGGCGGGTGATCGAGCGAAACGCGATCAAACCGGCGGCGAGGCCGAGCACGGCGACCAGCGCCATCGAGCGCAGCGTGTTGCGCAGCACGGCGGTTGCCGCCGCGCGCGCGGCCAGGGCATCGCGCGT
The DNA here is from genome assembly GCA_050738635.1 of Steroidobacteraceae bacterium. Lineage (GTDB taxonomy): Bacteria > Pseudomonadota > Gammaproteobacteria > Steroidobacterales > Steroidobacteraceae > 13-2-20CM-66-19. Next base: position 2,114 of record JBOIAB010000315.1, read on the forward strand.
CTCGCCGAGCAGGATCACATAGATGTAGCCGAGCGGCCTGCCATCGGTATCGCGCAGCGGCGCTGCGCTGAACACCTTGCGCGCCGCGACGCTGCGCGGATCGTCGTCGAGGATCGGCAACGACGCCCCGGCGAGAAAACGCCGTACTGGAGCGAGGTCGACCCGATCGCGCTTGATGTGACCCGGCGGCGCATCATCGCCGGTGATGCGCCCTTGGGCATCCAACAGATAGACCTCGACGCTGGGATTGACGACCATCAGTTGCCCGAAGAGGTTCCGTACCGCATCGGGTCGCAGGCCGCCGGTATCCATGAGCGCCGTGCTCGCGGCGATGTGCGCCGCCAGGCCACGCGACAGTCCCTGGATCACTTCCTCCTGGCGCGTGACGCTGGAATGGACCTGCAGCCAGGCGGACACACCACAACACGCCAGGAGGAGCAGCGAGAAGACGGCGGACAGGCGTTGCGTGAGTGTGAGACTCACGTCGCGCCTCCGGGCGGCAGGAACTTATAGCCCTGCCCCCACACGGTGACGATGCAGACGGGTTCGGTGGGATCGGGCTCGATCTTGGCGCGCAGCCGGTTGATGTGTGTGTTGACCGTGTGCTCGTAGCCTTCATGGTTGTAACCCCACACCGCATCGAGCAGACCCATGCGCGAGAACACCTTGCCCGGCTGGCGGGCGAAGAAGTGGAGCAGATCGAACTCGCGTGGCGTCAGCTCGAGCGCCCGGCCGGCGAGCGAGGCGGTGCGCTCGACCGGATCCATCACCAGCGTGCCGAGCCGCAGGCTGGCGCCGCTTTCGCCGCCTTGGCCGCTTTGCGCCAGCGCCGCCACCCGTCGCAGCAGCGCCTTGACGCGGGCCACCAGCTCCAGCACGGAGAAGGGCTTCGGCAGATAGTCGTCGGCCCCCAGCTCCAGGCCGACGATGCGGTGGGTCTCGCTCGAGCGGGCGCTGATGATGATGATCGGAGTGTAGTGCGCCATCCCGCGAACGCGGCGGCAGATCTCCAGGCCATCGACGCCCGGCAGCATCAGATCGAGGATCAGCGCGTCCCAGGTCTCTTCCCCGAGCCGCCGCAGGCCGTCATCGCCGCGGGCGCAGTGCACGATCTCGTAATGCTCCTCCCGCAGATGCACGCCGAGCATGTCCGCGATGTCGGCGTCATCTTCGATGATCAGAATGCGCTTCGGCTTTTCCATGGGCTTTGGCGGTGTCATGATAGGCGAAGCACGCGGACCGGTTATCACGAAACGTTTAACTTTCCGTGAGGACTTGGCGCCCCCCGCCTGCCAGCATGCGCTCAGCATCATCCGCATACCGCCGCCGCAGTCGCGAGGAGCCTCCCCATGCCGAGCCGTAGACGATTCCTGCTTTCGGCTGCCATCAGTCTGACGGCGCTCGCCGCCGCTCGCCGGCATGCCCTGCGCTTCGCGATGGCCGCCGATGGAGCCAGCGGGCCGTATGAAGTCACGCACACGGATGCAGAGTGGCACAAGCTGTTGACCCGGGATCAGTATGCGGTGCTGCGCGAAGAAGCCACCGAGCGGCCCTACAGCAGCCCGCTGAATACGGAACATCGCTCGGGTATCTTCGCCTGCGCCGGCTGCGGCCTGGACCTCTTCTCTTCACGTACCAAGTTCGACAGCCACACCGGCTGGCCGAGCTTCTGGGCGCCGCTGCCGCATGCGGTCGCCTCGCGGAACGACATGACGCTCGGCATGGTCCGCACCGAAGTGCATTGCCGGCGCTGTGGCGGCCACCTCGGCCACGTGTTCGATGACGGCCCGCCGCCGACCGGTGACCGCTACTGCATGAATGGCCTGGCGATGACGTTCAAGCCGGGCCCGGCCCCGTGAGGATGCGCTGATGCTGCTCATTCTGCTGGCCTACCTCGGTGGCGTGCTGACCATCCTCGGCCCGTGAATCCTGCCGGTGCTGCCCTTCGTGTTTGCGCGCGCCGATCGGCCTTTCGTCCGCAGCAGCCTGCCGCTGCTGGCAGGCATGGCGGTGACCTTCGCTGCAGTGGCGACTCTCGCCGCCGTGGGCGGCGGCTGGGCGGCGCAGGCCAATCAGGTCGGGCGGGCGCTGGCGCTCGTGCTGCTGGCCGTCTTCGGCGTGACCCTGATATGGCCGCGCCTGGCGGAGCGCCTGACCCACCCGCTCGTCAGCGCGGGCAACCGGTTGACGGCGCTGGCTCAGGCGGACGGGAAGCCGGCCGGCGCCGGAGCTTCCTTTCTGCTTGGCATCGCCACCGGTTTGCTGTGGGCGCCTTGCGCCGGTCCGATTCTCGGTCTGGTTCTGACGGGCGCCGCAATCCACGGAGCCAACGTCGGTACCACCCTGCTGTTGGCGGCCTATGCGGCGGGTGCCGCGACCTCACTCGCCGTCGCGCTGCTCGTCGGCGGGCGCGTCTTCACCGCCATGAAGCGTTCCCTCGGCGCTGGCGAATGGGTGCGGCGCGGCATTGGAGTTGCGATGTTGGCAGGCGTCGCCGCTATCGCGACGGGACTCGACACAGGGTTGCTCGCACGCGTCTCGACCCTCACTACCGGCGGTGTGGAACAGAGGCTCGTCGATCAGCTCTCGCCGCGACGCAGAGCAGTGGCCGATGTCCCTACAGCGACGATCATGGTCGCGAACGCCAACGCCGCGACCCCGGCTGCGCCGACACCTGCGTTGAACCTACCGGTGGAAGGCACCATTCCGTCCTTGTCGGGCGCCGTCCAGTGGGTCAACTCACAGCCGCTGAGCGCGGCGGCATTGCGCGGCAAGGTCGTGCTGCTCGATATCTGGACGTACTCCTGCATCAACTGTCTGCGCACCCTGCCCTACGTGAAGGCATGGGCGAGCAAGTACAAAGATGACGGCCTGGTGGTGATCGGCGTGCACGACCCGGAATTCGCCTTCGAGCGCGATCCCGGCAACGTCAAGCGGGCGGTCGCGAATCTCGGCATCACCTATCCGGTCGCAATCGACAACCAGTACGCGATCTGGGACGACCTGAACAACGAGTACTGGCCTGCCCACTACCTCGTCGATGCGCAGGGACGGATTCGCTATCACCACTTCGGCGAAGGCAGTTATGACGAGACCGAGCGGGCGATCCAAGAGCTGCTGGCCGAGGCGGGCCACCCCCAGGCGCTGCAGGTGGCCCTCGGACTGTCGTCGCAGGGCATGCCGATGCGGGGCGTGCAGGCCGCGGCCGACGAGCATGACCTGGATTCGCCGGAAACCTACATCGGTTATGAGCGTGCCGCGAATTTCAGCTCCCCGGGCGGGGCCGTGCACAACGCGGCGGCGGACTACATGACTCCGGCCACCCTCGGGCTCAACGCCTGGGGCCTGACCGGCGATTGGCACATCGCCGCGCAATACGCGCGGCTGCAGCGTCCCGCGGGCCGCATCGTCTTTCGCTTTCACGCCCGTGACCTGCACCTGGTGTTGGGACCCGGTGCCGACGGGAAGCCGGTGCATTTCGTGGTGCGCATCGATGGGGCCGCTCCGGGAGACGCGCACGGCAGCGACGTCGCGCCCGACGGTAGCGGCGTAGTGACGCAAGAGCGCCTCTATCAGCTCGTACGGCAAAAGGGGTCGGTCACGGACCATACCTTCGAGATCGAGTTTCTCGATCCCGGCGTGCAGGCCTATTCGTTCACCTTCGGCTGATTAAGGTCCAAACATGAAAACATGGGCACGCAGCGTCACGCTCGTCGCAATTGTCGTGGTCGGCACGCTTGCCTGGCTGCACCGGGCACTCTCGGCCGAACCGCCGGTCAGCATTCCGCCGCCGACCCGGGATGAGCTCGCGACCGCTACGCACAGCGAGTCGGCGGTGTTTGCCGGCGGCTGTTTCTGGGGTGTGCAAGGCGTCTTCGAGCACGTGCGCGGCGTGCAGCAGGCGGTGGCCGGCTACTCGGGCGGCTCAGCCGCCACGGCGCAGTACGAGACGGTCAGCACCGGCAACACCGGGCATGCGGAATCGGTGCGCGTCACTTTCGATCCGGCCCAGGTGAGCTACGGCCGCCTGCTGCAGATCTACTTCTCGGTCGCGCACAACCCGACGGAGCTCAACTACCAGGGCCCGGACGAGGGAACCCAGTATCGGTCGGCCCTATTTCCGCTCGATGCCGCGCAGCGCACGGTGGCGCAGGCCTACATCGCGCAGTTGGATCAGGCGCACGTGTTCAAGGCGCCGATCGTCACCCATGTCGAGACTTTCAAGGGCTTCTATCCGGCCGAGGGCTACCACCAGAACTTTCTCGTGCGGCACCCGAGCTACCCGTATATCTACGTCAACGACCTGCCCAAGGTTGCCAACCTGAAGCGCCTCTTCCCCGGCCTTTACCGCCAGGATCCGGTGCTCGTGCCTGGCGCCGACTAATTCGCCGCGCCCGTTCCCACCACCGGCAGCCGTACCGCGCTGGGTGCTTTGGGACCGTGCATGATGGTCACCGTCGCCTTGTGGAAGTCTGATGGCTTGGCGAACAGGATGTTGGGCACGTAGGTCTGCGGATTGCGGTCGTAGACCGGGAACAGCGACGATTGGACCTGCACCATGATCCGGTGACCCGGCTTGAAGGTGTAGTTCACGGTCGGCAGACGGAATTTATATTCCTGTACTTTACCGGCGGGAATCGGCGACGGGTCCGAGAAGCTCTTGCGGTAGCGACCGCGGAAGATATCGAGCGCAATGGGGAGCTCATAGCCGCCCATCTCCGGCTGCTCGGCATAGGTCGGTGGATAGACGTCGATGACCTTGACGATGAAGTCGCCATCCGTGCCGCTGGTCTTGGCGAAAATGTCGGCGACCGGTGCGCCTTCGAGATGGACCTCATGATCGAGTACGGGCGTCTCGTAGCTCAATACGTCGGTGCGGCTGGATACGATGCGCTGGTCCTGTACCAGCCATGTCCGCCACCCATCCTGGGTAATCGGCCGCTTTATGTAGGGCACCGGCTTGGCCGGATCGGAGACATAGCTCTCCCCGCCCGCGGCCGCCTGATGGAAGGCGAGGCCGAAGTTGCCCTGCAGGTAGATGGGCGTGAGCTGGCTCGCGCCCGGCCAGTCGGCGAACCTGCCCCATTCCTTTTCGGCCGGGTTGAAAACCATCGCCTGCGGCATCTCCATCGCCGGATGGCCGTCCTGCAGATACATGTCGAAGAAGGGAATGAGAACATGTTGGCGAAAGTCGGCGGTGGTGTCGCCATTCCACTTGAGCGGTCCCAGGGTCGAGCCGTCGCGGTTGATCTGGCTGTGGTACCAGGGACCGATGACCAGATGGTTGTTGGCTTCGTGGCCGACGGCCTTGAGCGCTTCCCAGGTGTGGACGGCGCCGTAGATGTCCTCCTGGTCCCACAAGCCCTGCAGCCAGATGGTCGGAACGTTGGACGGGTGAGCCGCGACCAGCTTGTCGAGCGCCTGGTCCTGCCAGAAGACGCCATAGGCGGGATGGGCGGCGAAGCGCTTCCACCACGGCAGCCGGTCGAAGCCGGCGCTTACTCCAAGCGCGCCGGCGCTGCCGGCCATGAGGTAATTCTCGTAGTCGTCATAGGCCCAGCGCGGGATGACCTGGCCCTCGCCGGTCTTGCTGGTCTGGCCAATGAAGTAGTCGAGGTTGATTTCGCGGAAGGCGCCGTAGTGATACCAGTCATCGCCCATCCAACCATCGATCATCGGGCTCTCGGGCGCTGCCGCCTTGACCGCCGGATGCGGGTCGAGCAGCGCCATGACGACGGTCCAGCCGTCATAGGAGGAGCCGATGAGACCGACGTTGCCGTTAGTCCCCTGCACGTGCTTGACCAGCCAGTCAACAGTGTCCCAGGCGTCGGTGGTGTCGTCGGTGTTGCTAGCGTTGAGCGGCCCGCGCGGCGGCCGGGTCATGACATAGTCGCCTTGCGAGCCATATTTGCCGCGAATGTCCTGCCAGACCAGGATGTAATGGCCATTGGCCCAATCACGGTCGCCGGGCCAGACCGCATCGCGCATGTGGGGACTGTTAGTATTGGACAGGCTGCCGGCGTTGTAGGGGGTGCGCTCGAGCAGCATCGGCAGGCTCTTCGCACCCTTCGGCGCCATGATCACGGTGTGCAGCTTGACGCCGTCGCGCATCGGGATCATGACTTCGATGCGGGTGTAGTCGAAATTGCCCTGCGGCTGCTTCCAGTCCTTGGCAATGTCCGTCCCGGTCTGCAGCATGTCGGGCGTCACCGGCGGCGGTGCGGCGAGCACCCCGGCGCTGAACGAACAGGCGGCGATGACCGCGAGCGCGGTGGTCTGGTAGCGTGTCATGGGCGGGGATCCTCGAGGCGGCTGTTCGTACGGATTTCCGTACGAAATCAGCCCGTTAGGCGCAACTTTCTGATTTATTGGAGCGGGAAACGAGGCTCGAACTCGCGACCTCAACCTTGGCAAGGTTGCGCTCTACCAACTGAGCTATTCCCGCATCTCGAGTGAGGCACGGGATTTTAAGTACCGGCCCTGCGAAGTCAAGGAAGCTGGCGCACTCAGCGTCTGAGCTCCGGCCACGCCGCGCGCAGGTACGCCACCATGGAGACCAGGGTGGCGGCCGCGGCCAGCTCCGTGAGGACGACGCCGATCCGATAGATCGGCAGCGAAATGAGCGGCAAACGATAGAGCATCATCGAGAGACCGACGATCTGCAGGACGGTCTTGACCTTGCCGAGCTGGGAGACGGCCACCTTGCGGCGCGCGCCGATCTCGGCCATCCATTCCCGCAGCGCGGAAATCGTGATCTCGCGGCCGATGATGACTGCGGCCGTGAGCACGATCAGCGCTCGCGTGTCCTTGCTGATGAGGAGGACCAGGGCCACGGCCACGATCAGCTTGTCGGCCACCGGATCGAGAAAAGCCCCGAGGCGCGAGGTCTGCCCGAGGCGGCGTGCGAAGTAGCCATCGAGCGAGTCCGTGACGCCGGCCGCGGCGAAGACGAGCCCCGCGGCGGGGTCCGACCAGTGAGAAGGCATGTAGAAAAGCAGCACGATGAGCGGGATCGCGGCGATCCGCAGCCACGTCAGCGTGTTCGGCACGTTCCAGAGCATCGCGCGCTTAAGAGCCGGGGTGGAGGTGATCATAAAGGGTGCGCGCCAGTGCCGCTCCGATTCCGGCCACTTCGGTGAGATCGGCTACGCCCGCCCGCATCACCCCCTGCAAGCCGCCGAAATGAGTGAGCAGCGCGCGTCGCTTGGCCGGTCCCAGGCCCGGGACGGCCTCGAGCACCGACTCATTGTAGCGGCGGGCGCGCTTGCGCCGGTGGCCGGTGATCGCAAATCGGTGCGCCTCGTCGCGAATGCGCTGGATGAGGCGCGACGCCGGCGAATGCGCCTCCGGCACCCGGGGAGCCGCGGCGCCGTAGATGAAGAGCCGTTCCTGCCCGGGCCGGCGGTCCGGCCCCTTGGCGACGCCGACCAGGGTGAGATCGGCAAAGCCGACTTCCACCAGGACGTCGTGAACCGCCCCGATTTGCCCGAGGCCACCGTCGATCAGCAGCAGGTCGGGCGCGGGGATCTCGCCGTCCCGCACGCGCGTGTAGCGGCGCTCGAGCGCCTGCCGCAGCGCGCCATAGTCATCCCCAGGGGTGACGCCGGTGATGTTGAAGCGGCGGTATTCCTTCTTCAGCGGCCCTTCCGGGCCGAACACCACGCACGCGGCGACGGTGCCCTCGCCGCCGGTATGGCTGATATCGAAGCATTCGACGCGTTGCGGCGCCTCAGGCAGCTCGAGCACCGCCGCGAGCGCCGCGAACATCTCATCCAAGCCCTGCTTCTGCGCCACCCGAATGCGCAGCGACTGCTGCGCGTTCTCGCGCGTCATCTCGGCCCAGCGGGCGCCGAGGCCCCGAGACGGAGTCCGCACGTGGACGGCGTGTCCCGCGCGGCCCGTCAGTGCCTGGCTGAGCGATTCCGTGTCATCGAGCTTCTGTCCGACCAGCACTTCCGCCGGCGCCTCCTGCGCGGCGTAGTACTGCATGATGAATGAAGACAGCGCTTCCTCCGGCTCCGCCAGCGCCGCGCGCGGGAAATAACTCGTGGTGCCGAGATTGCGCCCGCCACGCACCAGCATCACGCTGATCGCGTACTCCCCTGGCTCCCCGACGATGACGAATACATCGACGTCGCGCTCACCCTCGGCGGTCACGATCTGCTGCGCCTGAATGTGTTTCAGCGCGGCGAGCTGATCGCGGATCTGCGCCGCGCGCTCGAACTCGAGGCGGCCCGCGGCCTCCTCCATGCGCGCCTGCAGCGTCGAGTTCACCTCATCGCTGCGGCCCTCGAGCACTTTGACGGCGGACTCGACGTCCTGCGCGTACACCTCCCGACTGATGAGCCCGACACAGGGCGCCGTGCAGCGGCCGATCTGATGCTGCAGGCAGGGACGGCTGCGATTGGCGAAGAAGCTGTCGCGGCAGTTGCGGATCCGAAACAGCTTCTGCAGCTGATTGAGGGTGTCGCGCACCGCCCAGGCGGTCGGGAAAGGCCCGAAATAACGTCCCGGAGCGCTGCGCGAGCCGCGATAGAAGGCGAGCCGTGGAAAGTCGTGATCGACGCAGAGCTGCACGTAGGGGAAGCTCTTGTCGTCCCGCAGCACGACGTTGAAGCGCGGCTTGTGCGCCTTGATGAGGTTGTACTCGAGGAGCAGCGCCTCGGTCTCGGAGTTGGTGACCGTGACCTCGATATCGGCGATCTGCTGCACCAGCGCCTGGACCTTCGGATTGACGTTGCTTGCCGCGAAGTAGGTGCTCACCCGGTCCTTGAGGCTTCGCGCCTTGCCGACGTAGAGGATCTCGTGCCCGGCGTCGAACATGCGATAGACGCCGGGCCGGCGCGGCAGCGCCGCCGTGAACGCTTTGTGATCGAATTCAGTAGAGGTCATCTGCGCCGCTGGAGCGCCCTCGGGCCGCGGTCCTGGAATCAGCGAAGGCCGGCAATCTCGCAGGCCCGCGCCACGACCTTCCTGAACATCGGCTCGGTGAGCACCCCGGTCGAGGTGTTGTAGCGGCTGCAATGATACGAGTCGACGAGGTACCGCGTCTCGTCGAGCCGGTGCTCGTGCCCGTGGCCGAAGGGGAAGTGGCTGCGCTTGAGCCCGCTGGCCATGAGGAAGGCGTCGTGGCCCACCCTGCCGAGCGCCAGTACCACACGCACGCGCTTGAGCGAGGCGAGCTCGGCCTTCAGGTACGCGTTGCAGGCGCGGATCTCGTCCGGCAGCGGCTTATTGCCGGGCGGCACGCACTTCACCGAATTGACGATGCGCGCGTGCTTCAGCTCGAGCCCATCGTCCGCGGCGAGCGACTCCGGCCGCGTGGCGAGTCCGGTCTCGTAGAGCGTGCGGTAGAGCAGCTCTCCGGCGTAATCGCCGGTGAAAGGCCGCCCGGTCCGGTTCGCGCCGTGCATCCCCGGGGCGAGACCCACGAAGACGATCCGCGGCTCCGCGGCGCCGAACGATGGCACCGGCCGGGCCCAGTAGTCCGGGTAGGTGCCGTGCACCTCGGCCAGGAACTCTGCGAGCCGCGGACAGCGGGTGCAACCGGGATCGTAGATCTCGCTCCGCTTGAGCGGCAGAACCGGCCGCCGCCCGGCGTTGGTCCGGACCTGCTTAATGCTAGTCGTCCATGTGGTGAATGATCGCCGTCGCGAAGCCGGAACAGCTCATGAGCTTCGCCCCCGGGATCAGGCGCTGCAGGTCCTCCTCGACGCTCTTGCGCCGCGCGAGCTCGCGCTTCGGCGCTTTGATGGCCTCGCGCAACCGCGCCAGGTCATAGGTGAGCTCCTTGTGGGCGATCGTGTTGGTCACACCCTTGATGATGAGGTCGGCGGCCTCCTTCCAATCAAGGTAGCGCAGCATCATTTCTGCGGAGAGGATGAGCGAGCCCGGGTTGACCCGGTCCTTGCCCGCGAAGCCCGGCGCCGTGCCGTGGGTCGCTTCGAACACCGCGAGCCCGTCGCCGATGTTGCCTCCCGGCGCGATGCCGATGCCACCCACTTGCGCGGCGAGCGCATCGGAAACGTAGTCGCCGTTCAGATTGAGCGTCGCGATGACGTCGTATTCCTCCGGGCGCAGCAGCACCTGCTGCAGGAAGTTGTCCGCAATCACGTCCTTGACGATGATCTCGTGGCCGGTGAGCGGGTTCGGGAATTTGAGCCACGGACCGCCGTCGATTTCGGTGGCGCCGAATTCCTCCTTGGCGAGCTGATAGCCCCAGTTACGGAACGCGCCTTCCGTGAACTTCATGATGTTGCCCTTGTGCACCAGCGTCACCGAGACGCGATCGTTCTCGATGGCGTACTGGATGGCCTTGCGGATCAGCCGCTGGCTGCCCTCCTTCGACACCGGCTTGATGCCGATCGCCGAGCTCGCCGGGAAGCGGATGCCCGTGACCCCGAACTCCTTTTGCAGGTAGGCGATGAGCTTGTGCACCTCGGCCGAGCCCGCGGGCCATTCGATGCCGGCGTAGATGTCCTCGGTGTTCTCGCGGAAGATCACCATGTCCGTCAGGCTGGCATCCTGCATCGGGCTGACGACTCCCGGGAAATAACGGATCGGGCGCACGCAGGCGTAGAGATCGAGGCTCTGCCGCATCGCCACGTTGAGGGAGCGTATGCCGCCGCCGATGGGCGTGCCGAGAGGCCCCTTGATCGAGACCACGAAATCGCGCAGCGCGTGCAGCGTCTCGTCGGGAAACCACTGGCCGTAGCGGGCATTCGCCTTCTCGCCGGAGTAAACCTCCATCCAGCTGATGCGGCGCTTGCGCCCGTACGCTTTTTCGACCGCGGCGTTCACCACGCGCAGCATGGCGGGCGTGACGTCAACGCCGATCCCGTCCCCTTCGATGTAGGGAATGATCGGGTTGTCGGGGACGGTCAGGGTGCTATCGGGATTGACGGTGATAGCGCGTCCCTCGGGAGGGACGACGACGTGCTCGTATTGCATCCCGCAATTGTACCGACTCAGGCACAGCGATGTGCCCCGCCGCCGCAGGTGGCGCAGCTTCGAGCAAAAACCACGCTTTTTGTTCGAAGCAGCGCTGGGCCGGGCAGGATGCCCGGCTCCAGCGCTATAGACTAGAGACGCGCCGGCTCTGGCTTTGCTCCGCGATCAACATGGCGAGCTCGAGCGCCTGCTCGTGATTCAGGCGCGGATCGACCGTGGAGCGGTAAGCCCGCTGCAGGTCCGCGTCGGTGAGCCCACGCGCGCCACCCGTGCATTCGGTCACGTCCTCGCCGGTCAACTCGATGTGCACGCCGCCCAAGTGCGAGCCCATTTCTGCATGGATGCGGAAGGCCGTATCGAGCTCCTTGAGGATATTCTCGAAGCGCCGCGTCTTCAGGCCGCCGGTGCTGGTCTCCGTGTTGCCGTGCATCGGATCGCAGACCCAGAGCACGGTCTGTCCGGTCTCGCGCACGGCCTCGAGGGCCTTCGGCAGGGCCGTGGCGATGTCCTTCGCGCCGAAGCGGTGGATCAGCGTCAGGCGGCCGGGCTGATTCTGCGGGTTCAGTGTGGTCACCAGACCCTGCAGCCAGGCGGCATCCATCGCGGTGCCGATCTTGACGCCGATCGGATTGGAAATGCCGCGGAAGTATTCCACGTGCGCGCCATCGAGCTTCGCGGTGCGCATGCCGATCCAGGGCATGTGCGTCGAGAGGTTGTACCAGCGGTTCTGCCGCGGGATGAAGCGCGTCTGCGCCTGCTCATAGAGCAGGTGCAGCCCCTCGTGGCTGGCATAGAAATCGACCAGCGTCGCCTCATGCACGGCGGTGCCGCTCATTCCCTCGAAGAAATCGAGCGCATCGCCGATCGACTGGATGATCCGCTGGTAGGCGTCCTTCAGCTTGGCGTGCTTGACGAAGCCCAGGTCCCAGTACTCCGGGTGGTGCAGGTCGGCGAAGCCGCCCTCGACCAGCGCCCGCGCGAAATTGAGGGTCAGCGCCGCCCTCTCGTAGCCGCGCAGCAGCAGGTCGGGGTCAGCGGCGCGCGCCGCGGCGGTGAATTCCGGGCGGTTGACCAGGTCGCCGCGAAAGCTCGGCAGGGTCACCCCGTTGCGGGTCTCCGTGTCCACCGAGCGGGGCTTGGCGTACTGGCCGGCCATGCGTCCGACGCGGATGATCGGCTTTTTGAGGCCGTGCAGCAGCACCAGGCTCATCTGCAGCAGGATCTTCAGCTTGTTGACGATCGTGTCCGACTGGCAATCGGCGAAGGTCTCGGCGCAATCGCCCCCCTGCAGCAGGAAGGCCTGCCCGCGCTGGGCGGCGGCCAGGCGGTCGCGCAGCGCCTCGACCTCCCAGGACACCACGATCGGCGGCAGTCGCGACAGGTCCGCCACCACCCTCTGCAGGGCGGCCGGATCGTCATAGACGGGCTGCTGCTGGGCGGGCTTGGCCTGCCAGCTCGCGCTATGCCAGGAGGTTGTCTCGGGGGATCGCATGGCGCCCGGATCGTACCATGGGCCCCTCCCGCGGGCCTTCCCCAGCTATAATCGAATGTTTCAGGAGGGACTGAATGCATCGCGTACTCATCCTCGGCGCCGGCAAGATCGGTGCTCTGATCTCCGGGCTCCTGGCGAGCTCCGGCGGCTATCAGGTTCAACTCGCGGACGTCGACGGCGCCATCGCGGAAGCCGTGGTACGCGCGCACGGGGCCGCGGGCATGACCGCACACGCGCTCAATGCCAAGGAGGGGAGCGCGCTCGAGCGGCACCTGGCCAGCCATCCGGTCGATGCCGTGGTCTCAAGCCTGCCGTTCTACTGCAATGTCACGGTGGCGGAGGCCGCACGCACGGCGGGGATCCACTACTTCGATCTCACGGAGGACGTGGAGGTCACGCGGTCCGTTCGCGCCATCGCAACGGGCGCCTCGCAGGCATTCGTGCCGCAGTGCGGCCTCGCGCCCGGCTTCATCAGCATTGCCGCGGCGGAGCTCATCACGCACTTTCAGGAGCTGCGCGCGGTGAAGCTGCGCGTCGGCGCCCTGCCGCAGCATCCGAACAACGTCCTCAAGTACTCGCTCACGTGGTCGACCGAAGGCCTCATCAACGAGTACGGCAATCCCTGCCAGGCGATCGTCGATGGCCGCAGCGTGGAAGTGGCGCCTCTCGAGGGGATGGAGGAGATCGAGATCGACGGCACGCTCTACGAGGCGTTCAACACCTCCGGCGGCCTCGGATCGCTGGCAGAGACGCACGGCGCGCGCTGCGAGTCGATGAACTACAAGACGATCCGCTACCCGGGCCACTGCGAGCAGATGCGCCTGCTGATGAACGACCTCAAGCTCAATCAGGATCGCGGTACCCTGAAGCGCATTCTCGAGAACGCCGTGCCGCAGACGCTGCAGGACGTAATCATCGTGTACGCAGCGGTCACGGGCACTCAGGACGGGCAGTTGCGCGAAGAGAATTACGTCAACAAGATCTATCCGCAGCTCATCGCGGGCCGGCTCTGGTCGGCCATCCAGGTGACCACCGCGGCCGGCATCACCTCCGTCGTCGACCTCGTGCTCGAGCACCCGGAGCGCTACCAGGGTTTCATCGCGCAGGAGGAATTCCGCCTGACCGATATCCTGGCCAACCGCTTCGGCCGCTACTACGCGCCGGGCGGCACCAAGGATGTCTCCGGTGAAGTCATCGTCTCCGGCAAGACCGGACACCAGCGCACGCAGAAGAAGGTGGCGGCGCGATGAGCGCGCTCGAATCCAACATCAGCGCCATCCTGGCGCGGCTGGATCTGGCGCCGCTCAATCCCGGTGCCTGGTCCGGCTCGCATGGCTGGGCCGGCGGCGCCAACGTACCGCTGCTGAGCGTGCGCAATCCGGCAACCGGCGCCCTCATCGCGCAGGTCCGGCCCGCCGGCCTGCAGGAATACGAGGCCGTCATGTCCTCGGCCGTCGCGACCGCCGCCGCCTGGCGGGCGGTGCCGGCGCCGAAGCGCGGCGAGGTCGTCCGCCTGATCGGCGAGGAGCTGCGCCGCGCCAAGGCGGATCTCGGCACGCTGGTCTCGCTGGAGAACGGCAAGATCCTCGCCGAGGGCCTGGGCGAGGTGCAGGAGATGATCGACATCGCCGACTTTGCCGTCGGCCAGTCGCGCATGCTCTACGGCCTCAGCATGCACTCGGAGCGTCCCGGCCACCGCATGTATGAGCAGTGGCATCCGCTCGGTGTGATCGGCATTCTCTCGGCATTCAACTTCCCGGTGGCGGTGTGGGCCTGGAACGCCTTCCTCGCCGCGATCTGCGGCAACGTCTCCGTCTGGAAGCCTTCGCCCAAGACCCCGCTCACCGCCATCGCCGTGCAGCAGCTCTGCAACCGGGTGTTGTCGGCGCGCGGCCTGCCGCCGATCTTTCAGCTCTTCATCGACGGCGGGACCGAGCTCGCGACCCGTTTCGTCGACGACCCTCGGGTCGCGCTGATCTCCTTCACGGGCTCGACTCCCGTCGGCCGCAAAGTCGGCGAGCGCGTCGCCGCTCGCCTCGGCAAGAGTCTCCTCGAGCTCGGTGGCAACAACGCCATCATCGTCGATGAGACCGCGAACCTCGATCTTGCCGTCCCCGCGATCGTCTTTGGCGCGGTCGGTACCGCCGGCCAGCGATGCACCAGCACCCGCCGCGTGTTCGTCCACAAAGCCGTGGCCGGCGAGCTCGAGCGCCGCCTGATAAATGCCTACCGCCAGGTACGCATCGGCAATCCCATGGACCCGGCGACGCTCATGGGCCCGCTCATCGACCCTATAGCCGTCGAGCGGTTCGAGTCCGCGGTCGTGGCCGCACGCGCCGCCGGTGGCGAGGTGCTCTACGG
>JBOIAB010000316.1:0-21997 GCA_050738635.1 Steroidobacteraceae bacterium
TATCTGATCCTGGCAGCCATCGTGGTCGTGTACATCATTCTCGGCATGCTGTACGAGAGCTACATCCATCCGCTCACGATTCTGTCGTCGCTGCCGTCGGCGGGAGTCGGCGCGCTGCTCATGCTGATGGCGTTCCATTTCGACCTGTCGATCATCGCGCTCATCGGCATCATCCTGCTCATCGGCATCGTGAAGAAGAACGGCATCATGATGGTCGACTTCGCGATCCAGGCCGAGCGCGAGGAGCACCTCACGCCCGTGCAATCGATCCGCAAGGCCTGCGTGCTGCGCTTCCGGCCGATCATGATGACGACCATGTCGGCGTTGCTCGGCGCGCTGCCGCTGATGCTGGGCCGAGGCACCGGCTCGGAGCTGCGCCAGCCGCTCGGCTACACCATGGTGGGCGGGCTCCTCCTCAGCCAGACGCTGACCCTGTTCACCACGCCAGTGATCTACCTCTACCTCGACAGGCTCAACACCCGGTTGACTTCGTGGTGGGGCAGAGCACACCACGAGGAAGCGGCGGCCGTGGCGATTCCGGGACATCCGGCGATCGAGCACGAGTCATGAAGATCCTCGTGGTCGAGGACAACGAGCGGATGGCGCGCTTCGTCACCAAGGGACTGACGGAGGCGGGCCACACCACCTATCATGCGGAGAACGGCCGCGACGGCCTCTTTCTCGCGGTCAGCGAGCACTACGACGTCATCATCATGGACCGCATGCTGCCGGGCAACATCGACGGGCTCACCATCATCGATGCGCTGCGCAAGGCGGAGAATCACACCCCCATTCTCATCCTGAGCGCGCTCGGCGATGTCGATGAGCGGATCAAGGGCCTGCGTGCCGGCGGTGACGACTATCTCACCAAGCCGTTCGCCTTCGGCGAGCTGCTGGCGCGGATCGATGTCCTCAGCCGCCGCCGCCGGCAGGATGCCGCGCAGACCATGCTCGAAGTGGGCGACCTGCGCATCGACCTGCTGGCGCGCAAGGTGTGGCGCGGCCCGCGGGCGATCCAACTGCAGCCGCGGGAGTTCAAGCTGCTCGAGTACCTCATGCGCCACGCCGGCCAGGTGGTGACGCGCACCATGCTGCTGGAGAACGTCTGGGACTATCACTTCGACCCGGAGACGAACGTGGTCGACGTGCACATCAGCAAGCTGCGGCAGAAAATCGAGGCGGAGAGCGAGCGGCAGCTTCTGCGGACCGTGCGCAACGCCGGGTATATGATCAGCTCCGAGCCGCCGCCCGCCCCGGTCACACAAGGCACCGCCTGAGGCGCGCGGCGGCGCCCGTACTTCGCATATGGCCCGCGTCATTCGCTCATCCGCCACCACTCTCGCCACCGGCTACGTCCTGCTGGCCTTCGTCGCGCTGGTTCTCTTTGCCGCGCCGCTGCGCTATGCGTGGCAGGCGACCATCGAAGACTTCCGCTTCGAGCTGCTGCACGAGGACTCCCAGCGGCTGACGCACGTCTTCGACCTGCGCGGCCCGACGGGGCTGGCGACATTCATCGACGACCGCGTCAGGATGCAGATCGCGGGCGAGCGCATGCTGCTGTTCGTCGGGCCGGGCGGCGGCCCGCTCGCCGGCAACGTTCCGGCCTGGCCGCGCAGCATCCCGATCCTTGCCGGCAGCTACACCCTCCCCGTCGACCTGGACGGTCGGCAGGCGACGATCGCCATGGTTCTGACCGCGCTCCCGGGCGGCTACCGCCTGCTGGTCGGGCGCGACGTCGATCGCTTCGCGCCCATCGAGCGGCGGTTCTGGTATGGCCTCGCCGCGGCGGTGGCGGTACTCACGGTGGCCGGAATCATCGGCGGCGTCCTCATCCGCAAGGCCCTCCTCACGCGCATCCACGGTATCCAGCAGACCGTCGCCGCGATCATGCGCGGCGATCTCAGCCATCGGCTGGACGTGCGTTCACGCGGCGACGAGCTCGACACGCTGGCGCAGACCATCAACCGGCTGCTCGAGCAGATCGAGCAGCTCGTGCACGGCATCGCGAACGTATCGAACTCCATCGCCCACGACCTGCGTACGCCGCTCGCGGAGCTGCGCTCACGTCTCGAGGAGCTGTCCCTCACCCGCCCGCCGGCGGAGGAGGCCTTTGCCGAGGTCGATGCCGCCCTGGCGGATGTCGACGGGGTGATCCGCATCTTCAATGCTCTGCTGCGGCTTGCCGAGATCGACGCGGGGCTGCGACGCTCCAACTTCGTCGCAACCGATGTCACCGAGCTCGTCGTCAGAGCCGTCGAGTTCTATCTCCCGGCCGCAGAGCTCAAGGGACATACCCTCTCCTTCCGTGATCCGGGCCCGGTATGGGCACAGTGCGATCCGGTGTTGCTCGCGCAGGCGCTCAACAATCTCATCGACAACTCGCTCAAGTTCGTCACCGGCAGCGGCCACATCGAGATCGAGGTGATGCGGCCGACCGCGGACGCCATCGCCGTCGTCGTGGCCGACGACGGTCCCGGCATTCCGGAGCGCGACCGGCCGAAGGCGGCGCAGCGCTTCTTCCGTGGCGATACCAGCCGGGGCACCCCGGGGGTGGGACTGGGCCTCAGTCTCGTGCAGGCGGTCGCCAAGCTGCATGGCGGCTCGCTGCAGTTGAGCGACAACAAACCCGGCCTGCGGGTGAGCCTGATGATCGAGCGCGGCGTGAGCGCGGCGGATGCCGCTTCCGAGCAGCAGCGCAGCGAGCTCGGCGGCGGCGCGCGGCACGATATCGAGATCACTGCCTGAGCGGGCGCCCAGACGGCGCTGCCGGCGCCGGCACCAAGGAGTCGAGCAGTGCCTAGCTTTTTCATCGAGCGTCCGGTTTTCGCTTGGGTCATCGCCATCCTCCTGATTCTCTTCGGCAGCATTGCGCTGCGGTCGATGGGCGTCGACTCGTACCCGGACATCGCGCCGCCGCAGGTGACGGTCACCGCCAACTATCCGGGCGCCAGCGCCGCGACGATGGAATCGACGGTCACCCAGGTCATCGAGCAGCAGCTCACCGGCATCGACAACCTGCTTTATTTCAGCTCGACCTCGGGCTCCAACGGCCAGACGGTCCTCACCCTCACCTTCGCCAACGGCACCAACCCCGACATCGCCGCGGTCCAGGTGCAGAACAAAGTCGACCTGGCGCAGCCGCTGCTGCCGGCCGAGGTCACCCGCCAGGGCATCACGGTAGCCAAGGCGAGCCCCGACATCCTGCTCTTCATCGGCTTGTACTCGAGCAATCCGACGATCGACAGCGCGCGCCTGGATGACATCCTCGCCTCGCAGATCGAGCCCGAGATCGCCCGCATCAATGGTGTCGGCAGCACGCTCCTGATCGGCTCCGAGTACGCGGTGCGCATCTGGCTCGATCCGCACAAGCTGCAGGCCTATGGCCTGTCGACGACCGCCGTGCTCAACGCGGTGGAAGCGCAGAACGCGCAGTTCGCCACCGGCGCGATCGGCGCCGACCCCGCGATCAACGGCCAGGAGTTCACCGCTACCGTCTCGGGCGACGCGCTCTTCACCTCGCTGCGTCAGTTCCGCAACATCATCCTGCGCGCCAACGGCAACGGCAGTGTGGTGTCGCTGGGCGATGTCGCCCAGATCTCCTTCGGCGGCCAGAAATACGGCCAGTCGGCGCTGTTCAACGGCCAGCCGGCCGGCGGCCTCGCCGTATTCCTGTCCCCGGGCGCCAACGCGCTCGCGGTAGCCGAGGCGGTGAAGTCGGAAATGGCCTCGCTCGCACTCACCCTGCCGCCGGGCGTGAAGTGGACCGTGCCCTACGACACGACACCGTTCATCACGGCTTCGATAGGCGAAGTCCTGATGACGCTCGGCGAGGCGATCGTGCTGGTATTCCTGGTGATGCTGGTGTTCCTGCAGAACCTGCGCGCCACCGTGATTCCGACCCTGGTGATCCCGGTGGCACTGCTCGGCACCTTCATCGGCCTCGCGGTGCTGCATTTCTCGGTCAACCAGCTCACGCTCTTCGGCATGGTGTTGGCCATAGGCATCGTCGTCGATGATGCGATCGTCGTCATCGAAAACGTCGAGCGCATCATGACCGAGGAGCACCTCGACCCGCGCGCC
Organism: Steroidobacteraceae bacterium; assembly: GCA_050738635.1. Classification (GTDB taxonomy): domain Bacteria; phylum Pseudomonadota; class Gammaproteobacteria; order Steroidobacterales; family Steroidobacteraceae; genus 13-2-20CM-66-19. Next base: position 4,081 of record JBOIAB010000316.1, read on the forward strand.
GCGACGCGCAAGGCGATGAAGCAGATTACCGGCGCGATCATCGCGATCACGGTGGTGCTGACCGCCGTGTTCGTGCCATCGGCGCTGCAAGCCGGCGCCACAGGGGTCATCTACGCCCAGTTCGCGCTGACCATCGCCGTCTCGATGGCGCTGTCCGCGTTCCTGGCGCTGTCGTTCACACCGGCGCTCTGTGCGGCACTGCTCAGGCCGGAACGCCACGAAGGCAGAAATCCCCTCTTCCGCTGGTTCGATCGCGCCTTCAACAGCACCGCGCAGATGTACCAGGGGCACGTCGGCAGTGCCGTACGACACGCCCCGCGCTGGATGATGTTGTTCGCGCTCGTGGCAGTGCTCTCCGGCTTCCTTTACCTGCGCATGCCCACCAGTTTCGTTCCTGACGAGGACCAGGGGTTCCTCCTGGCGCTGGTGAACCTGCCCCCCGATGCGACCTTGCAGCGTACCGACCAGGTGATGAACCAGTTGCGGGCCACCCTGCTGCACAGCCCGATCGGCAAGGACATCACCGGCATCTTCCAGCCGGAGGGGTTCAGCTTCGTCGGCAACAGCGAGAATGTCGGCATGGCCTTCATCAAGCTGACTGACTGGAGCAAGCGCTCGCAGAGCGTCATGCAGTTGATCCCGGAGGTCAACAGGCTGGCCACCAAGGTCTCCGGCGCGCAGGTCTTCGCCGTCAACCTGCCGACGATTCGCGGCCTGAGCCGCTTCGGCGGCATCGATCTGTATCTCCTGGCGCGCACCGGGCAGACCCACCAGCAGCTCGACGTCGCCGCGCAGACGCTGGTCAGCGACGCGGGCAAGGATCCGATGCTCTATCAGGTCCGCGAGAATGCTCTGCCCAGCGCCTCGCAGCTCAACATTTCGGTCAACCGCAAGCAGGCCGCCTCGATGGGCCTGTCGCTGAGTGACGTTTACGCCACGGTCGATACCGAGATCGCGCCCATGTACATCGACCAGATGTCCTATGGCGGGCGCATCAAGCAGGTCTACATCCAGGACCAGCCGGAATACCGCATGGGGCCCGGCGCGCTCGAGCATCTGTACACGCCGTCGGCCGATTCGCCGCTCAATTCCTCGAAGACGGCGCCGGTCGGAGCCAGCGCGTCGGCGACGACCAGCCCGGACGGGATGATTCCGCTCTCGAGCGTGATCGATGCCAAATGGAGTATCGGGCCCGCCGTACTGCAGCGCTACAACGGCTATCCGGCGCTCGAAATCGTGGGCAACCCCGGAAGCGGCTACACCACGGGTCAGGCGATGACCTCCGTGCAGGGCATCGTGCGCAAATCGCTGCCGCCCGGCTACGGCGCGGATTGGACCGGCCAGTCGTATCAGGAGCTGCTGTCGGGAAACTCGGCGCCGGAGCTGATGGGTCTGTCGATCCTGGTCGTGTTCCTCGGCCTGGCGGCATTGTATGAAAGCTGGTCGATCCCCATCGCGGTCCTGCTGGTGGTGCCCCTGGGGCTGCTCGGCATGATCACCTTCTGCATGTTGACCCACGTGCCGAACGACATCTATTTCAAGATCGGCCTCGTCACGGTCATCGGCCTGGCGGCGAAGAACGCCATCCTGATCGTCGAATTCGCGGTGCAGAGGCAGGCCGCGGGCTCGTCGCTGTTCGATGCCGTCATCAGTGCCGCGCGCCTGCGGCTGCGGCCGATCCTGATGACCTCGTTCGCCTTCATTCTCGGCGTGCTGCCACTGCTGCTGTCGAGCGGCGCCGGCGCGGTATCACGCCACGAGATCGGTACCGGCGTCATCGGTGGCATGCTGTTCGCCACCGTGTTCGGACTGCTGCTGATCCCGGTGTTCTACGTGACCGTGCGGCGCGTGCTCGGCGATCTGTTGCACCACTCTGCGCCCGCCGCCGGGCCCGAGCCTCCTCCTCAGTAGTGGAACCGGTAGCGCAGCTCCGCATAGATCTGCAACGGATCGTTCCAATGTACGCCGCCGAAGGTCAGGCTGTTGTCGGTGAGCAGGTGCCGGTTGGTCACATTGAGGCCGGTGAGCGACAGTGACAGGTCGCGGGTGATGTTGCGGCCCACGGCCAGATCGAGCACTGCGTAGCTCGGCAAGTGGCTCGGCGGGCCATCGTTGGCCAGCCCCGAGTTGACCGACAGGTTGACACTGACGAAGAACCGCCGCGGCAGGTTGGCGTTGTAGCCGACATTGAGCGTGTTGCGCTGGTCGTGGTCGAGCGCGCTGTAAGCAGGGCCGCAATCGGTGCCCGGCACGACCAGGCCGCCGGTGATCGCGCCGAAGCAGTCGGCCGTCTGGTTCGAGTAGGCGAGATGCACCTGCCCGTAGCGCCAGGAAGGCGGTGAGCGCAGCGTCAGCTCCCGCCCCTCGATGAGCGCGCCCTGATCGGTGATCGGCAGGTAGATGTCGGATTCGCCGATCGGATTGTGATCGAAGAAGTTGCGCGACTGGGTGACGAAGTAGTCCGCTGCGACGATCCAGCCCATCACCGGGATCGTCACACCGAACTGGCGCTCCTTGTCGCGCTCACCGTGCAGCGGCAGGAACTCGGTGTCCTGGGTCGTCGCATAGGCGGCGAAGGGTCCGGAAAGCGTCTCGAGCGGCGGCGCCTGATAGTACTTGCCCCAGAAGGCGGTGAGCACCCAGTTCAGGCGCGGCAGGGTCACCGTCGCACCGTACCGCGGGTCGGTCGCGCTCTCGCTGATGACGCCCTGGAAGTGCGACTGACGCACGCCCGCCGACAGGTTGAGCCAATGAGTCACCGTGTACGTATCCTGCACCCACGCGTCGACCAGCGAGCCGGTGGGGCGCTCCAGCTCCGCGATCGGCGGCGAGCCGCCGTCGCTGCTCACCAGGTTGAAGTCGGCCTGATCCTGCTGCGCGAAGCCGGAGAGGCCGACATCGATATGATTGCGGCTCACCTCCATGCGCAGATTCTCCTCGGCGCCCTCGTACTGCGAGCTGTGGTGAAAAGTGGTGACGATCGGATAGTCGCCGGCGCCGCCGTCATAATCCGCCCGCTCGAAGTGATACATGAGCGAGCTGGCAAGCACCGCGGTGCCCGCGAAGGTATGCGCCCAGGAGAGCAGCGCGAAATTATCCGCCTCGCCCTGCTCGTCGCCGAGCTGTCCGACGCAGTCCGGGGCATCATCGAGCGCCGCGGTGCAGTCCGGTATCTGATAATCGTCCTGGCGCAATTGCGCGACGAGGCTCACCGCATCCTGCGGGCTCGGCTCGTACTGCAGGTTGGTGAACGCACCGTAGCCCCGCGTCTGATCGTGAATTACCGCCGAAACAGGCGTCTGCAGACCGAGATTGCTGCGGTTGCCCTCGAGGCTGGCGTAGTACGCAAAGTCATCCGTATGGCTGCCGGCGCTCAGGTAATCATCGGTCTGGCCGAAATTACCGGCCGTGACGTCGAGGTCCGCCTGGCTCTCGGTGCCGAACCCGGTCTTCGGGATCACGTTGAAGATGCCGTAGGTACGGTCGCCCTCGTCGGCCCCGTAGCCGCCCCGCTCGGCGCCCAGAGTCTGGATATCCTCGGGGTTGAGCTCCGGACCCAGATTCTCGGCGATGTTGGTGTTGGGGATCTCGACCCCGTCGACCAGCCAGCTGGTCTGATGGCCGCCGCGAATGTGCAGCATGTCATGTGCCTCGTAGGACCCCGGAACGAAGTCGGTGATCATGGCGAGACTATTGACGTTGCTGGCCCCGGGCGCGCGCTCAATGTCCAGTTGACTGACGAGCGTGATCGGCGTCACCGAGGCCACCGGCGGTGGCGGCTCGGCGGCGGCGCTCACCGTCACCTCGGCCAGCTCGCCCGATCGCTGCAGCAGGATCCGGGAGCTCGGAAAGTAGCCGGACTCGACGGTCACCGGCTGGATGGCGCTGCTGAACCCCTCGGCGGCGATGAGAAGCTGATAGGTACCGAGCGCCACGTTCGGGAAATCGAAGCGACCGGATTTGCCGGTTCTCACGGTCGCAACCGCTCCGGACACTATCGACTGGAGCGTAACGTGCGCTCCCGACACGGGTCTGGATTGCGCATCCTGCACCGTCCCACTGACGCCGCCGAACGCCGCTGCCCACGCGTGCGCGGGCGCGAAAAAAGTCAACGCCAGAAGCAGCGCTGACAAGCCCGTGCGCGCAACGCGCTCACGGACAGGAAGGGTTGATCTCATGACGAATGTCCTCGCGGACCGCCGTGGCCCGCACCGGGTATCGCAAATAGCCGCGCAGCGGCGGCGGAGACGGACTCCGGGCCGCGACGGCTCATCATTGGGTCGAGATCAGAGCGCGGCGGGAGGAGCGCGCGCCTGGGGGAGGTGAACGAGGCGGATACCGGCCGGTGCCAACACCGTCACGGCGACGACGGCAATACATGAAAGCACCAGAGAAATGACTGCGAGCAGCAGTGGTGGCGGCGCCGGGCTGCAACCCGTCGTGAAAGTACAGTAGCCCTCGTCCATGAGGCCCTGCCCATGACCCTGGCCGGGGTGTTGCTGCGGCATCGCCCTGCCGCGGGACATCGCCATGCCGTGGCCCGTCCCATGGTTCCCGCCTTGGTCCATGCCCGGGTCGTGGAGCAGCCAGCTCGGAAAGCCGGCTGGACAGATCATGAGTGAGAGCGTGCCGTCCGAGGCCGGCATGAAGCCGAGCGGAATGAGCGCCCGCAGGGAGAATGCCAGCAGCAGCGCGCCGACGAGACGCGCACGAGTCGTCCGCCTGGTCAGAAGCCGCGGAATACCGGTGCCGATGTGGCGCGCGTGGGCCATAGCTTGGCCCGTAAGTCTAGAAGGAGTAGCCCGCCGACACCACTACCGTATTCGGCCAGAAATGGATCTCCGAGCTGCGCTCGAGCCCCGCCGTGGTTGCCCGCAGATGGGCATTGACCTGGGCGACGGAGTACGAGGCGTATACGTGCCAGCGGTCGGTGATCTCGTAGCTGAGCCCAGCGGTCGCGGCCACCCCGACCGACGGGTTGAGCGCGATGGCGGTGGGACCACCGCTGGCCGCATTACCCGCGGCGGTGGATTGGCGGGAATAGAAATTCGTGTAGTTGCCACCGATCCCGACATAGGGGCGCAGGCGAGCGCTGCGATCGCCGAACACATACTCGAAGAGGACGGTCGGCGACAGCCAACGCGCCGTCGCGATGACCTGGCCGTTGTAGGGCACGGAGCCGACCGTTGCGGGTCCCTTGGCCTCGGTCTTGGTGACCGGCGGGTAACCGAACGCCAGCTCGACCTGGAAGTGGTCCGAGAACGAGCGGACGTACGCCAGATAGAGCGTTTCGAGGCTCTTGACGTGCAGGCCGAGCCCGGACGGCGCGTAGGGTCCACTGATGTCGCTTGCGTTGTCGTCGAAATGGACGAAGTACACGCCCACCCGGACGTCGTTGGGTCCGGCGTTATCGGCAAATGCCCCGGATGTGCCAAGCGCGACGGCCGCCCCGAGCGCAAGAGTCACGATTTTCTTCTGCATGATCCTATCTCGCCGAGCTTACGGAACTTGCGCAAAGAAGCCACGGGCCGCCACCATACAGAACGGCGTCTCCGTGGTGTGGTAGGACGCGATCGCTGCCGAGCCCTCTGCGGCGACCAGCTGCGCCTCCGTCTGTTGCAATGCCACCTGCAGCGGCGCGAAGGGGTTGCCGGCCTGCGGTGCTCCATTGAGGTCTAGCACGCTCACCAGCCCACCCTGTACGTACGGCGCCCACACCGCGGCCATGATCTGCGTGTTCTGGAAGTACACCGTCGGATCCGCATCGCCGCCGCAGAGCAGCATCGGCGCCTGCGGGAACCAGCCGGAGCGCATGTCATTCAGCAAAAAGTCCTTGCGTAAGCCGAGCGCCGGCGCCGCCGCGGGTGCCACATTGCTCGAATCCAGCGTCCCGTTGGCGAGCAGCGTCAGCTCCGCCTGGTCCGGGTTGATCAACGCATCGTCCACGTATGCCACGCGATAGCTGTTGTTCAGCAGGTACGGATTGCCGAATCCCAGATCGAACAGGGCCGCTTGCTCGGCGCTGTAGGGCGGACTGGCCGGAATGGCGAGCAGCGCGTCGGCCTGCATGTCGAGCGAGCTGATGCCGGTCGCGGAGGTGGGCACGGTGCTGTCGAAGAGCGCCGTCTGCGGCAGCTTGCCCTCCTGGTACAGGGTGCCGATCGGCGCGCCCGGCACGAGCGTGCCGATGCTGCTCGCGTAGGTCGCGGAATACAGGTCCGAAGTCTGCATAAAGACGTTGCCGTAGGCGTTCTGATAGCTGCTGGTCACCAACGGCGCAAACTCGGTCGAGCCGATATCAACCTGACCGAAGAATGTCGCATCGCCGAACGCTTCCAGCGCGTACGGCCCGGAAGACGGCGCCGAGGCGGTGACGGTTTCGCCGGCCGCCTGCATCGCCTTGACTGTCGCCATGGCGACGTAGCCGCCTTCCGAATATCCGGTCACATACAGCTTGCCGCTGTCGGTGGTGCCCGGGGTGAGCGCGCTGAGCAGCGCGGAGCGGCCCGCCGCCAGCGCATCCATCATGTCGATGGCATTCGCGGCGCCGTCGACGAAGGGATGATAGCCGAGGGTCGAGATGTCATAGCCGAGGTAGTTGGGCGCCACGACGATGTAGCCCTGGGCGGCGAATACCGTGGCGATCAGCGCCGACTCCTGGTTGGCGGAATTCGTGGCATCGCTGATGTTGGCGATGTTATAGGCCGAATCGGTCGTGGTGCCGTGCGCATACAGCACGATGGGCCGCGGACCGGTGCAGGGAGCCGCCGAGCCGGTGGGCACCATCAGCGCGGCGGAAGCCATCTGCGCCGAATTGTTGGGCCCCACGGTCCAGTACTTGATGTAGTAGAAGTCCACGCCGCAGGCCGGCGTGCCGGCGAGCTGGATCAGCTGCGGGCCGGAGCTGGTGGCGTTGAGCTGCGCGGTGAAGTCGCCGGCATTGAGCGCAGCGACGCGCAACGGCGGGTTGTCGACGAGGGTGCCTCGCTGGTTGCTGCTCGCGACCGCGGCGGTCGGACTATCGGTGCCGCCGCAGGCAGCGAGACCGAGGGCAGCTACGGCCACCCCGACGAGGCCAATCTTCCGCAACATGCTCCCCTCCCGGGGCCCTGCGGCTGCGGTGACCCCCCGCAGTCTCGAGTCGCAGGTCCCTGTATCGTGGCGCAAAGCATACACGGTCTCGCGGCACCGTATACAGGCGACGGTCGGGAGGCCCCTCGTTGCGACGACGCAACGGCCCGGGATGGCCCGGGATGACCCGGGATGACGATATGCTCGGCGTCATTCCGCTTGCGGGGGACATCGATGCCCTGGACCAGCCTGCGCCGCGCGCGGGTTTGCACCCCGAGCCCGCTGCCCTTTCAGGCGCCGCCGACTTTCGCCAACACCATCGTCGCGATGGAGAAGTCCGGCCGTCTGCTGGCGCGCGTCGCGGCGGCATTCAACTGCCTCACGCAAGCCAACACCGACGACACGCTGGAGAAGGTCCAGGCGCAGGAGGCGCCCCGGCTGGCCGCGCACTAGCCGCTCAACCTCGGGGTCAGGCGCCGCGAGACCTCAAGCGGCGGCGGCTGGACGTCCGGCGCCGCGGGTCATCGCCCAATCGAGCAGGCGGCTGGCGAAGCCGCCGCCGAGGCTGGCCCCGGTGACCTCATCCAGGCGGTACTCCTTGCCGTGCAGGATGGCTTCGGCCGCCTCGACCCCGCTGCGCACCGCGGGGCCGATGCCCTCCGCCATGTCGCGCGTGGCGAGACCGGCGGCGTCGCCGACGATGAAGGCATTGTCCCGGCGCGTCACATCCACCCGGCCGCGCAGGTAGTAGCTGTAGCCGGCGGGATCGTAACGGGCTCCCTTGGCGAGCCCGCCCCCGAGCATGCGGGTGAAGAGCTGCCAGTGATCGTGAATCGAGCGGTTGCTGGCCTTGATCCGATCGGCCATGCCGCCGATGCCGACGTTGAGCCAGCCGTTCTGCTTCGGCACGTACCAGGCATATCCCGGCAGGCCGTGCTCGAAGAACCAGAGGTGGCATTCCGGAGCGCGCCAGTCGTATTCGATCTCGTGCTCGAGGGTGACGGTCTGCAGGTCACTGGCCCGTGGATTCAGCTCGCGGAAGAGCGTGCGGTACACGGGGCACCGAGTACCTCCCGCGCCGATGAGATGGCGGCAGCGAAATGCGTCGTCGACGATGTAGTCGCCGCCCTCTTCCCGGATGTTGCGCACGGTGTGCTGCAACACCTCCGCGCCGGAGCGCTCGAGGAGCCACGCATCGAATTCGACGCGGCGGATCGAATGCTGCACACAGCGCACGGGAAGATGCAGTCCCTTGATGTGGATGTGCAGCCGGTCGAAGGTCAGGAAACGGTGCGGATAGGTGCCGATGTCGATCGCGAGGTCGCGCACGACCTCCGGGGTGATCCACCCGGCACAGAGCTTCAGGCGCGGGAAGCGTTCCTTGTCGAGCACCAGCACCTCGGCGCCCGCCTGCCTGAGCTTCCACGCGGCGCTCGAGCCCGCCGGCCCGCCGCCGACGATCAGGACGTCACAGCTGCGCATGATGCTCAGCGCGCGTACAGATGCTCGCGGGTCATGGGCACTTCGTTGTTGTCCCGCGGCGCGAACACCACCTGGAAGAGCTGCAGCGCGCCGGTCGGGAAACCGGCGATCGAGCCCGCCAGATACATGCGCCACATGCGCACGAATTTCTCGTCGAACATCTCGAGCACGCGGCCGCTCGCCGACTCGAAGAGGGCCAGCCAGTCGCGCAGGGTCTGCGCGTAGTGCAGGCGCAGATTCTCGACATCGAGCACCGCGAAGTCGTAGGGCTCGAAAATCTGCATCATCTCCGCGAGCGACGGCGGATAGGCGCCGGGGAAGATCCGCTTCTCGATCCACGGCTGCAGCGGCGCCGGCCGGTTGCGCCCGATGGAGTGGATGAGGCCGCGGCCATTGGCGCCGAGGCTGCGGGCGATCACCTCACCGAGCGCCGGATAGTTGACCAGCCCGACGTGCTCCAGCATGCCGACGGAAACGAATGCGTCGTAGCGGCCGGAGATGTTGCGGTAGTCGTCCTGGATGTACTCGACCTGCGAGCTCAGACCCTCCTTCGCGGCGCGCTCCCGCGCATAAGCCACCTGCTCGCGCGAGATGTTGAAAGCACGAACCTTGACGCCGTAATGCCGCGCCATGTGCAGCGCGAGGGCACCCCAGCCGCAGCCGGCCTCGACGACGGTCTCGCCCGAGCGCAGGCGCATCTTGCGGCAGACGTGATCCATCTTCGCGACCTGCGCCTGATCCAGCGTGGTAGTCGGCGTCGGGTAATAGGCGCAGGTATACGCCATGGTCGGACCGAGCCAAAGCGAGTAGAACTCGTTGCTGATGTCGTAGTGGTGGTGGATGTTCTCGCGGGAGCCCCACAGCGTATTGACGTGCGGGCGGCGCAGCCGCTCTACCAGGCGGCGCAATGGCGGGGGCTGCGGGGCGTCGCGGCCCGCGTGGTAGACCGTCTCGAGGAGCTGCACCAGATCGCCCTCGATTTCCAGCCGTCCATCGCTATAAGCGTCCGGAAACCGTATCTGGACATCGGCCAGGATGCCGAGCAGGGTCGCTCGGCTCGCGACCCGCACGCGCGCCACGGGCATGGCGTCAGCCGGAGCAATGCGCTCACCGGTCCAGAGAACGAACTCGAGCGGCGGCTTGCCGAGGTAATCGAGCAGCCGTCCGAGGAGCCGCCCTGCCATGGAATGGCCGCCGCCGGCCGGCCCGGGGGGTCGGTGCCGGTTTTCCAGGTCCCGTGGTGGCGCGGGCGGGCGGCCCGCCGGCTGCTCACTCGGTACAGCGTTCTTCACGCTCTGGTTCGAGGCATTCACCGTACATCTCCCCTTCTTCTCATGCACCTAATTTACCACGGCAGGGGCGGAAGGCTCCCCGGGAGGCCCAATCAGGGGGCGAGGGTCATTCGATAGCAAGCGATGAGTCGCTGGACGTGGGCCTCGATACCGAATCGCTGCGCGCTCGAAGCTGCGCCGCGGGCGTAGGAGAGCCGCCGGCGGGGATCGCGGAGGGTCTCGACCACCGTGCTCGCAAACGCGTCGCTGTCTCCCGGTGCCACCAGGCGGCCGTTACGGCCGTCGACCACGACCTCGGGCAGGCCGCCCACCGCGAAAGCGATGACCGGACGAGCTGCGGCCAGAGCCTCGATAGCTGCCAGGCCCAGGCCCTCGGATTCCGACGGCATCAGCACCAGGTCGATGGCCGCGAGCAGGCGCGGGATGTCGCCGCGCTTGCCGAGAAACCGCACGTGCGCGGCGATGCCGAGACTGCGTGCAAGCTGCTCACAGCCGGCGCGCTCCGGTCCGTCGCCGATCACGAGAAGCAGCGCCCGTGGGCAGCCACGCAGGATCGCCGGCAGCATTGCCAGCAGGGCGCGATGCCCTTTGACGGGGTGCAGGCGGCCGATGATGGCAAGGACGGGACGCTCCGGCTCGATGTTCAGCTCGGCCAGTACGCGGTTGCGCGCACCCGCGCCCCCACGCCGCAGCACTTCCAGAGGAACGCCGTTGCGGGCGACGCGCACCCGCTCCGGCCGCACGTGATAACGGTGCACTGCCAACTCACGCACGGCCTTGGAGACGCATACGGCGGCGTCCGTGGGCTGCGCCAGCAGGCGTTGCAGCGCGGCGAGCAGAGCGCCGGGATCGTTGAGGTCATGGACATGCAACAGTGTTCGCGCGCCGGTGAGCCGCGCGGCGATGCGCGCCGCGAGGGTTCCCTTCACGCCTGTCGCGTGTAGCAGACGAACGCCATTGCGCTGTGCCAGTGCGGCGATGCGCCATGCGACTGTTGGATCCCACTTGCCGGCATCGAAGAAGACGGGGCGGATTCCTGCGTCACGCAGGTCGGCCGCAGCCGCATGCGGCGCGCGCAGAAAGCACACCGTCAACTCGACACCCGCGGCGGCGAGAAGCGGCAGCACATGCAGCAGATACGTGGTCACGCCGTGGCGCACCCCGCCGGCGTAACCGAAATGATCGGCAAGGACCATGACGGGGGGCAGGTCCGTGGCCAGCGACCGGGCCTGCAGCTCGAACGCCTGCTCGCCGTCGCTGCGCGCGTAGTCCGATTGGGTCATCCCATTGCGCATCAGATGAAGGACAGCAAGGGCTATGCCCGTCCCGCCTCCCCGCCGCAGGAGCAGCACGGCTCATCGCTGCTGCTGGACCGCGCGCGCGGCCTATCCCCTATGATCGTGCATCGCACTCGGCACGTCTGAAGAACAATCAAAGGACGGACCGCATCGGGCCGTCCGTGGGAGTAGATCATGATCGGCACCACTGGCTCGCGCGCCTGGTACTCGCGGACGCTCGCGGCGGCAGGGACAGCGCTCATCTTCACCGCACTCACCGCACTCACCGCACTCACCGCTGCCTCGGCCGCACCCTCCCAGGGACCTGATGCCAAGCTCAAGTGGCGAAGTGTCGGTCCTGCCATCGGCGGCCGCGTCGTCGCGGTCGCGGGGGTGCCCTCGCAGCGCGACCTCTTTTACATGGGCGGGGTCGACGGCGGTGTCTGGAAGAGCAGCAACTACGGCGTCAGCTGGACCAACATCACCGATCACACCCTGCCCGGCTCGAGCGACAGCATCGGGGCGATCGCGGTGGCCGCGTCCGACCCCAAGGTTCTCTATGTCGGCACGGGCGAGAGTGACATCCGCGGCGATGTCGTCACCGGCGATGGGGTTTTCCGTTCCGACGATGCCGGCAAGCACTGGCACGCGGCCGGTCTCGCCGACACGCACACCATCAGCGCGATCGCAATCGATCCACACAACCCCGACGTGGTGTATGTCTCGGCGATGGGGCACGTCTTTACTGCCAACACCGAGCGGGGTGTGTTCAAGTCGACCGACGGTGGCAAGACCTGGAGCAAGATCCTCTACGTCGATGACAAGACCGGCGCCATCGACCTGGTGATGGACCCGGGCAACCCGCAGGTTCTCTACGCATCCATGTGGCAGGCGTATCGCACGCCGTGGAAGCTCGATGACGGCGGCCCGGGTAGCGGCCTGTACAAGAGCCGCGACGGCGGCGCCCACTGGACGCAGATCTCGCGCAATGCGGGCTTCCCGCAAGGAACCCTCGGCCGCATCGGCGTCACGCTCGCGGGCAGCAACCCACAGGTGCTGTACGCAATCGTGCAGGCGAAACAGGGCGGCGTCTTCCGCTCCGATGACGCCGGCGGCAGCTGGCATCGGGTCAACTCCAACTGGAGCCTGCGCCAGCGCGCCTTCTATTACATGAGCATTTATGGCGACCCGACGAACCCGGATGTCGTCTACGTACCCGAAGTCGATGCGCTCTGGGTGTCGCGCGACGGCGGCCGGAATTTCGCCAAGCTGCATACGCCGCACGGCGACAACCACATCGTGTGGGTCAATCCGAACGACCCGAAACTGCTGCTCGAGGGCAATGACGGCGGCGCCACGGTCTCCACCGATGGCGGCATGACCTGGAGCGGCGAGCACAACCAGCCGACGGGCCAGTTCTACCACGTGGCGCTCGATGAGCAGTTCCCGTTCCACATCTACGGCGCGCAGCAAGACGAGGGCTCGTTCGAGGGTCCGAGCGCCAGCCCGGGCGGAATGATCCCGGTCGGTGACTGGAATCGGGTCGCCTACGGCGAGAGCACTTTCATCGCGCCGAAGCCAGGCGACCCCAACGTCACCTACGGCAGCGGCTACTTCAGCATCTTCCTCAGCTACAACATGGCAACCGGGCAGTATGGCGATGTAAGCCCGTGGCCGGATTACCTGGAGGGCTCCTCCTCCGGGGAGCAGAAATACCGCTTCGGCTGGACGCATCCGATCTTCTTCTCGCCGGCCGACCCGAAGGCGCTGCTGATCGCCTCGCAGGTCATCCTGCAGAGCGATGACTACGGCCGCTCGTGGCGCGCGATCAGCCCCGACCTGACACGCAACGACCCCACGACGGAGCAGCCGAGCGGCGGCCCGATCGATCTCGACCAGACGAGCGCGGAGATCTTCCCGGATGTCGCGGCGCTCGCGGTCTCACCGCTCGACAAGCAGGAGATCTGGGCAGGCTCGGCCGACGGCCTGGTACACATCACACGCGACGGCGGCAAGTCGTGGCAGGCGATCACGCCGCCCGATCTGCCGCAATGGGCCGAAATTAGCTCCATCGACCCCTCGCACCAGGCGGCGGGTGCCGCCTATCTCACGGCCTCGCGCTACATGTGGGATGACTTCCATCCCTATGTCTATGAGACCACGGACTATGGCCAGCACTGGACGGCGATGACCACCGGACTGCCCGCGGATGAATATGCGTTGGCGATCCGCCAGGACCCGTCCGATCCGCGGCTCATCTTCCTCGGCACCAAGAGCACGGTGTTCGTGACCCTCGACGGCGGCGCGCACTGGCAGCCGCTGTCGCTCAATCTGCCGCGGGTGCAGGTGCGCGATATCGCCATCGATGTGCGCCAGGGGGACGTGACCGTCGCGACGCACGGGCGCTCGTTCTGGGTACTGGACAATCTCGCCCTGTTGGAACAGATGTCCCTGCAGCCGTCCGTGGGGGCCGATGATGTCCAGGTCTATGCGCCTCAGACGGCATGGCTGAGCCACGCCTATGGCGCGAGCCCGATGGCGAAGTATCAGCACGATGTGGGGACCAATCCGTCCTTTGGCGCGTCCGTGTTCTTCCACATCCCGGACACGTACCACGGCAAGGTGCCGGTGAGCCTCACCTTCCTCGATAGCGACGGGCACGTGGTCCGCACCTTTGCCCTGCACCTGAAGACCAAACAGCCGAAACTGACGCCGGCGCAGCGTGACAACCTCACGCCGAGTGAGGAAAAGCAGCAGGCCGACGGGAAGCTGACGACCATTACGGCCGGCTCCAATCTCTTCCAGTGGGACCTGCGCTATGGGGAAGCCACGGAAGTCACCGGCTTCCAGCCGCCGGTCGCCGCCGGCGGACTCGATGACACGGTGCAGGGGCCATCTGTAATACCCGGCCGCTACACGGTGGTGCTCGACTACAACGGCCGCAAGTCGCAACGCTCCTTCCAGGTCATGCTGGACCCCCGACTCCGCCCCGCGCCCGACGCGCTGCAGCAGCGTCTGGCGCTCGAGATGCAGATCCACGCAGTGCTCGACGGCCTGGACCAGACCCTCAACCAGGCGATCGCGCAACGGCAGAAGCTCACCGCCGCGGTCGGGCAGCACAAGCTCTCAGCCGACAAGGCGCACGAAGCGCTCGCGGCGCTCGACCAGGCGATCGGCAGCTATGTGCAGCTCGACCTGCATGCGAGCGAAGGCTCGGTGATCCACGAGACGAAGCTGCGCGATCACCTCGCCTATCTCGCGGCCAACATCGACCTCGCCTACGAACTGCCGACGGCGGCGGAGCGCCAGGTGTTCAATGACCTCGATCAAGAGGCGCAGACCGGCGAGCAGCAACTGAAGGCCGCCATCGCACAGGGACGGCAAGTGTTGTAGAGTCCCCCCGCCACAGGGGGTCTCATCAATCAGGGCGTCGGACCGGCGAAGCTGGAATCATTCGAGCTCTTCTGGCGCGGCCGGGCGCAGCGCTCGCCGTGGGAGCTGCTGCAGAATTGCTGCGTCCAGGGCAAGTCCGGGCCCGGTCAGCCGGGCAGCATGGCGGCAATCCTGCACGATCCGAACCTCGGCACCTCATCCGATGAGGGCAACAATCACTGAGGGGTGGCACCGCGAGGCGGGTACCCGCCCTGGACCAGAGCTGCGACGACACGGCGACGCCGGTCCGACGTGGGGATCGAGAAATTGAGAGCGTTCACGTAGCGGGTGATGAGATTGAACATCGCTCCCACGGCAATGGCGTCCGCCAATGACTGCTCGCTGACACCTCTGCCAAGTACGGCTCTGGCGTCTCCCTCCGTCAGCTCCGAGGGCCGCAGCGTCATCGTCTCCAGGAACGCCAATGTCGCCTTGAGTCCCACGGATATCGGCGCGGCCTCATAATTTTTGAGTACCGCCTCGACCGAGGCGCTGCCCACGTGCTCTGCCGCCACCACGCTGTGCACATCCGTGCAATAGATGCACGCGTTCCACTTCGCCACCAGCGCGGCCATCAGCTCGCGCTCGCCGATGGTCCAGGCACTGGGCCCGCGCATTGCAGTTTGCGTCCAGGCTCCCATGGACGTGCCGAAATATACCTGGTGGTTGAGATCGGCGCGAAAACTGCTCCTGCCCTTGCGTCGCTTCCCGGAAGCCCAGGAAATCATCCGCAGCAGGATGCGGTCGTTGACGCGCCCGCTGAGATCAACTTCATTCAGCAGCATGCCGGCTCCGTTCAACGCGACAAGTTGGACCGGCGCCCCCCAGGTGGAGGCAGGGCCGGTCCCGCTTGAAGGTTGCAATCACTTTCGCACTAGAAGTCGTAGTCGAATCCGACCAGGAAGAACCGGCCCACCGCACCGTCCTGATGCATCGCCGCGTCGTAGGGCTCGAACAAGCTGCCGGAGCCGTAGGTCTGGACGTCCACGGGGGGCTGCCTGTTGAAGAGGTTCGTCACTGACGCGTGCAGCTGGAAGTTGGTCGTGAGCTGATAGGATCCATAGACATCCGTCTCGATGAAGTACCCCACGTTGCAGAACTGCTTGTTCTCGGGGGTGACCCCGGCCGGGAAGTTACCGCCATACGCCAGCGCCGAGCCGCAGTCCGGAATGCCGGAGGACGGGTCGGTGATGGTGAAGTGTGAGATGTAGTTCATGCTGGGCGTGATCGTCAGCGGGCCCTTGCTCCAGCTCAGCCGTACGTTGACGCGGTCCTTCGGATTGCCGGTGTCGCCCGACACACCAGAGGGGCCGTGAGTACCGGCCAAATCGAAGGTGCCGACACCGGCAAAGATCACCTGATACGTCAGCTCGTGCGTCCACGTCGCCTCGCCCGTGAAGCGCCCGATGGCGCCCATGTCCCAGTGGTACTGCAGGTCGACGTCGTAGCCGCTCGTCTTGGTCGAGCTGGCGTTCACGTACGGGAAGCTCTCTTCCACGATCTCGCCCACCGGAGTCGTCACGTTGGTCAACTGCGCGTTGGTGCAGCCGCCCGGGTGCGCCGATGGGTCACAGTACGGGAGGACGAACGCCGGACCCCGGACCAGGCTGATGTCGCTGGCGAACCCCGAGCCGGCCTCGAACACCGGGATGATGTCATTGTCGAGCTTGATGTTGTAGTAGTCGAGGGAGACGCTCACCGGACGGATCGGCTGCAGGACGAAGCCCGCCGTGAAGTTGGTCGACTTGACGTTCTGCAGATGCGGGTTGGCCAACAGCACGCCCGTCAATGCGATGGCGCACTGGCTCGGGAAATCGCCAGGCCCGTAGAGACCCGTGCCGGGAGAGGCGGTCGGACACAGGACCGGATCCGTGGAGCCGCCGGCGCCGAATGACTCGCCGGAGCTGACCCCCTCGGCCGCCGAGGGCACGCGAAAGCCCTTGCCCCAGGTGCCGCGCACGGCGATCCAGTTGAAGGGGGTGTACTTGAATCCGATCTTCGGCGTCATATCCGAGCCGAAGGTCTGGTAGTTGTCGTAGCGCCCCTGCACGTTGATGTTGAGCGACTTCACCGGGTTGCCGTCGAGCTCGACGAACGCCGCCCGGTCATACTCCGTTCCGATCACGTAGACGGAGTCGATCGTTTGGATGCCCAGCTCCGCGACCCTTGGCGGCGTGTCGTTATGCGCCTCCTTGTACCACTGCGCTCCAATCGCTATGTTCAACGGCCCACCCGGCAGGCGGAACAGCTCGTGCGTGCCGTGAACGTCGATCAGATCGAGTTGACTGGTCGGCGTGTCCTGTTGCGGTGGCCCAAGGAGCGACGGCCCGGTGGTGGTGTTGCCGAGAATATAGCCGTTGTTGAGCGCGGTCTGGGCCTCGCCCGGCGCTATCTCCCCGGTATCCCACTGGTCCATCTTGGCGTACATGGCGCCGAGGGTGGCGTTGAGGTCCCAGCCGGCGACATTGCCGGCGAGAGTGCCCAGCAGCCGATAGGTCTTGGTGTCGACGCTGGTGTCTCTGTTGCCGAGCTCCGGGTAGTCGTAGACCAACGGCGCCGCCACGCCGAAGGGGTTGCCGGGGTAATTGGCCGGGACGGTGGTATCGGGGTAGAAGACCACATTCGGCAGCTCGCCGGGCGCCAACCCAATGATCGAGGTACCGCCGTTGCCGTAGCCGGTACCGGTCCCCACGGCCTGATCTCCGTTGTACGAGCCCACCGTTTCAGCTCTGCTCTCGAAGTAGGATGCCTGCACGCCAGCTTCCCAGCCGCCACCGAGCTCCTTGGTGAACTTGCCCAGCAGATCGAAGTTGGTCGTCGCCGGCTGCAGCTGTGCGCCCACGGGAAGCCATTCGCACTTACCCAGATTCAGCGAGGTGTCATCGCAGCCCGGCAGGTAGGCGTACGGACTGCCGCTCGCCGTGTTTGGATTGATCAGGTAGCCGGTGAGCACGTTGGGATAGGGAATGAGCGGATTCTCGCTCGGAGGCGCGCCCGGCGTGCGGTTATAGCCGCCGTAACCCGTGAAGTCTTGGCTGTCCCATTGGCCGCTGCGGTTGGCGGAGAGGATCTGGTCCTGATGGCGGACGTCGCCGGAGATGTACCAGTTGTAGCCGTCGCTCGCGAGATCGCCCCTGCCACCAATGAAGCCGACGTGCTCTGTGGTGCCGTCCCAGTGCGAGGACGTGCCGCCTTCGGCCGAGACGTGAAAGCCCTGGTATTCCTTCCGGAGGATCACGTTGACGACGCCGGCGACGGCATCCGCACCGTACAGAGCCGAGGCGCCGTCCTTCAGGACCTGCACCTGCTGGATGGCGGTGAAGGGAATGGAGGAGAGATCGACGAAGCTGCGCTCGTTGTCAT
>JBOIAB010000317.1:0-10567 GCA_050738635.1 Steroidobacteraceae bacterium
GAGGCCCGCGCCCTTGCCCCGACGCACCTCTGCATTTCCCCCGGCCCCGGCACTCCATATGACGCCGGCGTCTCCATGGAGATGATCCGCGCCTTTGCCGGCCACGTGCCGGTACTCGGCGTCTGCCTCGGGCACCAGTCGATCGTGGAGGTGTTCGGCGGCAAGGTCGTGCGCGCGGGACGGCTGATGCACGGCAAGACCTCGCTCGTGCATCATGACGGCCTCGGACTGTTCGCGGAACTGCCGCAACCGTGCGAAGTCGGACGCTATCACTCGCTGATCGCCGCGCCGGAGACGTTGCCGCTCGAGTTGACTGTCACCGCGAGGACTGCCGAAGGGGAGATCATGGGCGTGCGCCACCGCGACCTCGCGGTGGCAGGAGTGCAATTTCATCCGGAGAGCATCCTGACGCCGCAGGGACCGCATCTGCTCGGGAATTTCCTCACCGGCGCAGGAGCCGACGATGTCCGCCGCGCGTGACCTCCTCGACCGTCTGCTCGAGCGGCACGACCTCACCCAGCCCGAGGCCGAGCAGTTGCTCGGGGTTTTGGCCGACCCGGCCACCTCTCCCGCCTTCGCCGGCGCCGTACTCGCCGCGATGCGCTCCAAGGGTGTCGTCGCCGATGAGGTGCGCGGCTTCGCCCAGGCGATGCGGCGCCTGGCGCGGCGGCCCTCGATTCCCGCCGGGTTGCCCGCCGTCGACGTCGTCGGCACGGGCGGCGACTGCTCCGGTAGCCTCAACATCTCCACCGGCACCGCGCTCCTCACTGCCGCTTGCGGTGTGCCGGTGGTCAAGCACGGCAACCGATCCATCTCCAGCCGCGCGGGCAGCGCCGACGTGTTGGAAGCGCTGGGTCTTGCGTTGCCGCTGGATGAGGATCTGGCGGGCAGATATCTGGCCGCCTGCAACTTCACTTTCCTTTTCGCGCCCCACTACCACCCGGCCACCAGGGCGGTCGCGGCGGTGCGTGCCGCGCTCGGCGTGCGCACCATATTCAACATCCTGGGGCCGCTCACCAATCCCGCCGAGCCGCCGTTTCACGTGATCGGCGCCTTCAGTCTCGAGGTCGCCGAGCTCATGGCGCATACGCTTGCCGGCATGCCGATGGAGCGGGCATTCGTCGTGCACGGCGCGCAAGGCTGGGATGAGCCCACACCGGTGGGCCCCTTCACGCTGTTCGATGTACGGCCGGGGAGCACGCAGCGGCACACGCGCACGCCGGAGGAATATGGGCTGCGGCGCTGCGAGCCGGAGCGGCTCGCCGGCGGTGACGCCCAACATAACGCCCGCGCCCTGCGGGCCGTGCTCCAGGGCGAGGATCGCGGGCCGCATCGCGACTGTCTGCTGTTGGGAACCGCGCTGGCGCTGGAGGTGGTCGGCAAAGCCGCGCGACCGCGCGAGGCGATCGAGCTTGCGGCGCGAGCCATCGACAGCGGCGCCGCCGCCCGTGTGCTCGCAGCCCTGGCGGCCCCGCGCCTGGAGCCGGCCTGATGAGCGAGGACTTCCTGCAGCAGATGGCCACAGCCAGTCGCGAGCGCGTCCGCGCCGCGCGGGCTGCCTGCCCACAGGCGCAGCTGCTGGCGCGCGCCATGGCCACTCCTGCCCCGCCCAGATTGCGCCTGCAGGCCGGCGGCTTCGATCTCATCGCGGAGCTGAAGCTGCGCTCGCCTGCGGCCGGACGACTCGGGGGCCCGGACGAGGACGTGGCAACACGCGTGACGACATACGCGCGTGCCGGCGCCGCCGCCGTCTCGGTGCTCACGGAGCCCACACGGTTCGACGGCAGCCTGGATCATCTGCGGCTGGCGGCCCAGGCGCTGCTGCCGCTCGCCGTGCCGGCGATGCGCAAGGACTTCCTGGTGGATCCCTACCAGGTGGTCGAGGCCCGCGTGGCTGGAGCTGGCGGCGTGCTCGCCATCGTCAGGATGCTGTCCCCGTCCGAGCTCGAAGCCCTGGTCCAACAGGCCCGTGCCTTGGAGCTATTCGTGCTGCTCGAAGTGTTCGATGAGCAGGACCTGGAACGGCTCGAGGGGATGCTTCGTCGTCTGGGCACCGAGGGCCTCCTGGCGGGTGTCAACTCGCGCGATCTGCAGACGTTGCAGGTGGTCCCGAGCCGGCTCGAGCAGCTTGCCGGCCGCCTGCCGCGGGGAATTCCCCGGGTGGCCGAGAGTGGTGTCAGGTCCGCCGAGGATGCGCGCCGGGCGGCCGAAGCCGGCTATGATCTCGCCCTCGTCGGCAGCGCGCTCATGAGTGGCAGCGATCCTGCGGCGTTGGCGCGCGCCATGCTGAACGCCGCGCGCGCTGCGCGCGCCGATGCAACCGTCAGCTGAGCGACATCATGTGGATCAAGATTTGTGGCATCACGACTGCGCAGGCCGTTGCGGCGGCGCTGGCGGCACGCGTCGATGCGATCGGCTTCGTCTTCGCGGACTCGCCCCGACAGTTGACTCTCGAGGACGCGGTCGCGCTCGCGGCGCCTGCGCGTGGCCTCGCCCGCTGTGTCGCGGTGACCCGCCATCCGAGTCAACGTCACCTCGATGACGTTCTCGATGTGTTCCGTCCGGATGTGTTGCAGACCGACTCGGAGGACCTGCAGGGGTTGGTTCTGCCGCAGCAGCTCGAGCTGCTGCCTGTCTTCCGCGGCTGGGAGCCATCGCAGGGCAAACTTCCGCCACGCCTCCTTTTCGAGGGGTTGACGAGCGGCAGCGGCACGCCGTGCGACTGGACGACGGCGCAGCGGGTGGCGCGCCGGACGCAGCTCGTGCTGGCCGGGGGCCTCGATGCCTGGAACGTGGCGGCGGCGATCGGCGCAGTGCGACCTTTCGGTGTCGACGTCTCGAGCGGGGTGGAGGAGCGGCCGGGCGTGAAGAGCCCCGACGAAGTGGTGCGGTTCGCCGCCGCGGCGCGCGCCGCCTTCGAGATGATCCAACAGGAGCAACAATCCGCATGAGCACGGGCGCAAGCAACGATCCGATCGCCGACCTGATCTCCGGCCGCTTCCCCGATACCCGCGGACGCTTCGGGCCATATGGCGGGCGCTACGTGCCCGAGACGCTGATCCCGGCGCTCGAGCGCCTGGACCAGGGCGTGCGGCAACATCTGCAGAGCGCGGCGTTCCAACAGGAGCTGGCGCAGGAGCTCTCGAGCTGGGTGGGCCGCCCCACCGCGTTGACCTATGCCGGCCGGCTGGCCGAGCGCTGGGGCGCGCGCGTCTGGCTGAAGCGCGAGGACCTCGCTCATACCGGCGCGCACAAGATCAACAATGCGATCGGTCAGGCACTGCTCGCCAGGCGCCTCGGCGCCAGGCGAATCGTCGCTGAAACCGGTGCCGGGCAGCACGGTGTCGCGAGCGCGGCGGCCTGCGCGCGCCTGGGGCTGCCCTGCACGGTTTACATGGGCGCCATCGACATGGAGCGGCAGGCGCCGAACGTCGACCGCATGCGCCTGCTGGGCGCGACGGTCGTAGCCGTGACGAGCGGCGATCGGACGCTGCGCGCGGCGATCGATGAGGCGCTGCGCGACTGGGTGTCGGATCCGCTGGGGACCTACTATCTGCTTGGCTCGGCCATGGGACCGCATCCTTATCCCTACCTCGTGCGGGAATTGCAGTCGGTCATCGGGCGCGAGGCGCGTGCGCAGATCCTGGAGAAGAACGGCGCTCTGCCCGAGGCCGTGATTGCCTGCGTGGGCGGGGGCTCCAACTCCATCGGCGCCTTCCATGCCTTCGTGCCCGACCGGTCGGTCGAGCTGATCGGCATCGAGGCGGGCGGTCGCGGCACGGGTCTGGGCGAGAACGCCGCGACGATCACCTTCGGCAGGCCCGGAGTATTGCACGGCGCCTATTCGCTGCTGCTGCAGGACGAGAACGGCCAGGTCCAGGAAACCCACTCGGTCTCGGCCGGCCTGGATTATCCGGGCGTCGGACCCGAACACGCGCTGCTCGCGGCCGCGGGCCGGGCACGGTATGAGACGGCGAGCGACGCGGAAGCGCTGGAGACGGTGCGCGAGCTATGCGAGTGCGAGGGGATCCTGCCCGCGCTCGAGAGTGCTCATGCGCTCACGGGCGCACGGCGCTGGGCGCGCAGCCATGGAGGGCGCACGGTGCTCGTATGCCTGTCCGGTCGCGGTGACAAGGACATGCCGACCTTCCAACAGACGCTGCTGTCGGTGAAGCAATGACACTGGGGCACGAGGCCATCAGCGCCGCAGTCAGGGCGGCCAAGGCGCGCGGCGCGCCGGCGCTGGTCGCGTATCTCACCGCCGGCTTTCCGAGCCGCGACCGCTTCCGGGAGCATGTCAGTGCGATCGCCGAAGCCGCGGATGTCCTCGAGATCGGCGTGCCGTTCACCGATCCCATGGCCGACGGCATTACCATTCAGCGCGCCAGCCATGCCGCCCTCGCGCAGGGCGTCAGCCTGCGTTGGATTCTCGCCCAGCTGGAGGCCATGCCGCGCGGCCGCGCGCCGCTGCTCCTCATGAGTTATCTCAACCCGCTGCTCGCCGTCGGGCCGGACGCGCTCGCTGCGGCCGCGGCGCGCGCCGGCGTGACCGGTTTCATCGTCCCCGACCTGCCGTTCGACGAGAGCGCCGAGCTGCGCTCCGCTTTGGCAGCGCAGGGTCTGGCGTTGATCCAGATGGTCACTCCGGTGACCCAACGGCGGCGCCTGGAGCAGATCTGCGCCGGCAGTCAGGGCTTCGTCTATGCGGTGACGATGACGGGCACGACGGGCAAGAACGTTGCGGTGCCACCCGAGGTCACGAGCTATCTTGATTCCGTGCGCTCCCTGTCACCCGTCCCGGTATGCGCCGGCTTCGGCATCCGCGGCCGGGCGCAGCTCGAGCTGCTGCGCGATCACGTGGATGGCGTCGTGATCGGATCCGCGCTCGTCGAGGTATTGGAGCGGGGCGGGGACCCGGCTCGCTGGCTGCGCGAGCTGCGTGGGAGCTGAGAGGCGCGCGATGAGTCCCATCGTCATCGCCAGCCGCTTCCGCGGTCCAGAGGGTTCCGCCAACGGCGGTTATTTCGCCGGCTGCGTTGCGGTTCACGCCGGCCGCACCGTCACGGTACGGCTCCTGCGGCCGTCGCCGCTCGACACTCCGCTCGATGCCGTGGAGCTTGCCGACGGCACGCTGGCGATCAGGTCAGGGACGGAGAGCATCGGCGAGGCGAAGAGCGCCACCTTGGAGTTGCTTGCGCGCAGCGCGCCCGGTTACTTCGAGGCCGTGGAAGCTTCGCGCCGCTACGCCGGATTCAAGCACCACCGCTTCCCCACCTGTTTCGTCTGCGGCACGCAGCGATCCCGCGGCGATGGCATGAGGGTCTTCGCCGGCCCGGTCGCGGAGGGCGGCGGCCTCGTGGCCGCGCCGTGGGTTCCCGATGCGTCGCTCGCTCAGGGCGCCGGCAAGGTGCGGCCGGAGTTCATGTCGGCGGCGCTCGATTGCCCCGGATACTACGCGGTGAGCCCCGACGACCGGATGATGCTGCTCGGCGAGATCACCGTGCACGTCAATCGCCTGGTGCATGTTGGCGAGCGCTGCACCGTCACCGGCTGGGCACTGGAGGCGAGCGGGCGCAAGCGCGCCGCGGGAACCGCCATCTTCGACGAGGATGGCGAAGTCTGCGCTCTGGCGCGCGCCTTGTGGATCGAGCTGAAAGGGACGCCTCAGGCCTTCTAGGTGCTCGCGCTCGCCGCCGCGGCCAGCTCTCTGCGCAGCATGCGCGCCGCGCGCCAATTGCCGAATTTGTAGTAGAACGCGGCGAGAAACGCCGCCAGCGCGGAGGAAATCGGGAAGCTCCACCAGATGGCGCGCGCGTGCTAGCGCGGCAGCAAGGCATCGGCCAGCGGAAAGCGCACCAGCAGCAGCGAGACCGTCATGATGGCGAGCGGCACCATGACCGCGCCGGTGGAGCGCACCGTCGCGAACAGCACCATCCCCGGGCTGATGGGGCCTTCGGTGAGCGAGCGCATCAAAATACGCGGTAGACGAACAGCAGCCAGGCCGTACCGAGCCCGGTCAGCGTCCAGCCGGGCCATGCGGGGTGACCCAGCGCGAGCCAGACGATGCCGCCGAGCAGCGCGGCGGCCCCGAGGATGACCGCGTCGCGCCGCCGGTGCCCGCGGCGCAGCTCCGCGTGCAGCAGCTCGACGGCGGGCGTCTCGACCAGCATGCGCAGCATGCCGCCCTCGGCCCGCTGCAGGGTGCTCTTCAGGATGGCCGGCAGAACACGCGCGACTTCGATCAGCTCCGGCAGCTGCTCCCGCAGGTTATGGAAGATCTGGCGCAGGCCCAGGCGCTCGCGCATCCACTCGCGCAGGATGGGCGCCGCGGTGTGCCAGACATCGAGCTGCGGATACAGCTCGCGGCCGAGCCCCTCGACGTTGACCAGCGTTTTCTGCAGCAGGATGAGCTGCGGCTGCAGCTCCACGTTGAAGCGGCGCGAGATCTCGAAGAGCCGCACCAGGAGGGTGGCGAAGGAGATGTCTTCGAGCGGGCGGTCGAAAATCGGCTCGCAAACGGTGCGCACCGCCGACTCGATCTCGTCCACGCGCGTGCCCGCGGGCACCCAGCCGGACTCGACGTGCAGTTCCGCCACGCGGCGGTAGTCGCGATCGAATACCGCGAGGAAGTTGGCGGCGAGATAGTGCTGGTCGCGCGGATCGAGGGTGCCGACGATGCCGAAGTCGACCGCGGCATAGCGGGGCTTGAGCGGATCGTCCACCATGACGAAGATGTTGCCGGGATGCATGTCGGCGTGGAAGAAGTTGTGCCGGAATACCTGCGTGAAGAAGATGCGCACGCCATTCTCGGCCAGCTGCTTGATGTCGGTGCCGGCGGCGCGCAGCCGCTCCATGTCCGCGATCGGGATGCCGTGGATGCGCTCCATCACCATGACATCCAGGCGGCAGTAGTCCCAGTAGACCTCCGGCACATAGAGGAGATCCGAGCCGGCGAAGTTGCGCTTGAGCTGCGAGGCGTTAGCGGCCTCGCGCATGAGATCCAGCTCATCGATGACCGTCTTCTCGTACTCCGCCACGATCTCGCGCGGGCGCAGCCGCCGTCCCTGCCGCCAGTAGGTCTGGGCGAGCTGCGCCAGCGCGTAGAGCACCTCGAGGTCCCGCTCTATCGATTCCCGCATTTCCGGGCGCAGGACCTTCACGACCACTTCCCTGCCGTCCAGCAGCCGCGCGGCGTGCACCTGCGCGATCGAGGCGGCGGCGAGAGGCGTCTCCTCGAACTCCGAGAACGCTTCCAACACGGGACGGCCGTAAGCGGTCTCGACAATGGCGCGGGCTATGGCGCCCGGAAAGGGCGGCACACGGTCCTGCAGCTTCGCGAGCTCATCCGCCACGTCGGTCGGCAGAAGGTCGCGGCGCGTCGAGACCGCCTGGCCGAATTTCACGAAGATGGGCCCGAGCTCCTCGAGCGCGAGCCGCAGGCGCACGGCGCGGCTCGCGGTGCGATGGGGATTGAGCCAGGTATCGGGTGAGAGGTAGAAGAGGAACCGCAGCGGTGCGTAGAGATGCGTCGCCTGCACGAAGTCGTGCAGGCCGTATTTCAACAGTACCCGCTGGATCTGCAGCAGCCGCGCAAGTACGCGCAGCTTCACGGGCGCGGCACCAGCGTCACTTCGCCTCGAGCCGCTGCTGCAGCAGCTCGAGGCGTGCATCGAGCCGATCGACGTCCTCGCGCAACGCATCCACGCCGCGCAGGAACTGCTCGCCTTCCTCGCGGCATATCAGGTCTCTACGCTCGTGGCTGAAGTACTCGCCGAGGTCCTGCAGCAGTGTCGCGGCCGAGTCGCGGGTCCAACCCAACGCGCCGCGAGCCAGCCTGCCGATGCGATGCGCCACCACATCGCCGACGAGGATCGACAGCTCCTCCTCCGGATCGGGCCTGAGCAGCCGCGCCAGCTCGTGGAATTTCTGCGCGAGCTCCGCATCGCCGCGCACCTCGATCTCGCCGCGGGCGAGCGAGGCGCCGGCGGCGCTGCCGCCCAGCGCAAGCAGACTCAACGGACCGCCGATCACCTCTGCGTCGGCCGGCAGGCTTGCGCGGCTGACGCGCAGCGAGTTGCCGGTGGACTCCACCAGCAGCCGCGCCATCGCCGGCGCCTCGATCGCGATCCGGCGGCCGGCGAGCTCCGCGCACAGTTGCTGTGCGCGCGGCGAGCGGGGAAGGCCCCGGTTGAGAACGTTCTCGATCGTGGCGGTGAGCATGGGCTGGCCCGTCAGTACTTGTAGCCGCGGTGCACCGCGACGATGCCGCCGGAGAGGTTGTGATAGCGGCAGCCCTCGAGACCGGCCGCCTGCATCATCTCGAGCAGCGCCTCCTGGCCCGGATGCATGCGGATGGACTCCGCGAGATAGCGGTAGCTCGCCTCATCCCGCGCCACGATCCGTCCGAGAAGCGGCAGCACGCGGAACGAATAGGCGTCATAGAGAGGGCCGAGGCCCGGGACCACAGGCTGGGAGAACTCCAGCACCAGAAGCTGCCCGCCGGGTTTCAACACCCGCCGCATGGCGGCCAGCGCCGCAGGCTTGTCCGTGACGTTGCGCAGGCCGAAGCCGATCGTGACGCAGTCGAAGCTGTCGTCGGGGAAAGGCAGGCGCTGCGCGTCTGCCTGGACATACTGCACATTGCCGACGACGCCTCGATCCGTGAGGCGGTCGCGCCCCTGGCGCAGCATGGCGGAGTTGATGTCGCTCAGTACGACGAGGCCCCGGTTCCCCACCTGCCGCGCCAGACCCGCTGCAAGATCGCCGGTACCCCCCGCCACATCGAGCGCCCGCCGGCCGGGCCGCAGCCCCGTGAGCGACAGGGTGAACCGCTTCCAGAGCCGGTGCGCACCGCCCGACATCAGGTCGTTCATCAGGTCATAGTTGCCCGCGACGGAGTCGAAGACGCCGCGCACACGGCGCGCTTTCTCGCGCCAGGGCACACGCTCATAGCCAAAGTCGGTGGATCGGGGGTCAGTCATCGCATTGCCGGATTGCGCGGAGGGCGCATTGTATCGTCTTGCTTTTTGGACCACATGCCGCGCAGACTCCGGCCCCGGTAAGGGGGTCTTGAACGGAAAGGGCCGGACGGTGTCAAAGCCGCCCGGCCTTTTTTCTTTACTTGGCGCAAATCGCGCCCGGCGATTTGCGCAGGCCAGGCCATACGGCTTTTTCGACCCCGCGGCCCCGGGGAACGGCCTGGGCCGCTCCATCATTTGCTTTCGGATTGCGCCTGGGCACTGCGCCGTGCCACGTATTGGGCCCACTTAGCCTGCCGGTCGCGGCCCAGCTCATAGAGATATTTCCAGGTGTAGAGGCCGGTATCGTGGCCGTCGTCGAAGACGAGCTTCACGGCGTACTGGCCGACCGGCTCGACCGCGCGGATCCCGACGGACTCCTTGCCGAGCACCAGGGTCTCCTGGCCAGGGCCGTGCCCTTTGACCTCGGCCGACGGGGAATAGACGCGCAGGTACTCAAACGGCAGCTCGAAGCAGCTGCCGCCCTCGAAAGTGACCTGCAGCAGGCGGGCGGCACGGCGCAGCTTGATCTCGAGGGGGCTTCCTGGGGCGTCTTCTTTCACGGTGGCGGCTCTCAGAGGGCGCTAGGTGCGCGGGTCTCGCTTGCACTATTATGGACGTTCCTGCTCCAGCCGCGGTACATCGTGGAAGCTACAGATACCTCCCACCCCGACTACTATCACCGTGTGGTCGATTGCCAGTGGGCCTGTCCGGCCCATACGGATGTCCCGGAGTACATCCGGCTGATCGCCCAAGGCCGCTTCACCGAAGCGTACCTCGTCAACCGGCACTCCAACGTCTTTCCGGGCATCCTCGGACGAGTCTGCGACCGTCCGTGCGAGCCAGCCTGCCGCCGCGGCCGGGTGGAGGCCAAGCCGGTCGCGATCTGCCGGCTGAAGCGCGTCGCCGCCGACAACCGGGACGACATCACCGGCAAGCTGCCGCCCATCCCCAAGGTCAAGAACGGCAAGCGCATCGCCTGCATCGGGGCCGGCTGCGCCTCGCTCACGGTCGCCAACGACCTGATGCCGCTCGGCTACGAGGTCACGATCTTCGAGCAGTACGGCGAGCCCGGCGGCCTGATGCGCACCAACATCCCCTCGTTCCGCCTGCCCCACACGGTGCTCGAGGAGGAGATCCGGATGATCGTGGACATGGGAGTCGACCTCAAGCTTGGGTCTCCCATCGCCAGCATGACGAAGCTGCTCGCGACCGGCGGCTTCGATGCGGTATTCGTCGGCTCGGGGGCGCCCAAGGGCAAGAACCTTGACATTCCCGGCCGCGCCGCGGCGGATGCCAACATACACATCGGCATCGCCTGGCTGGAGTCGGTGGCCTTCGGCCACATTGGCCGGATCGGCGAGCGCGTCCTCATCATCGGTGTCGGCAACACGGCGATGGACTGCTGCCGCTCGAGTCTGCGGCTCGGCGCCAAGCAGGTGAAGGTGATGGCGCGCAAGCCGCGCGGCTTCTTCAAGGCATCCGAATGGGAGCTCGAGGATGCCGAGGAGGAAAGCGTCGAGATCGTGGTAAACCGTTCGCCTAAGGCC
>JBOIAB010000318.1:0-5947 GCA_050738635.1 Steroidobacteraceae bacterium
CCAAGCCACTCGAGCGCCGGCCCCACTGTGTGCACCGAGCCGCACACGACCACGCGATCCCCTGCCTGCGCGGCGGCGCGCGCGGCCGCGCAGCCCGCCCGCACCGAATCGGCCAGGACCGGGTCGCTCACCAGGGGCTCGAGGCGCCGCGCCAGCTCCGCCGCGCAGATGCCGCGCGGACCCTCCAGGCTGCAGAGCACCCAACGATCCAACGCCGGCTGCAGCGCCCGCGCGATCGCCGGCGCGTCCTTGTCACCCAGAATGCCCACCACTGCGAATGTGCGCCCCTGACACGGCCGCTCCCGCAGCTGCGCGGCCAACACTTCGGCGGCGGGTGGATTGTGTGCAATGTCCAGGATCCACTCGACCGGTCCGGGCACCACCTGGAAGCGGCCCGCGAGCCGCACGCGGCCAAGTCCCGTGGCGACGGTCCGCGCATCGAGAGCGGCGATGACCTGCGCCGCGGCGGTGCAGCCCTCGTCGGCGAGCGCCTCGAGGGCAGCGAGTGCGGTGGCAGCGTTGCGGTACTGGATGGAGCCGGCGAGCGCCGAAGGCGGCAGATCGGCGAAGCTGAGGCGGCTGCCACGATAGCTCCAACGCGCGGCACCGCCCGAGTCCGGCGCCAGCCGCCAGCTGAAGTCCCGCTCCGCGACCACGGGCTTGGCGCCAAGACGCGCGATCGCGGCGTAGACGCTCGCCGGCATGTGCGCCGTGCCGAGCACCGCCGGGCGCGCGGCGCGGAAGATGCCCGCCTTCTCGGCGCCGATCTCCTCCAGCGTCTCCCCCAGCCAGTCGCGATGATCGAAGCCGATGGAGCAGACCACCGCCACGTTCGCGTCGATGAGATTGGTGGCGTCGAGGCGCCCGCCGAGCCCCACCTCGAGCAGCGCCAGCTCGACGCCGCTGGCGGCGAACAGCAGCAGCGCCGCCAGCGTGTTGTATTCGAAGAAAGTCAGGGTGGTGGCGCCGCGGGCCGCCTCGATGCGCTCGAAGGCGGCGACGATCGCCGCATCATCGGCCTCGACGCCGCTGATGCGGATGCGCTCGTTGTAGCGCAGGAAGTGCGGCGAGGTGAAGAGCCCGACCGAGCGGCCGGCGGCGAGCCACAGCGCCTCGAGATGCGCCGCGGTCGAGCCCTTGCCGTTGGTGCCGCCGACCGTGATGACCGCGGACTTCAGCCGCTCGATCCCGAGCTGCCGGGCCACCGCTGCGACACGCGTGAGGCCGAGGTCGATCGACTTCGGATGCACTGCCTCCTGCAGCGCCAGCCACTCGGCGAGCGATCGGGCCACGGGCCGGCAGCGGCTTACGCTGCGGCCGCCGGTTGCTTCAACAGCATGCGCAGCAGCGAGGCGATCCGTTCCCGCATGTCACGGCGATCGACGATCATGTCGAGCGCGCCGTGATCAAGCAGGAACTCGCTGCGCTGAAAGCCCTCGGGCAGCGTTTCGCGCACCGTCTGTTGGATCACCCGCGGACCGGCGAAACCGATCAGCGCCCGCGGCTCGGCGAGATTCAGGTCGCCGAGCATGGCGAGGCTCGCCGAGACACCGCCGGTCGTCGGGTCGGTCATGACCGAGATGAAAGGCAGATGCGCCTGTGCGAGTCTCGACAGCGCCGCGGCGGTCTTCGCCATCTGCAGCAGCGAGTAGAGCGCCTCCTGCATGCGGGCGCCGCCGCTCGCGGTGAAGCAGACGAGCGGCTTGCGGTGCTCGATGCAATGGTCGGCGCCCCGCTTGAAGCGCTCGCCGACGACCGAGCCCATCGAGCCGCCGAGGAACTGGAACTCGAAGGCGCAGGCCACCACCGGCAGCTTCTCGAGCGTGCCGGCGAGCACGATGAGCGCATCGGTCTCCCCGGTTGCCTTCTGCGCCTGGGTCAGCCGGTCCTTGTAGCGCTTGCTGTCACGGAACTTGAGCGGATCCTCCGGGGTGATGCGCGCTCCGATCTCCTCGGTGGAGGCCGGGTCGAGAAAGCGCTCCAGCCGCTCGCGGCCGCCGATCCGCATGTGGTGGCTGCACTTCGGGCACACGTACAGATTGCGCTCGAGCTCCGCCCGGTAGAGGACAGCGTCGCAGGCAGGGCACTTGATCCATAGCCCTTCGGGCACGGACCGGGTACGGCGCTCGGTCTTGATGCGCGAGGGCATGATCTTCTCGAACCAGGACATGAGAGCCGCCTAGGGTGGGAATCCAGCCCCGATGATAGCGTTTTCGGGCTCTCCGGCCTCGGGCAGCGCGAAAGCCGCCGGATAGCGCACCTGCCATAGGTAGAGGCCGTCCGCGGGCGCCGTCGGGGCGCTCAGCCTCCGATCGCGACCGGCGAGCACTTCCGCGGCCCAGGAAGGCGCTGCATCGCCCTTGCCGACGCGGATGAGGAGGCCCGCGATGTTGCGCACCATGTGGTGTAGGAAGGCATTCGCCGTCGCCTCGATCGCGACCCAGTCACCGCTGCGCTCGACTGTCAGTCTCTCCATCCGGCGAATCGGCGATTTGGCCTGGCATTCCGCCGCGCGGAAGGCGCTGAAGTCGTGCTCACCCGTGAGGGCCGCAGCCGCCTCTGCCATGCGCTGCGCATCGAGCGGGCGGTGGATCCAGGTTGCGCGCCGGCTCAGCAGCCCCGAGCGTGCTGCGCGATTGAAGATGAGGTAGCGGTAGGTGCGCGCCTCCGCCGAGTAGCGCGCGTGAAAGTGCGCGGGCATCGGCCGCACCCAGGAGATGCTGATGTCGGGCGGCAGCTCGGAATTGGCGCCGAGCACCCACGCCCGCATGCTGCGGGTCGCGGCAGTATCGAAATGCGCGACCTGGCCGCGGGAGTGGACCCCGGCGTCGGTCCTGCCGGCGCAGACGAGGCTCACCGCCTCCGCCGCCACCTTACCGAGCGCGCCTTCCGCGAGCACCTGAACCGTCTCCGCCGAGCGCTGGCTCTGCCAGCCCGCGTAGCGCGTTCCCTGGTATTCGAGTGCGACCGCGATCCGCACTACCCGGGCAGCGACTCCATCAGACGTTCCGCTTCCTGGCGCTGCGCGACCGAGCCCTCGTGCATGACTTCCTCGAGGATGTTGCGTGCGCCCTCGGGATCGCCCATGTCCATGTAAGCGCGCGCGAGGTCGAGCTTGGTGCCGACTTCGCTCATCGTGACGGGCTCGAGGTCAGGCAGCGCGAGATCCTCCGCCGACAGCTTCTGGGTCGCCGTGAAGGCGGCATCCGGCACCGTCGCGGTGCCGACATCGAGGTCGAGACTGGCGCCGTTGGCGGCGTGCTCAGGCTCCTCCTCGGCGCCGCCGAGCTCGTAATCCACACCCTGCGAGCGATCGAGCGCCGCCAGCCGCGAGGTAGCCGCCGTGTCGTGGCCGTTGGTACGGCCTTCGCCGTCGGTCAGCACCGCCTCGAGCTCGCTCTCGTCGATCTCCCAGGCATTGGTGGTGCCGGTCGGCTCCGGCGGCGGCTCAGCCGGGCCGTGACTCGCCTGCTCCATGACACGGCGTGAATGCTCGTCCAATCCCGCAACCAGCGTCGGGGCTTCCGGTAAGGCTTCGGTCGCCTCCGCCCCAGCCTCGGGTGTTTCGAACGCGCCGAGATCGAGGCCCAGATCGTCGATCGCCAGCTCCGCGGTCTGGTCGGCCCCGCTTTGCTTCAGCGCTGTCTCGACCTTCTGCCGGATCGTTGGCTGGTGATCCGACTCGTGCAGCGCCGGCTGCTCGATGGTCGGACCTTCGATTTCAGTACCAAACACGCCGGGCAGCTCGTCGCCCCCAGGCAAGGTCGCGGTCATCTCGCGCGTGGTGCCGGTGCTGGCGCTGTCCGTGACACTCGTGTCGAGCAGCGCCATGTTGCGATCGGTGGCTGTGCCGGGCTGCTCGGCCGTCACGGCGGACTCGCCGTCGCCGAGCGCGGAGCCGATGTCGAGATCGAGCGCCTGGTTCTGGGTGGTCCGTCCAGTGGCGATGTCGAAGTCGAGACCGGCGCTCTGTCCGCCCGCGAGGTCGAGATCGACCCCCGCCGACGCAGCGCCGCTCACCGCGGCACCGGCCGCGAAGAGCGGATCCTCCGGCGCGAGCTGCTTGCCCATGATCACGATCTTTTCCCACTCGCCCGGCGCCGCTTCGGCGCGACTGTCGGCCAGCTCACGCGCGGTGTTGAGGAACTGCTCCTTGTTGCCCCACACGAAGAAGACTTCGAGGAGCTTGAGCTTCAGATCGCGTCGCTCGGGCTCGCGGCCGATGGCGATGCGGATGAGGTCGGCAGCCTGATCGTACAGGCCGTAGGCCATGTGGAAGTCGGCTTCGGCGAGCGGATCACCCTGATCCAGGTTGACCGCCGTCTCGCTGCTGATCGTCTGATCAGCAGTGGTGACGTGCTTCGCCGTGATGGATCCGGCCGTAACGCCGAGCTTCGGCCGCTCATGCGTCCCGCTCTCCTCCACGACGAAGTTGTCCTCGTCGGCCGTGGGCGGACGCAGGGAGGCCGTGTCTCCGGTCGACGGCTCCAGTCTCGTATAGGGTGACGGCGATCCGCCCGCGGCGGCGAGGCGACCGAGCGAATCGTCGAGAGCCGATTGCCGGCGCGAGCGCAGGATGCGCGAGAACACAACGCCGAGCAGGGCCAGGCAAAAGAGAGCAACCACCCACCAGTACCTGGCGAGCGTGTCGACGAGAGATGGCCCCGAGGTCGGCTTGAATGAGGCAGCCGGCTTCGACGGCGCGCGATGTACCACGGGCGGCACCGGGTTCGCCTGCTGCGGCGGCGTGGCGGTGGGCGGCGGAGCCGTGGCCTCGCTCGGCGGCGCTTGCGCGGGTGCTGGGGCAGCGGCCAGCGGCGGCGCGCTCGCCTGCACCGCCGGGCTGGGATTGGTGGCCGGCGGCGCCTGCTTGCCGGCGAGCTGAGCCTGCATGCGCGCCAGCTCCGTATCCTTCAGTTGCATCAGGCGATGCTCGTCCGCCAGCTGCGTCTGCAGCGTCTGGACCTGCGCCTGCAGCGATTTGACCTCGCCGGAGGCAGCGCCCGCAGCGGCCGATCCGCCGGCGCCGCTCGCCGGTGCAACCAGACGCAGCCTTCCCGGACCAGCCTCGGCGCCGGCCGACTGCGGTGATCCGCCGTGCCAGGCGGCGTACTGCCGGCGGATCTCCGCCGTCGCGTCCGCGGGTGCGATGGCAGCGACCGCGGCATTGTCGGGAATGCGCAGCACGGCGCCCGAGCGCAGCAGATTCATGTTGCGCTCGAATGCGGCCGGATTCTGCTGATAGATGGCCACCATCCAGGAGCGCGTGCTGCCGGAGGCCAGCCCGGCGCCGCTCAGGCCATTGGCGATGCCGGAGAGCGTCTGACCGTGACGCACGGTGAGCGAGTGAGGCTCGCCCCCCGAATCGGACGCGGTGCTGGCAGATTCATTGCCGCTACCGGCCGCCGACTCTGCGGAGGCCGGCGTGGAGGCGGCGGAAGCTTCCGGCGCTGGGGCCGGCGCGGTCTGCGCCTGCGAGCGTGCGATCTCTCCACCCCGCCGGGCGGTTCCGGTGGCAGCGGGCGCTACCTGCTGAGCGGCGCCCGGTGACTGATTGGGCACGTACACGGGCGGGTCGAGAAGCACGGTGTACTCGCGGATCAGATGCCCGCGGTCCCAGTTGGCCTCGACCAGCACGGTGAGCACCGGGTCGGTGACCGGCTGATCCGAAGACAGCTCGATGACTTCGCGCCCATCGGCGGTGTGCACGGCTTTGACGTGCACGCTGCTGAGGAACTGCGGCCAATTTAGGCCGTAGCGCGCAAAAGTGTCCTGCGGCGCGAGCTGAACCTGCAGGTTCTGCACCGCATCCGGTGTGGCATCGAGCAGCTCGATCTGCGCCTTGAGGGGCTGATCGAGAGGCGAGAGGAGACGGATGTCTCCGAGACCGAGGGCGAACGCGGCTGAGGGAACTGCCAGCAGCAACGCCACCGCCCGGCTTGAGCGT
>JBOIAB010000319.1:0-3786 GCA_050738635.1 Steroidobacteraceae bacterium
CTGCGCACGCAGGTCGCAAATCCAGCGGCAGCTTGCGCGCTCTACATCCTGGGCGATCTGTTCGAGAGTTGGATCGGGGATGACGATGCAGGTGAAGGCCCGGCGGTACTGGCCGCGCTGCGCCAGGTGACGCGCAGCGGCGTCGAGATGGACGTCGGAAACAAACAGGTATCGCGCGGGCGTCGAGCTCGGAGCCCGCGGCACCGCGGGGCCCGACGCCGGCGTCACGGCAGCGAGCCGCTGTCGCTGGGCTGGTCAGCCTCGTTCGCCTGCGACTTCGGCGGCGTCGCGGGCGGCGGAGTCGCCGGCTTCGTGCCCGAGGGCGCCGTTGACGGCGATCCCGGGCTTGTGGGCTGCGCCGGCGGGCTCGCCGTCGGTTGTGAAGACTGGGGAGTCGTGCCAGCGGGCGGTGTTGCCGCGGGCGGCGTTCCTGCTGGCGCGGTGCCCGCCGGAGGTGTTGCCGAAGGCGCGGCGGCCGGGGGCGTGCTCGCCGGCGGTGTCGCCAGCCCCGGCGGGGTGATGAGCGCGACGCTCTGGATGACTACGGCCTTCACGGGCGCATCAGCCTTGAAGGGGCCGAAGGCACCCGTCGGGACGACTCCGATCCGATCGACGACGTCCATCCCTTCCACGATCTGGCCGAAGACCGCGTAGCCCCAGCGTGTGGGCAGGGGGTCGAGCTCCGGGTTGTCGACGAGATTGACGTAGAACTGCGCATTGCCGGTATGCGCGCCGGCGGCGCGCGCCAGGCCCACGGCGCCACGCTTGTTCTGCAGGCCATTGCCCGACTCATTGTTGACCGGCGGATAGGTGGGCTTCAAATCGTAGGGCGGATTCGCATCATGTCCGCCGCCCTGGATGACGAAGTTGGCGACCACCCGATGGAAGAGGGTGTTGTTGTAAAAGCCCTCGTTCACGTAGCGCAGAAAATCGGCCACGGTGAGGGGCGCCCGGTCCGGATACAGCTCGATCACGAAGGAGCCCATGTTCGTCGTGACGCGCACCTCCGGATTGGAGGGGGTCGCATCATCCGCCCGCGCGGCGGGCGGCGCGAGGACGAGGCAAGCGCAGGCAACCGCCAGGGCGAGGGCTAGTTTCTGTTTCAGGGTCCGGTGGCGGGCGCGCATCTGGTCTCCGTCGCTTTATAGTCTCGAAACCGGGGATCTTAGCAGCGCCTGAGCCCCGGGGGCTGGGCGATGTCGCTACCGCGGCAAACCCCGTACCATTGCCGCATGACCGGAATGGACAGCACAGCGGCCGCAGGGTTCGACCGCGAGGCGGTGACGCGCTTTGCGCCGAGCCCGACCGGCGAATTGCACCTGGGCAACGCGCGCACCGCGCTCTTTAACTATCTGCTGGCGCGGCGCGCCGGCGGCCGCTTCCTGCTGCGCATCGAGGATACCGACGCGCAGCGCAGCCAGGAGGCGCACCTGGGCGTGGTGCTCGAAGATTTGCGCTGGCTCGGCCTGAACTTGGATGCGGGACCGGACAGGGAGGACGACCGCGGGCCCTATCGCCAGTCGCAGCGGAGTGCGATTTACGCCCATTTCTTCGCCGCGCTCGCAGGGCAGGAGATCGCCTATCCCTGCTTCTGCACGCCGCTCGAGCTGGCAGCCGCGCGCCGCGCGCAGCTCGGCTCGGGCCGGCCGCCGCGCTATGCCGGCACCTGCCGCGACCTGACTGGCGAGCAGCGGCGCGCCAGGCAGGCACAGGGCCTGCCCGCCACCCTGCGGTTTCGCGTTCCCACGGGCCGGCGCATCGGATTCACGGACCTGGTCCACGGCCCGCAAAGCTTTCTGTCGGATGACATCGGCGACTTCATCGTGCGGCGTGCGGACGGCACGGCGGCATTCTTCTTCTCCAATGCCGTCGATGACGCTTCGATGGGGGTGACCCTGGTCGTTCGTGGCGAGGATCATCTGGCCAACACGCCGCGGCAGCTGCTGATTCTCGAAGCGCTGGGGCTGCGCGCACCAGGCTACGGACACGTATCGCTCATCCTGGGGCCGGACGGGTCACCCCTCTCCAAACGACACGGTGCGACGAGCGTCCGCGAATATCGCGACTGCGGCTACCGTCCGGAGGCGCTGCGCAACCATCTCTTTCGGCTCGGCCACTCGAGCGGTGAGCACGGATTGCTCGATCTCGATGCCATGACGCGCGCGTTCGATCCGGCGCACCTCGGACGGTCGTCCGCACACTTTGATGCGCAGCAGCTGCGCGTATGGCAGAAGGAAGCGGCGCACCACCTGTCGGCCGAGGAGGCGCGGTCATGGCTGGCACCGGCGCTCCCTTCCGGGCTCAACGAGTCCGCCGTGCGCGCCTTCGTCGCTGCGATTCTGCCCAATATGGTGTTGCCGGAGGATGCGCAGCCGTGGGCGCAGATCGTCTTCGGACCGCCACCGGCGCTCGAGCCCGAGGGCGAAGCGGTCGTCCGCAACGCGGGCGAGCGCTACTTCGCAGCCGCCACCGAGGCCGCGGCGCAGAACGGCAACGACCTGCCGGCGATTGCCGCGGCCGTCCGGGCGGCAACCGGTAGAAAGGGCGCGGAGCTCTACATGCCTTTGCGCCTCGCGCTCACAGGCCGCAGCCACGGACCGGAGCTCGCGCCGCTCCTCAAGGCCATGCCCACCGGCGAGGCGCAGGTGCGGCTCGCACGCTTTGCCTGATATCCCGACAGTTCACCTTCACGACGCAGACGACATGATCCGCATTCACAACTCGCTCACCGGAGAGAAGCAGCCACTCGAGCCCGTCACACCCGGCGAGGTCCGGATGTATGTCTGTGGCCTGACCGTGTATGACTGCATGCACGTCGGACATGCGCGCATGATGATCGTGTTCGATGTCGTGAAGAGATACCTGCAGTACCGGGGATACCGCGTCACGCACGTGCGCAACATCACGGACATCGATGACAAGATCATCAGGCGGGCCGCGGAGAATGGTGAGCCCATCGGCGCTCTCACAGAGCGGTTCATCACGGCGATGTACGAGGATTGCGACGCGCTCGGAGTTGCACGCCCGGATTTCGAGCCGCGCGCTACGCAGCATCTCCCAGCCATCATAGCTATGGTCGAGACGCTCATTGAGCGTGGTTATGCCTACGCTGCGCCTAACGGCGACGTCATGTATGCCGTAGGGAAGTTCGACGGCTACGGTCGACTCTCCGGCAAGCGCCTGGCGGACCTGCGCGCCGGCGCCCGCGTGGAGATCGACGAGGCCAAGCGCGACCCGCTCGATTTCGTGCTCTGGAAGCACGCGAAGCCCGGCGAGCCGGCGTGGGACTCGCCCTGGGGCAAGGGGCGTCCGGGATGGCACATCGAGTGCTCCGCCATGTCGGTGGAGCTGCTCGGCTCACATTTCGACATCCATGGGGGCGGTCTCGACCTGAAGTTTCCGCACCACGAGAACGAGATCGCGCAGACGTGCGCGGCCACCGGCGACCGCTTCGCCGACATCTGGATGCACAACGGCTTCGTCAACATCGACAACGAGAAGATGTCGAAATCGCTCGGCAATTTCTTTACGGTGCGCGAGGTGCTGGAGAAGGTGGTGCGCCATCCCGAGGTGCTGCGCTACTTCGTGCTCGCAAGCCAATACCGCGGGCCCATCAACTACTCGCTCGAGCAGCTCGAGCAGGCGGATGCGTCCCTCGGACGAATCATGACGGCCTTGCGCGACCTGCCGGAGCCGGCCGCGGTGCCGGGCCCCGGATACGCCGCCCGCTTCGAGGAGGCGATGGACGATGATTTCAACACGCCGGAGGCGATCGCAGTCCTGCAG